>CAZFDE010000003.1:0-94451 GCA_964517795.1 uncultured Pirellulales bacterium | reverse complement strand
TCGAATAGGAAAGCAGATGATGAAACAATTAATTCTTCTATTGATTTTATGCCTGATAGCCGCAACTGCAAACGCCGCTGTTGAATTTCAGCGGGGCCAAGCCGCTTATGTGGTCAGTAACCCAAAAACGGATCTTGAAAAAAACCTTACCGCAGACCTGACGGACTATTTAACCAAGGTCTTAAAGCAGCCGCCGAAAGTGGTTGGAAATATTTCGAAAGTCCCCAACGGCTCGCCTGCGATTGTATTATGTAGCGGATCGAAGGATCTGCCGCTGGATGTCAATATTCCGGCAGGTTCGCCGGAAGCATTTGCGGTGGTAACCGGAAAAAAGAATGGCTACTCAATCGTTATGGCGGCCGGCGATTGCGATATGGGCCTCAAGCAGGCCGTTCATCGCATGGTTATTAAAAGCCGCCAAGAGCCGAATTCACTTGTATTCGACGAGTTGAAGATTATTGAAAGCCCCTGGATACCGCAACGCGAATATACCATCAGTTACTGGTCACCGCAGCTGGTACGCGGCATCTATGCCAATCCGGCGGCCGACTTGCGGATGGATATCTATCGTTACGGCGACAACCAGCTCGAACGGTATGCGGATATGTTCGACTGGTTCGGCTTCAACGGCTGTCAGCTCACCGAAACCTGTAACGATTATGCCTCGTTCGGCACCATCGAAGCCGAACAGGACTGGCAAATCACCATGGCTAAACACATCAAAAACAACGGCCAGAAAGTCAGCCTTTTCGCATGGGCCGCCTGTTTTACCGGTTATGGCTGGAGCGACCCCACGGCCCATTACCATCCGGCCCCCGGCAAAAGCGTGATCGACGATCCCAGGGTCAGGGCCACATTTGAAAAGTATTACACGATCTATGCCAATCTCGCGCCGTATGTGGACCTGTTGATCCCGCACTGTTACGATCCAGGGCACCTGGAGGTCGGCGAGGACCTGAAATTCTATCTGAATCTATTGGAAAAGAAATTCAAAGAACGAAATCCGAATATCCAAATGGGCGTGACCACTTGGGGCAAAGGGCCGGATTACCTCAAATGGCTGGCCGAAAACGGGTTTGAGGATTATCGCCTGTTGGCCAACAATATGCCGGTCTTCTATCAGCCGGGCGACCGCGAGAAAATCCACGAAACCGCCAAGGAACTGGGCCTGAATCTGGGCATCTGGGGCTGGTGGATCACCGAGTGCGAAAGCGATCAACTGGCCAGTATGTATGTGACCGCGCGGCTGCTGAAAAATTTCTATCAGCAGCTCAAAAACGGCGTGATGCAGATCTATCCGGTCACCTACTGGTCTGAAATGGAATCGAATCACCTGGTCAATATCTATTCGCTCTATGCGGCCGGGCAATTGCTGTTCAATCCCGACCGCGACCCCGATGAATTGCTCCAAGAGATCACCGAAGCAATCTGGGGACCGGTCAACGGTCCGAAAGTCTGCGAGGCACTTATGCTCATTCAGGATTTGCGGTCCGGCGATACATGGCAGCCGTATTGGTGGGGATTGGGAGAATATAACATGGGCTCGGGTGATCCGAAAAAGGATCTGGATCGGGCGATTGGGGTGATTAAGAAAATTGAGAACATCGAGATCGATCCGGATTTCGTAACCAAAATCCCGCTGCCGGTCACACCGGCGGACCTTTTGGATTTGATTGTCCCGCATGTCAAGCAGATCAAGCTGTTCTGTCAGTTCCGCTGTGACTATGATCAGATCAAAACGGCCGCTGAAAAAGGCGAAAGCCCGGATAAATTAAAACAGATGCTGACCGATGCCTGGCAGCCGATCCCCGAATACAATACCTGGATCGGCAATTTCGGCCAGATTGAACGGCGCCTGCAGCGAAAGATGGTCCATGCGTTGGCCGGCGAACTGAAGATCGAAATCCGCGATCCCGAACCCTATCGGTATATCCAGGCCGACCGGCTCTATCAATACATCAAAAATGTTCAAAAAGACAGCGATACGCCTGTCCATTTCAAAGAGACCGACTACAATTTCGGGCTTTGGACCGAAGAACATATCAAAGACCGGTTTGCAAAGCTCCGGGAAATGGGCCTGATCGTTCATGAACGCGAGGATTACTACCGGTTGGCAGACTGGCAGACGTTTGCCAATCCGCGGGCGAAGATCAGATCCCCTAAACCACAACAAAAAGACGGGATCATGAATCTGGGTGCCGACAAACCCGAACTTGAATAATTCAACAAAAAATGATTTACTGTTGAATATCTTAATTTTCAGGAGAACCATAAAATGAAGAGAAAATTTTTCGCAATCGTTACGCTTTTTCTAATGGCAAACTGCTGTCGGGCTGAAGATCATCAACTCAATGTTATGGATTTCGGAGCGGTCGCAGACGGCAATACTGACTGTACCGAGGCGTTCCAGAAGGCGCTGGATAAGGCGGGCGAAAAGGGATTGACCGTTTTGGTGCCGGCCGGCAAGTACGCGATCAAGAGCACATTGAAAATGCCGCATGGCAGCAGTCTCGAGGGCGTTTGGCCGGGGCCGCACTTTCCGCATCTCGATAAAGGGTCAACGCTTTTGGCATACGCCGGCCGGGGCGATGAGGCATCGACGCCGTTTATCCAGATCGGCACAAGCTGCACCCTCAAAGGCCTGACGATCTACTACCCCGAGCAGAAACACGATGCCATCACGCCGTATCCATGGACGATCCAGGCCTACGGCAGCCGGTTCAATATCTATAACATGACGATTGTCAACGCCTACAACGGTATCGATTGCGGCACAAACGGAAATGAGGGACACAACTTAAGGGATATCCAGATCTGCGCGTTGCGGCGAGGGATTTATATCGACCGCACGACCGATATCGGCCGGCTTGAAAATATTCATGTGCACTCGGTGAACTGGTGGCGGATTTACCATCCCGCGCCGCAGCCGGCGGGTTTTGCGGAGGCGATTAACGATTACACGCTGGAGAATCTGGAAGGGTTTATCATCGGCCGCTGCGACTGGGAATATATGCATAACTGCTTTGTGATCTGGCCAAAGATCGGCTTTCATTTTGTCGAAACGATCCCGACACCGGATGGCAAACAATATCTCAAGGGTCAGGCCAATATCGTAATCACCCAGAGCGGCTCGGATATCGGGCCGGTGGCGGTGAAGATTGACAAGGTCCAGGACCATGCCGGCATCGCCTTTGTTAATTCACAGTTCATGAACGGCATCGAGATCGGCGAAAAGAATACCGGGCCGATCAAGCTGTCCAACTGCGGCTTCTGGGGCAAGACCCGAACCGGCGCGATTATCCTCAATAAAGGCAAAGGCACGATCATGGTCAATAATTGCCACTTCTCGGCCGGGGCGACCCTGCCGGATTACAAGTGGGATCCCAATATCCCCTTTATCCAGATGTACGATGGGGCGCTCATGATGAATAACTGCCTGTTCAAAGATTACCATCATACGCCGAAAAGTCACATCTTCATCGATGGCAATACCAAATCGGTATCACTGACCGGCAACATGGTTCAGGGCGGAAAGCTGAACGTCACCAACAAGACAAAAATCAACATTCAGGGGTACGCCGATTGCAAAAAATAAATCGATGGACAACGACCTCAAAAGCATGACGATCGATGAGCTGGCTAAGCTGATGGTCGGCTACGACCAGCCAAAATACCTGGCGAAAAACATCTTTTCGTTCATTCATCAAAAACATGCCGAATCGATCGACGCGTTGACGACGCTTTCCAAGGCATTTCGCGGGCAATTGAAACATGACGGCTTTTTCATCAGCCGCCTGCAGATTCGCAAAATTCTCGCCGACAAAGACGATACGATCAAGTACCAGTTTTTGACTAATGATGGGAAATGCGTCGAGACCGTATTTATGCCTGAAGGCGATAAACGCACCCTGTGTATTTCGACCCAGGTCGGCTGCGCGATGAATTGTGCATTTTGCGCCACGGGCAAGCTTAAACTCGCGCGTCATTTGACCGCCGGCGAGATTGCCGACCAGGTCCTGCAGGTCGCCGCCGAACAGGGCCGCATCAGCAATGTCGTCTATATGGGAATGGGCGAACCACTGGAAAATTATGACTATACCATCAAATCCGTGCGAATCTTGAATGACCAAAACGGCGCCGATATCGGTGCCCGTCATATCACCATCTCGACCTGCGGGATCGTGCCGGGGATTTTGAAACTGGCCGCCGAAGATATGCAGGTTCGCCTGGCGGTCTCACTGAACGCGGCCGACGACAAAAAACGCAGCCGGATCATGCCGATTAACAAGAAATATCCGCTGGCCGAATTAGCCGATGCTCTGAAAACATATCAGCAAAAAACGAATCGCCGCATCACGATTGAATACGTGCTGATCAAAGATATCAACGATACCAGTAACGATGCGGCCAAATTGATCGGCTGGCTAAAACCCCTCAATGCCAATGTCAACCTGATCGAATATAATCCGCACGAAAAATGCGAACACCAATCCTCGCCGGGAAACCGTATCAAGACCTTCAAGGCACAGCTTGAAAAAGCGAATCTGACGGTGACGATCCGTTACCGCCGCGGCCGAGATATCCAGGCTGCCTGCGGCCAGCTCGGCGCCGATTAAAAACCACTCATACTCGTTTTGCCTTGCGTAACATATGGAATGTATCCAGCGCGATCTGGTGGCGGCGGATGCGCTCGGCGACACTGCGGTTGAGGTTGGCCTTCAGCGCCTCGATATCGACTTCGGCTAATGGCGGTTCGCCGTCTTGCGGCCGGGGTTCATGTTCCGGATTTCTTTGTTCTGCATCCATACCTTGAAAGAATCCTGTTCAATGCCGGGTTATATACCACGATCGAACTTATTTGTCAAAACCATTGAAATGCCAGACACCGTAAACCGGGATATGGCAGTATTTGTTGGCTTTGAGTTCAACATTATTACTTTTGGATACGGCATCTGACGGCTCAAAATTCAGCTTGATCTTATCGAAATACGCACCGCTGTGTGCCTCGGGCGTCCAGCCGGTCCAGGTGCCGCAGGCCACCATCATTTTATTGATCCCGAGATCCTTAAAGAATTTGTCGGCGGCCGCGTTATATAACTGCTCGACATTGATATCGAGCGAATGCCAGCTATGCCAGAAATCCGGTATCCGCCAGAAAAAGGCCTTATTGTCCTCGGTCATTTGTTCCAGATAATAATAGCGGTGGCCCTGGCGGTCGGAAAATGCGGTTCCGTGATCGGCATAGGCCAGTACGCTCGGGGTATGATACGTTTTATCTTCATTCGCCCCCCAGGTGAAAAACATGATGAATTCCAGCCCTTTTTTGCTGTATGCATGCAGGCGAAAATACCCGCCGCCGTAATGGCTTTTGTTCTCGGTACCGACAAAATATTTCGCGCTGAATTGCGGCGTGCCGCCGCCGGGCACTGTGACGACCTGATAGATCTCCATCAATTCTTCGTAGGTCCATTCATGGCCGATGCGCTCGGTATGCACATATGCACATTTATTATCGACTGCTTTTTCATTGTCCTCGAGCAGGGCCTTAACGGGGTTCTTCTGCTGCGCGTCCTTGTCCCCGGCAGATTTTCCGGTCTGCACAATTTTAGCCTGCCACGTCGGGTTTTTATCCTGCCGATAGCGATAGGTCTTATGCCAGCCAGCCAGTCCATCTTCAAAGTTGCCGTTGATCAATTGTTCATGGGCGGGTAATTGATCGATGGTTTTGAAGGTGCGCGGCTCGATCTCTTCGGTGAATTTTCGGAATGTTTGCGGATATTCGTATTCGGCCGGGGAGTTCGTCTTGCGGCCGACAAACGTCACATTCGGGCCGTTTACCTCGGCGATCAAATAATATCCGCGATCCTCACCCTCTGTGAAGTCATCGAATTCCTCGCCGAAGCGACGCGGATCGACCGGTGAAGGGGCTACGATGAAGTTGGTCCCTTTATATGTCCAGCTCGTTTTTACGGACGATTTGATACCCGTATGCACATGGCCGCTGATTACCTGCCTGACGTTTCCGTATTTCAGGATTGCGTCAACCAGCTTCTTTTTAAAGCTTATCTCGTACGTATAATACTCCGTTTGCGATAAACCGACCGGCAGCAGATGAAAATGCAGAAACACCATCGTCGGTTTGTCCCGGTTGGCCTTGAGGTCCCGATCCAGCCACTCGAGCATTTCCGCGGCGGCCGACTCGCTGTCGCGCGGCTCCAGTGTCGGCAGTAGCACATAGTGCCACCGGCCGCAGTCAAATGAATAGTATGATTTTGAAAAACCGCATAGATTTTTTTGCATTTGGAGAAAATCGGGATAGGGATAGGTCCCGTCATGGTTGCCGTGAACCAACACCACCGGATACTTGATCTTTTTGGCCAGTCCTTCGAAAGCCTCAAAATAGGCCGGTTTGTTATACGCGATCATGTCCCCGTTAAACAGTACAAAGGCTGGTGCGGGCGAAAATGCATTGACTTCCGTGATAAAATCATCCAATAGGTCATAGAGAATTTTTTCATACGGATGGCCGTCCCGAGGGCCCATTTGCGGATCGGCATTGATCACAAAACGGTACCGGTGGCCAACGTTCTGCAGTTCGGGATAAAGCGATTCACCGGCCAGCGGCCCGATCAGTGCCAGTACAACAAGGATTGAAAAAACGATCTTATGATACCCTTTCACAGCATACCTCCTTCTTTCTAAAAATCCCATTTATCCTTTTTAATGTATCATCTGGTCAAAAAGATACAACCCCTTTTTCAATCGTCGTTTTCAACAGCGGTCTGTGTCCGTATCCCTTTCAATTAAAAGGGTTTAGGAGGCAATAGCAAAATAATGCAAAAATAAGGCGGCCGTCTTATATTCAAAATCCACCTGTTTCGGCCATAATACGGACTTTGATTTTAAAAAAAAAACCAACTGTTAAATATGATCATGAGGTGTATATGAAGCTCGATCCAACCAAAATGAAAGACTGGCAGATCGCCGAGGCCGCCGAGCAAAACTGTAAATCCATCCAACAGATCGCATCGGAATTAGGGATTACCGATGACGAACTGATGCCCTACGGCCAACAGCTCGCCAAAGTCGATTATCAAAAAGTTCTCAGCCGCGTCGGTAAGAACAAATCGGCCAAGTATATTGACGTAACGGCCATTACCCCGACCCCACTGGGCGAAGGCAAGACCACGACCGCGATCGGCCTGATCGAAGGGCTGGGCAAACTCGACAAGCGCGTCACCGGTGCGATCCGCCAACCCAGCGGCGGGCCGACCTTCAATATCAAAGGTTCGGCCGCCGGCGGCGGACTAGCCCAGTGTATTCCGCTGGTGCCGTTTTCGATGGGGCTGACCGGCGATATTGACGCGATCAACAACGCCCATAACCTGGCGATGGTCGCGCTGACCGCCCGGATGCAGCATGAGCGAAACTATGACGACGAGAAACTTGCCAAACGCAACCTCAAGCGATTGGATATCGACCCGCAGCGCGTGCAGCTCAAATGGATTATGGATTTCTGCGCTCAATCGCTTCGCAATATCACCATCGGCAAAGGCGGCAAGATGGACGGCTTCGAGATGGAGTCCGGCTTTGCGATCTCCGTCTCCAGCGAACTGATGGCGATTCTGGCGCTGGCCCGCGACTTGAAAGACCTGCGCGAGCGAATCGCCAAAATCGTCGTCGCCTACGACAAAAAAGGCCACGAAGTGACTACGGCGGATCTGGAGGTCGATGGTGCGATGACGGCATGGATGCTCAATACACTCAATCCGAGCTTATTGCAGACGATCGAAGGCCAGCCAGTGTTCGTCCACGCCGGCCCGTTTGCCAATATCGCGATCGGCCAAAGCTCGATCATCGCCGATCGGCTGGCAACGAAACTCTCGGACTATCATGTGACCGAAAGCGGTTTTGCCGCCGATATCGGGTTCGAAAAGTTCTGGAACCTCAAATGCCGCATGTCGGGCCTCAAGCCCGATGCGGTCGTTATCGTTGCGACGATTCGCGCGCTGAAGATGCACGGCGGCGGCCCGGCCGTCAAACCCGGTATGTCGCTCAGCGAAGAATATACCCAGGAAAATCTCGAACTGCTGGAGGCCGGTTGCGAGAACCTGGCGGCCCATATCGAGATCGTCAAGAAAAGCGGCGTCAAGCCGGTTGTCTGTATCAACAGCTTCTATACCGATACCCCGGCTGAGGTCGAACTCGTTCGCAAATTCTCCGAAAATCAGGGGGCACTGGCGGCCTATTCCGAACACTGGCTCAAAGGCGGCGACGGCTCGATCGAACTGGCCGAAGCGGTCATGACCGCCTGTGACGATAAAGAGAATGATTTCCATTTCCTTTATGACCTGAACGATCCGCTGCGAACCAAGATCGACAAAATCGCCAAAGAGGTGTACGGCGCATCGGGGGTCGATTATACGCCCGAAGCGATGAAAAAAGCCGAAGCGTTCGAAGCGAATGCCGACTTCAAGGATTTCGGCGTCTGTATGGTCAAGACCCACTTGAGCCTCTCGCACGATCCCGATATGAAGGGTCGGCCGCGTAATTTCCGGCTGCCCATTCGCGATTTTCTGGTTTACAAAGGGGCCGGCTTTATCGTACCTTTGGCCGGCGAAATCAAACTGATGCCCGGGACCGGTTCGAATCCGGCATTTCGTAAGATCGATGTGGACGTCAACACCGGCAAAGTCACTGGAATGTTTTAGATCGAAACGGATAATGTGAACACGATAAACGGAGAAAGAATATGACGGCACAAATTATCGATGGCAAACAGGTCGCCCAGGACATGCGGGCTGAACTGAAAACCGAAGTCGCTCAACTGAAAACCGAAGGCATTGTCCCCGGTCTGGGTGTGATCCTGGTCGGCGAAGACCCGGCCTCCCAATCCTATGTCACCGCCAAAGAAAAGGCCTGTGCGAATATCGGCATCTACTCCGATGACAACCGCCTGCCTGCCGACATCTCGCAGGACGACCTGATGGCTCTGGTCAATAAGATGAATAACGACCCCAAGATCAACGGTATTCTGGTGCAGTTGCCGCTGCCCAAACACCTCGACGAATCGCAGGTGCTTTTGGAAATCAATCCCGACAAGGATGTGGATGGTTTTCACCCGATGAATATCGGCAAGATGGTCGCCGGCGAAAAATGCTTTTTGCCCTGTACACCGCACGGGATCATCCAGCTTCTGATGCGAAGTAATGTCAAACTCGAAGGGGCCGAGGTCGTCGTCGTCGGCCGCAGTAATATCGTCGGCAAACCCGTCGCCAATATGCTCATCCAGAAGGCCCCGACCGGCAATGCCACCGTAACGATCTGCCATACGCGAACCAAAAACCTGGCCGAGCATGTTCGCCGCGCCGATATCATTATCGCCGCCGCGGGCCGGCCCGATACGATTACCGCCGATATGGTCAAAGACGGTGCCGTGGTCATCGACGTCGGTGTCAATCGTGTCGAAGATGCGACCAAGAAAAAAGGCTATCGGCTCGTCGGCGATGTAGATTTCGAGGCGGTCAAGGAAAAGGCCAGTCTGATCACGCCGGTGCCCGGCGGGGTCGGCCCGATGACCATTACCATGTTGCTGTATAATACCGTTGAATCCGCCAAACGCGCCGCCGGAAAAATATAAAAAATTTATTCGTAAAAAAAATAGCCGTTATTTTGGGGCGATTCATTTGACCCCGGAACCGGTTTTCGGCAAATGGCTTTTTGGCTATGGCGAGCGACCCACCCGCATCCTCGCAGTTGCCGCAGGCATTATCCTCTGATGCGCACTGGCGTTCAATCAGCCCGACCGCGCTTTTGATGACCCGCATGGCCAAATGATTCTCTCAAAATTAGCGAGGGACAGGCAGGACCTTAAAAAGTCTGTCGCGGACGGCTTTTTGCTGGGCCTGCTTAGGGCGATACCCCCGCAGGCCGGTGTTACGGGCCAGTTCCCGGCTGATCGTGCTGGGGGCGACGCCTAAAACCGCCGCAATCTGATTTTGCTGTTTTTCTGCTGCTTCATCGCATAAATCTCGATACGATCTTCTTCGGTGAGTTGCTTGTACGCTCTCATAAGTGGTCCTTTCGTTGAGGTCACCAAAATCCAGTGAGAGAGTATACCAGCTCACCTTTATTTTGGCGACTCAGTTGCACTTATGAGTTGAATCCGCTTTTTCTTAGAAGCCAATATATTAAAAGAATGTCGTTGCCATTTTGGCAGTCAGAACATCGCCAAATCACTTTTTAAGCTAAAAATGAGGGTTTTTCGATTTGGCACGCTTTTTGCAAATATATATCACAGAGTCCGCCAACGGGCGGCAGATAGAAAAGAAAAGCAAATAAAAAACATATTTTTGAAGGGAGGTGAAGTTTTATGGCACTGGTACCGATCAGAAAAGACAGGAACGACCTGGTACGGCTGCACCGGGACATGGACGATTTGTTCAGCGCCTTTTTCGGCGACTGGGGCACTCCGCTGACAACAGTTAAACAGTTCTGGCCGAGCATCGACGTCGAGGACGACGAGCACGCCCTGACCGTCAAAGCGGAAGTACCCGGCTGTAAAGCTGACGACATCGACATCTCCGTTCATGGCAACACGCTGACCATCAGCGGAGACAAAAAGCACCAGGACGAAAAGAAGGAAAACGGCTACGTTTATCGCGAATCGTCCTACGGCAGCTTTACACGGCAGATTAACCTGCCTACGGAAGTGGACCCAGCCAAGGTCGAGGCGACCTGCAAGGACGGTGTGCTCAACATCACACTGCCCAAAGCCGAAGTGGCCAAAAAGCATAAGATTCAAATCAAAGGCCAATAACCAAATTGATGTGTCCGAACGCCGGCCGGGAATCACTCACCCGGCCGGTCTTGTTTATACCGGTAATTTACATCCGACGATACAAAATGTATAATAGTGTCGTTTGCTGTTTCGCGAATTCAATAAAGGAATGCCTACAATGAAACGAATCATTGCCGCCCTGGCCGTAATTGTCCTGTTCGTGAATGGTTGCGAGAAACGTAATCGCGCGACAGTCGCTTCGTTTGACGGTGTCCCGATCAGCTATGAAATTTCGGGCACCGGTTCGCCCGCGCTGATATTCGTTCACGGCTGGTGCTGCGACAGTCGCTACTGGAAGTATCAGGTCCCCGTATTCGCAAAAAATTATGAGGTTGTGACCATCGATCTGGCCGGGCACGGCCGGTCGGGCCTGGGCCGCAGTAACTGGACGATCGACGCGTTCGGCAAGGACGTTGCGGCCGTCGTAAATCATCTCGAGCTCAATAACGTGATCCTGATCGGTCATTCCCTGGGCGGACCGGTTCATCTGGCAGCCGCACAGCAGCTTAAGGAGAAAGTTCGCGGTATCGTGGGTGTCGATACACTCGTTGATTTCGAATTGAAACACCCGCCCGAAACGGTCGATCGGATCGTCGCACCGCTGAAGGCGGACTTCGTCGGCCATACCCAAAAATCCGTGCGCGGGTTTTTTGGTGTTACCGCCGATCCCGACCTGGTCGATTGGGTCGTCAAGGATATGACCGCCGGGCCGGCGGATATGGCGATTGCCGTGATGCAAGCGTATTTCAAATATGATCGCATTGTCGCACTATCCGATATCAATGCCCCGATTGTCTGTATCAATTCCGATGTGCGGACCACGAAGACCGAAACCAATCAGCAGTATGCCGATTCGTATAAGGTCAAGATCATCCCCGGTGTAGGCCATTTTGTGATGATGGAAGAACCCGATACATTCAATCGCCTGCTGGCCGAAACGATTGAAGAACTGAAATAGCAGGGCGTAAAAAATATCCTCATTAATCGGGCGGATAGTTGCCCTCGGCCCGCCAGATATCGAGGATCATGTCGTAGCGTTTCAGGTCCATGCCGGTATAAACGCAGTTGCTGGTCGAGAAAATATATCCGCCGCCGGGCATGCCGTGCTTCAGCGCATAGCGTGCCGATTCGATGACTTCTTCGTCAGTGCCGGTATCCATCAGCCCGCAGTTGACATTGCCGATCAGGCAGATTTTATCGCCGTATTGCTTTTTGACCTCCGCGATATCGACACCGCCCTGCGGATCGAGACTGTGCAGTGCGTGCGGCTGGGCTTCGACCAGCCGGTCGATAATCGGCATGATATTGCCGTCGGTATGCTTGATGACATACATGCCGAGTTCGCGATAGCCGGCGATCAGTGCTTTGAGATACGGCGTAATGAAGTCATCGAACATCGCGGGCGAAAGAAACGGGCCGGTGTTGAAACAGTAATCGGCGCACAGACACACGCCGTCCAGCGCACCATGTGCTTTGAATTTCTGTGCGTTTTGCAGTGCGGTATCGAGTTTCTTCTGCGCATCGTCTTTGAGTTTTTGCGGATCGTCGGCAATCTTATCGATAAAGCCCATCATGTCGCCGCCGGCGGGTAATGCATAGGTCGTGTCGCCGTGAATGCAGAGAAAACAATCGTCGCCGGACAGTTCGCGGATCAGGTCGAGCTGGTGGAAAGTTTCTTCATTGCGATCGCCCTGGTGCATCTCCTGACTGTGTACGAAGATTGCTGAGTGTTCATATTGGCGAGCGGTCTGGACATAGACTTCGGCGATATCCCTTCGGTGCAGTTGCCGCTCGGTCTCGCTCATCTGCATCCACTGTTCGTAGTTTCGGTGCAGCGGGTGCACCTTGCCGAAGGCCTCCATCGTCAAAAAGAAAACCAGTTCAAAATGCGGCACGCGGCCGGGCGGCTGCTTGCCTTCCAATGCCATGATAAATTGTTCACGCGGCGTCATCGCCAATTCACCTACTCCATCGAATATCAGTAGCCAAAAGCAGGCAGAATACACCCAAACCCCGCCCAAATCAAGCCTGAAATGCTTGTGTTTGTTCTTTGACCCGAACGTTAAAAACATATATAATCAGTTTCACATAAGGAAGATAGGATGCAAATCGCACTGATAACCATTATGATTGTGCTGCTGGCGGCGGTGCTGGCGGTATTACTTTGGCTGATCTCGGCAAGTTTTGCGGCCCGGCGGGAGATCGCCCAGCAGGGCAAGGTGGCCGAACTTCTGACCGGCCAGCTCGAAGCCCTAAAGGCCGCCCAGGACGCTACGAAAGAGACGCTCGCCAAATCGCTGCAGACCGGCCAGCAGTCGCTGAACCAGAACCTGCAATCCAGCATGAAGACGCTGACCGACCTCAACAAGCAGATCGGCGAACTGCAGGGCACCAATAAACAGATGCTCACGCTCGGAACCGATCTCAAACGCCTGCAGAATATCCTCAGCTCCCCGAAACTCCGCGGCCAGATGGGCGAATGGTCGCTGGAGAATCTCCTGAAAACCATTTTACCGGGCGAGGCGTTTATACTGCAATATGGTTTTCGGGACAATCAGAAGGTCGATGCGCTGGTTAAATTGGCCGACTTTGCCGTGCCGATCGATGCCAAGTTCCCGCTGCCGGCGTTTGAGCGGATGACACACGCCGAAGATGATGGCCAGAAAACCCGCGAGCGCAAACAGTTCATTCGGGATGTGATCAATCATATCGACAAGATCGCGGCCAACTATATCCGCCCGGCCGAGGGCACGCTCGATTTCGCCATGATGTATATTCCCGCCGAGAATGTTTACTATGAAACCATCGTCACCCAAGATGGTGATTCCAAAAATATTTTGGAATACGCGCTGGACAAACGCGTGATTCCGGTCAGCCCGAATCTGTTGTATGCCTATTTGATGACAGTGGTGATGGGGCTGCACGGCCTGCAGATCGAACAACAGGCCGCCGATATCCGCCGCAATCTCACCTGTCTGAACGCCGGATTTGTCGATTTCGCCCAGACCTGGGATCTGGTCGGCAAACACCTGCGAAACACCTACAGCCAATACGAAACCGGCCAGAAAAAGCTCGACCGGTTCGGTATGCAGCTCGAACAGGTCCAGGGCGAACAACTGAAATCCAGCCCGCAGGATTTGGATTTGGATTGAATTTCTCGCCGGTGAAAGCGTATATCAATAATAGCGATAAAGGGGCATCGCATGGAAAATCAGATTGAGCCAAAATCCAAACAAGTGAAACGCCATTGGGTAAAAACGGCACTCATTTTTCTATACATTGCGATTACGATCGCTGCATTAGTCGCCGATTTGATTATCCATCCGCAAATTAATGCTTACAAAATAGCTTGGGTGTTCATTATGGGGGTTGTTCTACTGTCGCTGTTTTTGTATGCCTTAAACATTGACAAGCGTTTTCTCAAACATCTTTGTAAAATCGGACCTCCTCTTTTTTTATTCATCCAACTTTTTCTTTTCTTCTATCCAGCATCAAGCCTGTGGTTCAGCAAATTACCAGAACTGCAGAAGATTATCACCATTGTATGTTGGGTAGTTTTCATTTTTCCAGCCTATTACATCAGTATCAAATACGCCTATTTCAAGGATATGTATCGAAAGCCCGGATGGGCCTTTGTTATATTTGTTCTGTTGATTTCTGCCGTTTCCGTTTTCGCCCGAACATTTTCATATCTGCGGTATCCGATACAGCTTAAAACCAATTATATCGCTCAATACAACGAACTGAGCAAGCCGGAAGATTATGATCCGAAGGATAATGCTCAGCCACTGTATGAACAGGCCTTTTCACAAATGGTCCCCATGCCTGAAGATATCCAGGATATATCTCGCTGGTGGCCGGGGAATATGACAAAGGATGAACTTGAAAAGGTAAACACATGGCTTTCTGACAATCAGTCTGCGATTGATATATTTATTCGAGCGGCCGAAAAACCGTATTACTGGGTTGAACATGAAACCAAGGGAATGCTGATTGGCATTTCCCTGCCGGATCTTAAAGGCGTAAAGACCCTTTCAAATTATCTCTGCGCAAAGACACTATTCGATGCTTATCAAGGTCAATTCGATAATGCTTTTAAGGAAGCTGTGGGATTATATAAAATCGGTTTACGCCATGGTGGTCCGAAATTGCTGATTGAGCAATTAGTGGGTGTTGCTATTCGAGCATTGAGTATTCAAGCCGCAACCAAAGTGCTTTACTACCGACACTTGGATATCGACGGCAATTTGCTTAGTCAATATCAATATCAGTTTGAAAACCTTGCTTCGCAATCCCCTGCTTTTGATTATCAGTCTGAGAAACTCATGGCGCTTGATTGCATTCAACGTCTTTTCACCGATGAGAAAAATGGCACAGGTCATGTTTACGGCACCCGCAAAGGTGAAGATCCAAATTATCCTTTAAAAATGCTGATCGGCGATCTCGGGGATTTTAATGACACGGACTTAAACGCCTTGTCCCACATACAGCGAAAGAGAACGACTGAACTAGCCCACGAGATCTACGATTTTATGCAAGCCATTTCCGGCCGCCCCATTGCCCAGGTACAATCACAATACGGCGATATCGATACCTATATAAAGAACAAGATCGGCGATGATCTTTTGCTGAATCTGCTCATGCCGGCCAATCAAAAGGTTTTAGCGCTTTCGAATCAACTTCAGACCGAAACAAATGCGCTGATTACACTCTTTGCAATTTTGCGATATCAAAAAGACCATAGCGACTGGCCTGCGAATCTCGACAATCTTGTTTCAAACGGTTATCTCGACGTGCTGCCGCTCGACCATTTCAGCAATAAACCGCTGTGTTATCGAACGACCAACGATACATTCATCCTCTACAGTTATGGCGGGGACTTCGATGATGACGGCGGCACCCCCGGCAAATGGGGCCGCAAGGAAGACGATCGGGTTTTCTGGCCGCTGGATCAGTAAAATAAACGATTATGCACTCCGATTCACACGATTGGAACAATCCTGTGCGGTCGCCAATTGCGGTCGGTTCAAAAAGATCAAACATTTGTAAAAACCTGCCGTATGGATAAATCCTTTGACTTTTTCGGTCAAAGATGGGATAATGAGCGATCTTTGAAACCCTGAAATGCTATTTGAAAGGAGATTCCATGAATTACGCAGTCAAATCCGTATTATTGGCCTTATTATTGGTTTTTGCTTCGGCCGCAGCGGCCGACGAAAAAGCCCCCGAGCCCAACGATGTGGCGGCCTATCTCAACGGCAAACCGATCCTCGAAACCGAAGTCGATGCGCTCGTTGAGCCGCAGATCAAACGCAACGCCGGCCAGCTCCCCCCGCAGTTTGTCGAACAACTCAAACAGCAGCTACGTCAGCAAGCGATCGATCAACTGATTACTCAAAAGCTGCTTCAGCAGCAAATTCAGGACAAAGATATTCAGGTTTCCGACGAGGCCGTGGACGCGAAGCTGTCCGAACTGGCCGCCCGGCAGGGAACCACCGTCGATCAGCTCAAGGAACAGGTCGCGAGCATGGGGATGGATTTCAACGAGATCCGTGAAAACATCCGTGAAGGCCTGACCTATGAAAAGATGTTCGAACAGAAATGGGCGGACGAGTTGAAGGTTACCGAAGACGATGCCAAAGCGTATTACGAGCAAAATCAGCAGCAGTTCCAATCGCCGCAACAGGTACGGGCCAGTCATATTTTGATCAAGCCGGAACCGGAAGACGAGAAGGATGCCAATATGGTCGCCGCGGCCAAGGCCACGGCCAAAGCCGAGGCCGAAAAAATCCTTAAAGAAGTCAAAGACGGCGGCGATTTTTCAGCCCTGGCGAAAGAACATTCCAGTTGTCCCTCCAACACGCGGGGCGGCGACTTGAACTTTTTCGGTCGCGGCCAGATGGTCAAGCCGTTTGAGGACGCCGCGTTTGCGATGGAGATCGGCCAGGTCAGTGACGTTGTCGAAACCCAATTCGGTTATCACATTATCAAGGTAACCGATAAGAAAGAGGCCTCCAACAAGAGCTTTGCCGAAGCCAAAGACGATATTCTCAAACAGCTTCGCATGCAGAAGATGAGCGAACTGGCCCAGCAGTTTATCGAAAAACTCAAAGCCGAAGCGAAGATCACCTACCCGCCGGGCAAGGAACCGAAGCCGCAGGCACCGCCGCAGGGACAGCAGGGTATCGAGATCAAGCCGCGTTCGCAGTCCAAGTCGGATGACCAGAAATAAACAATCTCACATCGATTCGAACAATAGCCGCGATTTTGATGTCGCGGCTTTTTTTATGGCTTGGCCGCTTGCTGCAGACGGCACTGTTTTCGACCTTCATTTTGAGCGGTAATCTGCAGGGTGCCGTTAGGATCGGATGTTGCGGTGAGCGTTTGATCGTCCGCTTGAAGGATGTATTGAGTATCGGCCGTCAGATTTGAAAATGTGTAATTCACGTTGGCTTGCGGGCTTTCGATAGTCCACCGGCCGACGTTTTTATCCTTTGGATTCCACGATGTAATCGTTACCTCAAGCGGGATATCACCTTTAACCGCAAAGCCATCGGCAGTACCGCAGTCGAGCGGGAAACTGTGATAATAAAGGCCGCCGTTCGGTTCGATATTGGCGGTGACACCGAGTTTGAAGCCCTCGAACTTACCGGCCATGACCAGCTTGCCGTCGCCGGCATAATTCCAGCTCGGCCGGTTATTGAAATAGTCGTGCCGGGCCTGATAGATCATGATGATATCTCGGTCTGTCTCGAGGTGCCCGTACCCGTCGCGCAGAAAAACCGGGTAATTGACGCCGATCGACGTATCATCGAGTCCCACTTCAGCGTTGGCCAGCACCGGCTCGAACGACCCGAACCGTATCCCGTCCTTGCTGGTTGCCACGCGCATATACGGGATTTTGTCCACGGCGTCCTCGTAGAGCTTAAATTCTTGGGTGTCCTCGACGTAATACGCCCCGACATGCACGTGACACGGCGCTTCGATCTTTGCCCGGAATTGCCATTTGATACCGTCATCACTGGTCAATACGCTGATCTCATCGGTGGTCGGATGAATGGCATACATATAGTAAGTGCCGTTGACATAGACCACTTCCGGATCCTTGTAAAACGTATCGGTCAGGATATTGCCGTGATCGTCCCAGTGGATCCCGTCCGGGCTGGTCGCATGCGCAATGTGCCAAGTGGTTCGCACGTCCGTCGCATACCACGCCTTATATTGCCCATCAATCTTCAGGACACATATCCGCTCGGAACTGGCCAGTTTCGTTTTGTCGATCTTAAAAACCGGATTGTCCGGGTGCCGCTGCCAGTTAAACAGGTCTTTGCTGGTTGCATAGCCGTAGCCGACGCCGCGGATGCCGGCGTGGCGAATCCGATACCAGAGCTTATAGGTATCTTCTTCGTGGACGATCGATGCGGCCCCGACCCATTCGCCCTGATCGTGCCCGGCCTCGGGCGGTCGCTTAAAGACCACAAACTGCGGGCTTCGCACCCATTGGCCCGCACGAACCCGATAATGCTGCGATTCGACCCGAAAATCATCGAAAATGAGCTGCCCGTCTTGGGCCCCTCGGACATACAGGCCGATGCCGTTGGCGGGCGTTTGCGATTGACCTTCGAACCGAGCCAGCGTATGGTTCTGTTCGTCGAACACCTCGGCCCAAACGGTTTCATCGGATCCGTAACGCATCGTTAGGGTATAAACCTTGTTCGGTTCGATAACCTCTTTGACGGCCGGACGGTCTGTGGACCATTGCGGCGCGCGGGCGCCGATCTGCAGTGAGACGCTATCTTGCGATACCACCAGCGCATCGACCGCGGCGTACCGCGGCGTTGTGCCTTTGCTGTATTTTTCGACCGCTCCCAGTAAAGCCAGTTCGCAATCGGCCGCCGTGATCCGGAATCTGAGCGATACCTCATAAGCCCGCTCGGCATGAAAGGCATTGCTGATCATGATCCACGGTTCTTGGGCGGTATCGTGATCCCAGCACAGCGAATAAGTTCCGCTGATCGCATCGCGATCGCTGATTCGGGCCTTGTGCCTGACCCATTGCTGCGAATCGCCAATATATGCCAGAGCGAAATTCTCGAAATCTCCCGCTTCAAACCCCTCTTGCGTTACCGGTTTCAACCTACACACCATCATATTCTCCTTCGAAAGACCACAATTGCAACTGATCAATATCAACCAGATGCCGGCAATCACTTTTTGCCTGTACATTGTTTAATCCTCAAACTGGTTTATATCTTCCGGTTCAATCCGGTGTTGAAACTTCCTGCCGCCCCCCTGGCGGCCTTCCTGCTGATAACGTTGCAGATGACGACTGCCTTCGATTAGGTAACTCCACGGCGGCAGCTCCCATATCGTACCCATCACGGTAAACAGGATCAAGATAAACGCGATCACCAGTTCCCAGCGACGATGGATAGCACGAGCTGATTTACTGTAAATATAATTCCACATCGGCCGCCAGTTCAGATAAAGATGGATCACGGCGAATACCAAAAAAACAGCCGATGATGTCAGATGCTGTGCGATCCAGCCGTCGCGGCCCAACTGCCAGAACTGCCAGCCGATGCGCCGTGCTTCGGAGCCGGACGGCACCAGATAGAGAATCACCCCCGAAAAACACATCACGATAAAACTGAATGACAACGACAGGGAAATAAAGCTGCGCCAATGAAATCCTTGTTTTTTCATGACAAGCCCTTTCATATAAACATCGCATATGTTCAACGTTATTCAGTCGCATATTTAGAAGATATGTTCGCAATATTTCGATATTGCTGTGCGATCTTACTTGCCGGCCTTGTCCTGACGACGGCCTAAATCGGAGCAGAAAATATTAAAGTGCTCTAATCATCAAAGTACCAAAATCCCGGCCCTTTGAAAAGTGTTTGTTGATTAATCCTGGCCTGCGAACGAATCCCAAAAAACCGTGGACACAACTCATTGATATTGCTTCAAAAATACCTATAAACCCTTTTTTTGGCAAAAAATTAAGGATTTTGAAAAAATCCTTGCCAATTCCGGTGCCATGAGCTATATTAATGGGCTTTCGTGAAATATAACAACACGATCAGCGTATATAGACAAAAGGAGCAAAGCAGTGAAAACAGAACTTCTGGATCATGTAGAGGCCCAGAGCCTGCGAAAAGATATACCGCATTTTGAGATCGGTGATACGGTGGATGTGCAGTGTCGGATTGTCGAAGGCGACAAAGAGCGCGTTCAGGTGTTTAACGGCACGGTGATCGCCCGCCGGGGTCGGGGAATCAACGAGATGTTTACGGTCCGCCGCATCGTCGCCGGCGAAGGGGTCGAACGCGTCTTTCCGCTGCATTCTCCGAATGTTTTGGATGTCCGTCCGCTGCGCAGCGGCAAGGTCCGACGGGCCAAGCTGCATTATCTGCGCAAACGGACCGGCAAGGGCGTCCGCCTGCCCCAACGGCACAGCCGCCATACCGTCACCCGATAAACGGGCATGTTTGACTTATTGCTGAAGCGGAACAAGCTGTTTGCCGACCCAAAGCGACTCGGCCGATGGGGCGAGCGGCGCTGCGAGAAATTTCTCAAATCTACGGGCTGTACCATGCTGGCCCGCAATTTTACCTGCCGCACCGGTGAACTGGACCTGGTTATGGCGGATACCGACGGGACCATTGTGTTTGTCGAGGTCAAGACCCGCACCGATGAAGATTTTACGGATACCGAGGATGTGATCACGTTTGCAAAAAAGCAAAAGCTCCGCAAGGCCGCCCGTTATTTTCTTAAAACCCATCGCATCGAGGATCGGCCGTGCCGGTTCGATTTTGTGACGATCGTGGTGCCGCGAAAAGGCCCCGCACAGATCCGTCATTATCCGCATGCAATGACAGGCTGAATAATGAATCTGATCGATACCCATGCGCATCTGACATTCGACCCGCTGGCCGGGGATATTGACGGCGTGCTGCAGCGTAGCCGGGCGGCCGGCGTGACCGAATGGATCACCGTCGGCACGGATCCTGAAGATAATCAAAACGTGCTGGAATTGATCGATCGCCATGAGGGACTCTACGGCGCTGCCGGACTGCACCCGCATATCGCCAATGCGGTTAAACTGCCGCATATCCGGGCACTGCAGAAGATGACCGATGATCTGCGGATCGTGGCGGTCGGGGAGACAGGTCTGGATTTTCACTACAATTTTTCAAAGCAAAATGATCAGAAGCGTCTGTTCGTCGAGCATTTGAACCTGGCCCGGGCCGCGAATCGCCCGGTGATCGTGCACAGCCGCAATGCCTTCGAAGAAACGGTCGATATCCTTGAAACACACGGCCAGGGACTGAAGGTGGTGTTCCATTGTTTTGGCGGGACCGCCGAACAGGCCCGCAAAGTGCTCGAACATAAATGGTTCATTTCATTTACCGGGGTAGTAACTTTCAAAAACGCTCATATCGCACGCGAGGCGGTTTTGGCTGTGCCGCTGGATCGATTGATGCTTGAGACAGATTGCCCGTACATGTCGCCGGAACCCATGCGAAAGCAGAAAACCAACGAGCCGGCCTTAATGGTTCATACCGCGCAGTTTCTGGCGGAGCTCAAACAGGTTCCGTTCGATGCGTTTGCCGAATCGGTTACGCGCACCAGCCGGGATTTCTTTCGTTTGCCCGCCGTCTAATATTACGCCGATGCCGACGACTGCTGCTGTTTTTGTTCGGTCTTTTCTTTGTGGTCGAGAAATCCTTCGAGCTGACGCGCACGGACCGGATGCTGCAATTTACGGATCGCCTTGGCCTCGACCTGACGAACACGTTCACGGGTCACCTTAAAGATCCGTCCGACCTCTTCGAGCGTGTAGGTGTAGCCGTCCCCGATACCGTACCGCAGCTTGATGATCTCTCGTTCGCGATAGGACAGGGTCTTGAGGACCGAATCGATCTTTTCCTTGAGCATCCCCTGTGTGGCCGAGGCGATGGGCGAATCGATCGCGTCGTCCTCAATGAAATCGCCGAAATAGCTGTCCTCGCTGTCACCGATCGGCCGGTCGAGGCTGATCGGGTGCTTGGAGATTTTCAGGACGCGCCGCGTTTCCTCCATCGACATCTCGACCGCTTCGGACAGTTCTTCGATGGTGGGTTTGCGGCCAAGCTTCTGGGTTAATCCTTTGCTGACCGTTCGCAGACGGCTCATGGTTTCGATCATGTGCACCGGAATTCGAATGGTTCGGGCATGATCGGCGATGGCCCGGGTAATGGCCTGACGAATCCACCATGTGGCATAGGTACTGAACTTGTAGCCGCGGCGGTATTCGTATTTATCGACCGCCCGCATCAGACCGGTGTTGCCTTCCTGAATAATATCGAGAAAGCTCAGGCCGCGATTGCGGTATTTCTTGGCGATTGAAACGACCAGTCGCAGGTTCGCGCTCGAGAGCATTCGTTTGGCGTCTTCGTACTGGCGAAATACCCGTTCGATCGCCCGCAGCCGTTTGTCGAGTTGTTCGGGTGTCTCCAGGACCAGCTCGCTGAGCCCTTTGAGTTCCTGCTGCATGGTTTCAATGTCTTCGTCGGTAATGTCGCCGCCGGGGCCGTTCTGGATCATCTTTTCAAGCTGGTGCATTTTTCGGCTGATGCCATACAGCTTGCTTTTGTTCGGGCTGATGCGGCTGGTCCGCAGACTCAATTCTTCCAGCAGCGTGGCGACCTTGCGCCGATTGCGGTGCAGCCGGCGTGTGAGTTTCTTGATCTGATCGGCATCATCCATGCTGCGGATTTTTTCGAACAGGGCGACGTTCATATCCAGCAGTTGGTCCACGGTATGCAGGTTGCCGGGCATGCGCTTTTTGATCACGCTGCGGATAAGGTTCTCGGCGGTGCTGATTTTCATCGTCCGGTCGAACGAGAGCAATCCTTCATGCACCTGGCGAAGCGTATCGGTCGCGTTTCGGGCACAGTAATCGCTTTCGAGCATTTTGCGGCGGAACGCCATCCGCGCCAGTTCGATCTTTCGCGCCAGGGCGATTTCCGATTCGCGGTTCAGCAGCGGGATCTCCCCCATCTGCGTCAGATACATGCGGATCGGATCGTCGATACGGCGGGACACCTCGGCGGTGGCCAGTTCCTTTTCCAGTACCTCATCGTCCGAAAGTTCTTCGTCCTCGTCTTTATCGTCCTCACTGATCTCGAAATCTTCGTCGGATTCGTCCTTGGGCACATCCGATTCGTCCAACAGTTTAATTCCCAACTCGTCAAGGGTGGACAGCAGCCGGTCCAGCCGTGCGGGTGAGGCCGCATCATCGGGCAGTTCGTCGTTGAGCTGTTCATAGGTCAAATACCCCTGTTTGCGGCCCAACTCCACCAGCGACTTCATCAACTGGTCCAGTTCTTTCTTTTCCATCGGCGCTTTTTCGTCCACCGTTTTTTCGGTTTTTTGCTCGGTCTTTTTTGTTTTCATCCGTTTTCGTGCCATGGTCTATCCTTCTTTTACGGGGTTCGGTTCTGCATCTTTTTGTTTTTGATGTTTCGTATGTTTGAGAAATTCCTTCAAGAATTCCCGCTTGTCGGGAATATCGCGGATCTCATTTTTTTTCTGTTCGCGTTGATGCCGTTGGATCGCTGCGATGGCGCCGTCAAGCCGTTTTTGATAATTCTGTTTTTGGCGGCCCTGTTCGGTCAGTTGAATGATCGCACTGCTGATCTGCGGCGATTCGACGGCCGCCAATACCATTGCCAGATCGGCGTCGGGATTTTCTCGCAGCACCGAATCCAGGATCGCCGCGATCTCGGCCAATATCGGTTCGTTAAATAAGGTATCATGCCAATGCGTTTTTACGTGCTCGAACAGCGAAGGTTCGTTCAGCAGCACTTCCAGGATTTCCTGCTGGGCGCCGACATAGGCCCCCGGACCGAAATGCAGTTTTCGCACGTTTTGGTTTTGCGTATGCCGGACCGTTGAGCCGGTCTTTCGCCGCAGCATTCGCGACAGTTGGGCATTGATCTGCTGCGGGTCGATATGCAGAACCGTGCTGAGACGGTTGATGATCAAGCCCTTTTCGATCGGGGAGAGCCGCCGCTGTTTCATGGCAGTCACGACACTGGTGAGGAATTCCTCAACGGCGGCTTTTCGACCGGCCAGCGAATCGTCTTTGGCCAACGCCCGGGTCAGCCGGGTCCACTTGTAATCGAAGATGTCCGTTGCCTCAGCGATGATCGCATCGAAAGCGTCTTTGCCCTGCGCCAGCAGAAATTCGCACGGGTCCTTGCCCTGCGGGACCGAGGCGATCTTGATATCGATCTGGGTTGTCAAACAGACCTCAAGCGCGCGGTTGGCGGCTTCGGTGCCGGCCGCATCGCTGTCGAAGACCAGCACGATCTTTTTCGCATACCGCTTGAGGATACGGGCGTGCCCTTCGGTGAAACTGGTCCCCAAGGTCGCGACAACGTTCTCGCAGCCGAACTGATGGGCCATGATCACATCGGTATATCCTTCGACGACCACGGCCGTTTCGCTTGTACCGATCTGGTGCCGCGCCTGGTCCAGCCCGTAAAGACAGTGACTTTTATCGAACAGTGGTGTGGTCGGCGAATTGATATATTTGGCGCCGATTCCGTCGAGTGTGCGTCCGCCGAAACCGATCACGCGCCCGGTCACATCGCGGATCACAAACATCAGGCGGTTGACGAATTTATCGCCGCCCTGGTGCGTGGTCAGGCCGGCCTGAACCAGCAGATCACGCGGAATGTTCTGTTTCACAGCGGTTTTGGTCAACTCATTGCTGCCGGCCGGGGCATAACCGATCAGCCATGTTTGGATACTTTCGTCGCTGAGCTGCCGCTCGTTTAAATAATCGCGGGCTGTTTTGCCAACCACATCGTCGAACAGTTTCTGCTGAAAGAATTTCGCGGCCCATGTGTTCACCCGGGCCAATTGATTGGGATCGACGGACGGTTCATCGCCGGCCGTATCGGCTTGGCGGGTTCGCGGCAGTTCGATGCCGGCGCGATCGGCCAAACGCCGCAGGGCCTGGCCAAACGTGAGATTCTCACGCAGTTGAAGAAACTGGAACACATTACCGCCGGCGCCGCAGGCGAAACATTTGAAGATCTGCTTTTGCGGACTGACATTCATACTCGGCTTGTGATCATCGTGGAACGGACACAGGCCGACCATCTCGCGGCCCTTGCGCGTCAGGCTGACATGTTCGGAAACCACATCGACAATGTCGTTGGCCTGCTGAATGCGGCTGATAATACTGTAATCCAATTTATTCGGCATCGGTTTCTGTTTTGATATACGCGTGAACCGCTTCCCAGACAAAAAAAATTACCCATTTTTACACGGAAAAATGGGCTCCGGCTACTTAACTATGGCCTGAATTCACAAAAAGTCAAATCCACTCTTTAAAACCGGCTTTTAATGCTGAAATAATGCATTTCGCCTGTTTTTGGACACTTGGCTATTTAAGACTTTAATTTGAGGATTGCTTAACCTTCTTACTTGGATTTCTTCGAGTATTTCGCTTTGGGGACGCCGGCGGTCATCAGTTCTTTCAGTTCGGCCAGGTGATTCTCATAAATCCCGCGGGGGTTGGTATCATGCTTTTTGCACAGCGATGCGGCCATGCCGACGATTTCGCCCATCATGCCGCCGGTGCGCATGACCCGGGCGGCGCCGAGGCCTTCATGGGTGACACTGACATCGCGGCCGGCCATGAACAGATTATGGATATTGCGCGAATACAGGCAGCGGTAGGGCATCCAGTACGGTTTGTTGTAGCCGGTGAAATGGGCATAGGAAATAAATTCATCGCCCTCGAAGCCCTCATCGTACCGCTCGTCCGGCAGGTGCAGATCGATATGCCACGACAGCGGCACACAGCCATCGGGATACGCGAAATCGGTCATGATATTTTCCTTGGTCAGGATCACATCGCCCAGCAGCCGCCGCGATTCACGTTTGCTGGAGATATAGGAGGCCCAGTTCAGTTTGTACGTCGGGTACAGGCCTTTGACATTTTTCATCGTGTCCCACGCGCCGTACATCGCGCGGAGGTTCCAGTCGCGGATGTATTCGCCCTTTTGGATCGGGTCATGATAAAAGCCGCTCTCCCAGAACCACGCACCGAGATCTTTCAATTCAGTGGGGAAGGGTTTATCGCTCAGATCCAGTGCCCACGGGCATCGCGGAAACGTTGTCGGCTCGTTCGTATCGATAATATTCCAGAGGTTGCAGCGGCCCATGTGCCCGTGTATCGTCATACCGTGATCGGCGCCGGCCAGAAATCCCACACACCCATCGCCAGTGCAATCGGCAACGTATCGGCCGGTAAATCGCAACCGCTCGCCGCTTCGGATATGCTGAGCGACAACAGAAGTAATCATATTGGCATCGGTTTGGACCTTGTTGACATGGTAATTGAGAAACAGGGCGATATTCTTCTCGGCCTTGACCATGTCGATGCGTTTTTGATCCTCATAAATTTCGGCGGTATTTTCCGGGCCGTAGTGCGCACGTTTGGCCGGTTCCAGTTCGTTGACGAGATTGCCGATCTTCGGGTACGGCTCGAAGTTCACATTGCCGCTGAGCCAGACGCGGGTCTCGGAGCTGTTATTACCGCCGAGGACCGGCCGGTCCTGGATCAGCGCGACGCTCAATCCCAGACGCGCCGCCGAGATCGAGCTGCATACCCCGGCGATCCCGCCGCCGACAACGACCAGGTCATATTCGCCGCCATCCTGCGGCAACTGCGGCAAGCCAAGCATCATACGTCGCCACTTGGCCATCTGCGGATCTTTGTTCGGCGGATTGTAGTTCAGGTCCTTTGTGAAATAAATCGCATCGCAGCGGCCCTCGAATCCCGTCAGATCATGCAGGGCCAGCGTAACGTTTTGATCTTTGATCTCGACCTGCGTGCCTTTGTGCCAGTGCCACTGGGCATTTTCAGTTCCGAAGACCGTCTCCAGCGGCATACCGTTGACGATCAATTGAAACTTGCCCGGTGCGCCCGGGGCTTTCCACGTCGCCACCCAGTCACGCGTCCGCACCCATACCTGGTAGCGGCCGGTCTGCGGGAAGGTGACTGTCGTCTTCGCATCGGCAACCGGATTACCCAGTCCGTGAGCCAGCAGAAACGGCGAACCCATCTGGTCCATGAACTGTTGATCCAGCACCCAGCCACCCAATTGATCGAAATGCTCGGCCTCGATAAGAATACTGTTCGAGGGTTTTGCAAAAACACCGGCCGGCAACAAACAGAATAACGTCATTATGATAAACATCGATTTTGTCATGAGCAGAACCCTTTTTTTCAATCCGAAATTCATGTCAGATATTATAGTACTTTGTCATGTCAAAAAATGTGATAATGTCATTGCGAGGCCTCAGCGGGGCCGCGGCAATCTCAGTTTTTGCCGCCCAGATTGCTTCGCTGCGCTCGCAATGACACGTTTGGATTTTTAGCATTGACGCTATTATAGACTGCTTTGCGATCATTCGCAAATCGCCTGTGCGATCAGGGCGTGGGATGGTGCGTCGAAATCTAACTTAAGATAGACTTAGACCACAGAACGAAAGACGCACCCATTTAGCTTAAGCCATTAGGTTAAAAGAAATTGGAACTTATGAGCGGCCGAGGCTTTTGAGGTACTTTTTCGTTTTTTTCAGACCCATGCGGGACGCTTTCTTCTTGACCGCGTCGAAGGGCCGCCCAAGCGCTTTGGCCACCTTGGCCGTCGGGTTGCCGGAAAACATTTTTTTGAGTTTCGCTACATCGGCTTTCGTCCATTCACCTTTTTTGAGCTTTGGCATGGCTTTCCCCTTTCATGAATATGGTTCATTGTGATGTACTCCCTCAATGTCACCAATGACATTTCATCGTTCACTGTATGTCACCTTTGGGTGTGTGTCAAGTGTTTTTCTAAGAATTTTTGTAGATCCGCAGGTGACTAAACCGCATTTTTCCACTGAAAACCGCCCTTGTATTCAGTCGAGTGCGTGTTATACTTTTAGTCATGGTCGATACTACTTCTAATTCGGCGGGGCTGGTTCAGACACAATCCGTACGTGTCGTGGAGGCGTCCGCGCCCTTAACACTCGAAAGCGGCCGCAGCTTAGGGCCGATCGATGTGGCCTACGAAACTTACGGCACGCTCAATGACGCCGGCGATAATGCGGTGTTGATCTGTCATGCCCTCAGCGGCAACGCCCATGTGGCCGGCAAACATGGCCCCGATGACCCCAAACCCGGCTGGTGGGACAACATGGTCGGGCCGGGCAAGGGGATCGATACGGATCGGTATTTTGTGATTTGCTCGAATTTCCTCGGCGGCTGCAGCGGTACGACCGGCCCGGGTTCGATCGATCCGAAGACCCAAAAACCCTACGGCCTGGATTTTCCTGTGATCACCATCGCCGATATGGTCAAGGTGCAGAAACTGCTGCTGGACAAGCTCGGCATTGATAAGCTGCTGTGTGTCATTGGCGGCTCGATGGGCGGGATGCAGGTGCTGCAATGGGCGATCGATTATCCTCAGATGGTTCGCTCGGTGATCCCGATCGCCTCGACCAGTCATCTCGGCGCCCAGTCGATCGCATTCGACGCCGTCGGGCGAAATGCAATCCTGGCCGACCCAAATTTTAACCAGGGCGACTATACCGACGATCGCTCGCCCAATGAGGGATTGGCCATCGCGCGGATGATCGGGCATATTACGTATCTGTCCGAGCATGGCATGCGCGAGAAGTTCGGCCGCGATCTGCGCGACGGCGACCGGTACCGCTACGATTTCAAATCCGAGTTCGCCGTCGAGACCTATCTCGATTATCAGGGGCAAGCGTTTGTGGACCGGTTTGACGCCAACAGTTATTTGTATATCACGCGGGCGATGGACTATTTCGATCTGAAACGCCGGTACGGCAGCCTTCAAAATGCATTCAAAGATGCGGCCTCACGATTTTTAGTCATCAGCTTCGCCAGTGACTGGCTCTTTACGCCCGCCCAGTCTGAGGCGATCGTCGAAGCGCTGGTCGCTAACCGTAAAGATGTGAGTTTTTGCAACATCGATTCGCCCTACGGGCACGATGCGTTTTTGCTGGAGCCGAAAACGCTGGGATCCTTTATATCGCGTTTTCTCGATGCGACGCACCGTAATCAGACGGTCTCGTCGGCGGTCTCGTCGGCGAATGCACGGGACAAGCTCGACAGCCATCTCGAACAGGCCCGCCGTATTCGCGTGGATTATGCGATCATTGAGTCGATGATCGAACCGGACAGCCGGGTTCTCGATATCGGCTGCGGCGACGGCGAACTGTTGACACGATTAGCGATCGATAAAAGCGTCCGGCCCGAAGGGATCGAACTGGACGAACACCTGGTATTGGAGTGTGTGAAAAAAGGATTGCCGGTGATCCAGTATGATGTCGAAAGAGGACTGAAAAGCTACGCGGATAAAAGTTTTGATTATGTGATCCTCTCGCAGACGATGCAGACGGTCAAGACGCCCGAAAAGGTCCTTTCCGAGATGCTGCGGATCGGGAAAAAAGTGATCGTCAGTTTTCCGAATTTTGCACATTGGCGGTGCCGGCTGCAAATGGCATTGGGCGGGATTGCACCGGTCACCAAGGGGTTGCCGTTTGCATGGTATAACTCGCCGAACATCCATTTTCTGTCGTTGAAAGATTTCGATGCGTTTTGTGCAAAACTCGGGGTGACTATCGAAAAGCGTACCGCCCTGCGCAAGACCCGCATCAGCACGGTACGCATTTGCCCCAATCTTCTCGCCGAGCAGGCGGTTTACCTGCTCCAAAAAGCGACATCCTAATGGGCCGGTCAACTACTCGCCGCAATCCGGCACATTAACATCGTCACTGTATGTGATGACGCTTTCGGTACCCCAGTCGTTGGCATCGCCCTCTTGTTCGTAGGTTTGCGGATACGAAAGTGCGTTGGCACTGACGGCACTGACCGTCACCGTCAACAGCGCAAACGCCAGTACGCAGATCACGCATACCTTAAATGCATCGACCGGGCTGAGTTGCTTGATTTGTTTTAAGATGTTCATTGTTTTCCCCTTTTCACTTTTTAGATTTCAGTATATGTGGATGGTCTCACCTTCAAAATGATCGGACTGGTAATGCCGCTGGGCAGCATCTGTTCTTCGTCGGGTGTAATTTCGATCACGCCAACATCGCCTGCTTCTGTTGTTTCGGAGCCGCCGTCATCGAGCGTGGCCCCGATATTGGTTACATAGCCGCTGCTCCAGCCGGTTGTGTCGCACATGGAGATAATCGTGCCGTTGATCTGGGCATTGCCGCGGACATCGACGATGCCGCCGACGATTGCCCCGGTCAGCACATTATTGTCGCTTTGCTGCGGATTCGTATTGCCGACGTTCACATTAAAATGCGGCGCCAGGATCGTCGCTTCCTGAATATCGGACTGGTTATTGAATGTGGCCGCACCCGTGAAATACAAGCAGTTATGCTGCCATTTAAATGACTGCGGCACGTCGGTGATAATCGTGCCGTTGAATTCACAGTCCTGGAATCGCACATTGTTATAATGATAGCTGCCGCTTTTGTAGCAATCGATGTACAGGACCCCTTCGAAAGTGCAGTTGCGAAACAGGGCATTGCGATCGTCGGGCAGACGCGCATTGGTAAAGGTCTGGTTCTCATAAACATGACGTTCGAGCCGGCGGTTCCAGGTACTGCTCGGTGTTCCGTCTCGCGGATAATTGTAATTGCCGGCCGCATGCGGAAAATATTCTGTCTCCTGAGTGCTGCTGGACGCAATATCCCCCAATCCGCTGTTATAGGTATCCGTATTGTAGTGTGAGATATCCATGCCCGGCATATCCTGATAGGGTGTGCCGTAGTTGATGCCCTCGTGGTAGGCCTGGACTTCATCGTCGCTGCTGTAAATGCGATTGCCCTCCTGGTCGAACATCGGCATCCCGTTGACATCGAGCGTTTCGAGCTGATAGCCCTCGTCGTCAATCTCGCCTTGTGTCAAAACGGTATTGATCGTCCCCATCACGGCGGAATCGCTGGTCATATTATACGGCGAAATTTCCGGCCGGTCCCACGTACTGAAGATATCTCCGTAAATCGTGGACTCGCCGGTCAGCCAAATCCGCCCGCGACTGGCCACCGCATAATTAAGAACTTCGGCGTCCTTGGTGATTCTCATGGCGACGCGAATAGTCTTGACGGCATTGCCGGCCTCGCCGGATGACTGAAGATAGATATTCAGTGCATTGCTGTCATAACGATAAAAACGAATGGAAAACCGGCTCTGGTCACTGCCGTAACTCATCCAGTCGGTCACGATCTCGTCACCGCCGCCGCCGGCATCGGCAAACCGCCGTGGGCCGGTAACACTCGATCCGTCGAGCAGATTGTCCGATACGTGCTGGCACAAGTCGGCCCACGAATCCTCGGCGTCCTGGGCCGTGACGAAATTAATCCCGGTACTGATCAGTGGAGCCGTTTGGGCCAGATAGATCCCGCAGTCCAGTCCGGACTCAGCAGCACACAACGCCGTATTGATCTTTTTGTGATTGTCCGCAAGTACCATATTCGCATTCGAAACCGAAAGAACCGATACCGACCATGCCGACAGCACGGCCAGAAAGATAATGGCAATCAGAAGCGCTGCCCCTTTTTGTCTTTTTATCGTATTCATTTTTTTCTCCCCTTGGAAAACATGAATTACACTACAGATAAAACCGTCCTTCACAGCGCCTTCCATTTAAAATGTATGAAATAAACGACCTGCGGCCAAAGAATAAGGTTGGATTTTTTCGGATCATTGACCGATAATGTCCGCGTTATCTCATTTGAAAATTGGCTTGCGTTGGTGTGGGGAAGAATTACAATCGTATCCATTGGGGTCATTACCGCGTACCTGTCCTGAGCAGGGTCGAAGGAAGCGGCAATTCAGGTCGTGAACGATGTCTGGGTGCCCGTTTTCACGGGTATGACACGATGAGAGGTGAACGGAAAGTAAGAGGAAAAAAGTTATGGAGCGTATCGAACGCATTGGTGTATCACTGGAAAAATCGCTGTTGGCTCAATTTGACCGACTGATCAAGGGGCAGGGTTATCCCAGCCGCTCGGAGGCGATCCGCGACCTGATTCGGGCCGAGCTAAGCGGTAAGGAACTCAGCGACGACAAAGCCCCGGCCGTGGCCGCGGTCTGTTTGGTCTATGACCATCACGGCACGCAACTGATGCAGAAGCTGACCGATTTGCAGCATTCGCGGCTGCTGCAGACGATCTGCTCGACGCATATTCATCTCGATGCCCACGACTGCATGGAGATTATCGTGCTCAAAGGGCCGGTCGGGCAGATCAACAAGACCGCCGATCAGCTTATCAGTCTCAAGGGCGTCAAACTCGGCAAAACGACACTGCTGGCGGCCGACGCGGTTTAAATGCTTGACAGAACCGCTCTTTTTCGGTTCTAATAGCAACACCAATGACATAAAAAAGATGTTTCGGGCGATTAGCTCAGTTGGCTAGAGCGCACGGATCACACCCGTGAGGCCACAGGTTCAAGTCCTGTATCGCCCAATAAACCGGTTCAAAGAACCGATTTATTAGAACAGTAGAAGTTAGAGAGTTGCCAGTAGAGCAAAAATAATCCGCACGAAATGCGTTCAACAATGCTGTTCACTGCTCACTATTCACGAATGACTATTTTCTCCTGCGAAGCAGCAAACCGCCGAATAACAGCATCCCCAAGGTGGCCGGTTCGGGGACAGAGGCAACACGAAAACCGACTTCGCCGTACTCATAGCGAGGGTCGATGCCGCCCCGTGTATATTTGAAGCTTGCGCCATAATAACTTCCGCGGGTAACCCGTAACCGAAATCATCCGCATGAATCATGGAAAATAAAGAAAAGACCGCCACAAAAACCGCCAAAATTCGCTTACGCATTGACCGAGCCTCCTTTTTTTAAAGATTCAAATACATTATCATCTAAATGGGTAAAAGGTCGCTCTCTAATTCTCCACCGATCTCAATAAATCAATTATTAAAATACCATATTTATCGGAACGATGCAATTTCACATTTTTTTTGCTTCTATGGGCCTTTACCCCTTTGCTGCTTAAAAATTTTCACTTTTTTTCAAAAAATTCTGATTTTTGCCGTCCATCTTCGCCCGCGGCGTGCGACTTCTTATAGAGTACCAAATGGGGGACGTTGCGCCATAACGGGACGGAGGGGCTTGGCGCACGAAAATAACGGTCGAGAGCCGCTGAGCACCGCTCCTCCGGGCGGCTTTTGACCGGATATAAGTGGTTTGAACCTTGGCCGAGGGATACGGCGGCGTTCCCCCCCTACAACGTCGCCGTATACTTTTTTGAAGCCTGCCCTTTACGAGAATCCCGTTTATAGATAGAATTTCGGCTGAATGGTTTTTTAAGCGTGGAAAGGAACGGTTATGGCAAACGGTGCAACAGCATGGATTGGCGGCGGTGCGGCCGCGGCCTATGCCGAGATGGTCAACGCCACCAAGGCCTCCGGGGCGATCGTCAAGGTCGAGCCGAACGTCTTCGAGCAACTGGCGAACAAGACCGCCGAGCCGCTGATCGTTTATAGCGAGGGCGGATTCTTCTCGAGAAACTACAAGTACCTGATGAACTATAAAGGCCTGTTCTTTTTCACGAAGTCACCGTCGCAGCTTGCCCTGCCCGCACAAACGGAACTGATCCGCGCCAAAAAAATCTGGGTACCCGATTAGTTCAACGGTGCGTTTAACAACGCACCCTGCCGTCTTTAACGAATCCCTAACCCGAATATTTCACAAAAATTTATAAAAAAGACTTGCGCGATGGGTTAAGTACCTATAATATAGGCACTTATGAAAAAGAAAAACAAAACCCATCGCACAGCAAAGGGTAACTCAAAGAAGCTGGTATTTTCAAGTGTAAAAAGAAGAAAAATTCTTGCTGATTTCAATGGCGGAAAGCTTACTTCTGATGTCGGTCTGCTGGCCTTACGCGAAGTTGACAAACAAATCGGCTTAACAAAACAGCTTGCACACTGCATCGTTGACAATCGACATCCCGGCTATGTCAAACACAGCATACGCCAAATGCTTCGGCAACGAACACAAACAGCGTATCTTCGGCGAATTTGAATATGCAGCCGGTACATGGGATAGAAAGCGTCGTGTTGTTATCAAGACCGAGCATCTTGGGCAAGGGCCCAATACGCGATTTATCGTAACCAACCTTTCCGGCGAACCACAGCATCTCTATGACGCTATATACGGTCAGCGCGGCGATATGGAAAATCGTATCAAGGAACAGCCGCTTGATTTATTCAGCGATAGAACCAGTTGCCATGCGTTTGACGCCAACCCGTTCAGCGTGTTCCTCTCAGCGGCTGCTTATGTGTTGATAGAAACACTGCGCAGAGAATATCTGAAAGATACTGAACTTGCCAGCGCCCAGGTCGGCACGATCAGGATAAAACTGCTCAAAGTTGCTGCGCGGGTTGCGCACCGGTCCAGCCGAATATTTTTTCATATGTGTTCAAGCTATCCGTATCATCAATTGCTTACAAAACTTATTTGCAGACTCATACCGCGGTTAAATCCGTCCTTCGATTTTACCTGAATGCTGTGACAATCCGTTTTGTTTCAATGGGGGTAAGGGGGTTGTTTGAGCATATCTTGCTGTTTGGGTATCCGTTAAACCAAAATTACTGCATATACGCAAAAAAACAACCTCCACAGAAATTTATGAAATATTCGGGCTAACCACCCAAAGCGACTATGCGAAAACCATAAAAATTGACGGTTGGGATTGAATGGGTCAACAGCAAATACCTTCCTATCTTCCCCAGATTAACACTTGAGAAACTTTTTAAATGCAAGTTGCGGGTATGGTCGATATGCGCCAATGGCAATCTATTTAGAAAGAGGATGTGCGTTATGACAATCAAAGAATTCAGTATCCGTGCGAAGAACTGGTTTCGCGGCAATACGTCTTTTTCCGGCCGCGGGGGCACGGCCACGCTCGACCGCGATGGCATGCTCGATTTCAACAGCCGCGCAGACGACGAGGCTTTTCATGTCGATTACAGCAGCGATCATCAGGTGCTGACCTGTGCCGAACCGGTCGAGCAGACACCATTAGAGAAATTCCAGGACGGCTTCGAACGGCTGATCGACCATCTTGAGGGCATCAATCACCATCTCGACGAGCAGCTCACCCAGCAGCAGCAGCTTTTGAATCAGCTTAAAGAAAACGCCGGCAAGGCCGACGCGTTTTTCGATTCGGTGGGCACGATCGCCCAGCAGTCCACACAGCAGAATCAGACGCTCGAGAATATCGGCACCGCAATGACGGCCAACCTTGAAAATACAACAAAAACCGCTCATCAGGTTACTCGACTCAACGAAGGGGTTGAATCGCTGGTCAAAGATACGGCCACGCAGGCCGACGGCATCCTGCAGCTCAACCGTACACTCTTAACAACCCAACAGCAGATGCAGGAAATGATCGCTAGGCAAAATAAAAAATTTTTCTGGACCGCGTTAGCGGCCGCAAGCACGGTTGTACTGGTCATTTCCGCTATTGTGGCGTACGCTGTTTTGTAGCCGGCGAAAATTTTTCGAAGATTTTAGTTGCATTCGCTCGGCCCGCGTTTTAATATTACGTGTGTTCTTTGATAAGTGTATCATGCTATAGGTCTTCGGAAAGTTGTTTTTTCCGGGGATAGCAAAATGGGAATCCGGTGAAATTCCGGAACGGTCGCGCCGCTGTGAGCGTCTGATCCGACAGCAAGTCGGAAATCCGTAAGACGGATAATGCCCACTGTTTATGACGGGTCCTCAAAAGGGGCTGTATAAATGGGAAGGGGCCTTACGGTAAGATGCAAGTCAGAAAACCTGCCTGTAGTGGATTGTTGTTGTGTGTTCTCGCGACTGGAGCAAACCAAAGACACCTCAGGGGTCCGTCTGACCGGCAGGTGTCCGATAAAAGACATTAAACCGGCGTTTCCAGTTGTGGGAGCGGCGGTTTTTTTATTTACTCATAAGCCTCGCGAACAGGCCAAAAGAAAGGAGACAGCAAAAAACAAAAAAATGAAGCAGTCGAAGTAATTCAGTATCGTTCTTTAACAATGAATTGAAATTTTAATGTAACGAGGAGAAGAGATGAACTTGAGGAGAGTGATTCTTGGCGTGATCGCGGTTGTCGCGATCACAAGCAGTAGTTTTGCAGAATTTGGCAGTTTTGAGGATTTAACCTTGTCAACAAGTCAATACTGGAACGGTTCGGACGGCTCGGGCGGATTCAATTCCGGCGGGGCCTATTACACGAACGACTATAACAGCACCTACGCATCGTGGAACGGCTGGGCCTATTCGAAGGTCTATGACACCACGACACTGGACTGGACCAATCAGTATAGTGCAATTACCGGAACCGGCTTCGGAGGAGGCGGGATCTACGGGGTGGGCTTCGACCCGACGGCATCGTATTACGGAACGGTACCCGCCGTTACATTGGATACGCCGCAGGTTTTGGGCGAAGTCTATTTCACGAACACCACCTATGCGTATCTGGCAATGGAAAACGGTTACTTCAGTGCCAAGAAGTTCGGCGGTGCCGACGGGACCGACCCGGACTGGTTCTTGCTGACGATCACCGGCAAAGACGATCAGGGCGGCGTTACCGGAACGGCCGAGCTGTATCTGGCCGATTTTCGATTCGAGGATCCCAATGACGATTTCATCATCGACGAATGGACCGCGCTGGATCTGTCGGGTCTGCAGGCGGTCAAGTCGCTGGAATTTAAGCTGACCTCCAGTGACACCGATGCGATGTATGGGATGAATACGCCGGGCTATTTTGCCATGGACAATGTACCCGAACCGGCAACATTCATGTTACTGTGCTTCGGGGGAGGGTGGTTTTTGAGGAAACGAAAACCGTAAGACGCTTTCATCTCAACAAGCGGGCGGGGCCTGTGCGGGTCCCGCCCGGTATTAAAAATGACAATAGGACTGGCCATAACGATAACAATGATGTCGATCGGACAGATTATTTTCATTCTGGCTTTGATTGTTTTAGTGGCGGCTGTCGCCGTGGGCGGACCGTTCGCGCCACGCGCAGGCGAGCCCAATTCCACAGCCGTTTCTAAAGATGACCCGAATATTGCGGCATGGGCCATCACGGCAACGTTTGACCGCGGATATGCTGATATCAGCCAGCCGGAACTGGGATATGCTTCTTACGGCGGCGAAGTGAACGTCGTCGGCCCGGCCGAGGGTACGTTTTGGGATGTTGCCAGCCTCGGTGACGGCGGCAGTGTGACGCTTGAATTCGAATTGCCGATCGTTGACGGGCCGGGGTACGATTTTGCAGTTTTTGAAAATGCCTTCGACGACTATTTTCTTGAACTGGCATTTGTCGAGGTCAGCAGCGACGGCAGCAACTTCTATCGTTTCGAGTGCAATTCGCTTACGCCGAGTGATACCCAGGTCGGCACGTGGGACACACTGGATACGACCGATATCAACGGTCTGGCCGGCAAATACCGCCAGGGTTACGGTACGCCGTTCAATCTCAATGAATTGGCGGATGTCAATGAGCTGCTGGATGTCAGCCGGATTACCCATGTTCGGGTGATCGATGTGGTTGGCTCAATCCAAAACGCGTATGCAAGCTACGATAGTTGGGGCAAGATCATCAATGACCCGTGGGCGACACCGTTCGAAAAAGGCGGTTTCGATCTCGATGCAGTCGGTGTGATCCATCCGAAAACGGCGTCGGGGGATTTTAACGGCGATGCTCACGTTGATATGCTCGATTATGCCAGGTTCGCCAATGCTTACGGCAGTGCATATTGGCAGCCGGCATATCAGGCGAAATACGATATCGCCGAGCCAAACGACGGGTATATTGATATTTTCGATTTAGAAGAATTTTCGTATCAATGGTTAACCACAGAAGACTGGCATAGCCCGTAAAGGATAATCAAAATGAAAAAGGCATTTACATTGATCGAACTATTAGTCGTGATTGCAATTATCGCATTGCTGATGGGGGTACTGGTGCCGGTCCTTAGTGCGGCCCGTTCGCAGGCCCGCGGCGTGTTCTGCAGTTCGAACCTGCGTCAATTGATCCTGGCCAATGCCGGTTATGCAACCGAACATCACGGCCGATATGTCCCGGCCGCGGCCGATATCATGAATTCGAATCTTAAACGCTGGCACGGGCAGCGCGACAACAAAGACGAACCGTTCGATCTGAGGCGAAGTCCGCTGGTGAGTTATCTCGGAGACGGTCAGCTCAAAGAATGTCCCGCGAAAGTCAATTTTCGAAAAGGCGATCCGTGGGATTACAATTTCGAGGACGGCTGCGGCGGCTTCGGGTATAATCGGACGTATATTGGTTCGCGAACCTGGCAGGGCAATACGTCTGCCAATTGCCGCATGACGACGCGTGATACCGAAGTCGGCCGGCCGGCCAATACCGTTATGTTTGCCGATACCGCTATGGCCAAGACCGATACCGACGGGCCATACTACCTGGAATACTCATTTATTCAAACGCCTTACTTTCTGACGAACGGCAGGGTCGTCAAGAGCTGGGGGCTGGCGTCGCCGTCGATTCATTTTCGCCATCGCGGCCGTGCAAATATCGGCTGGGTGGACGGGCATATTACCAGCGAAGAAATGCTTACGATCGACCACATCAATGCCTATGGTGTTTCCTGCAGCGAGATGCTGCTCGGCTGGTTCGACAAACTTGACAACTCGCCCTATGACCTGCGCTAACTCAAATTTCGAAGCATCCCAAAGCGCTTTCTTTAGCAATGATTTACGTTTTTGGGATTTTTTTACTTCGCAGGAGGTGGTGGTAATGCTGAGCGAATCGGTGGGCCTCGTCGCGGACATACTGCAATAATTTCAGGGCCGGATTGGTTCGGGCCAGCTTCACCGGCTCGCTACCTGTCAGCGAATACAATTCTTCTTCTCTTTTAGCCAGCGCCAGGATTTTGATCGGCGGTGCGCCAAGTTCTTTGAGTGCCTGCTCGGCCGCATGAAGTTGGCCCAGCCCGCCGTCGATCAAGACCACATCGGGCCAGAGCTCCTCACCAGCCAGGGCATATTTGTACCGCCGCCGCACGACCTCGGCGATCATAGCATAATCGTCGATGCCCTCGACGGTTTTGATCCGGAAGCGGCGGTATCCGTCCTTGAAGGGACGGCCGTCAATGAACTTGACCAGCGCCCCGACGGCTTCGGCGCCGGCGATATGGGCGATATCGATCCCTTCGATGATCCGGATCGGCTCGGGTACATTGAGCAGTTTCTGCAGTTTTTCAAGGGCCTCTGCGGGATCGGCTGCAAACACTTCGGGCTGGACATTCGCATCGGGTGTCCCGCGGCGGTCAAGCCGCTCGATTAGCCGCATGCGGTCGCGATACATGGCCGCCTGCTCGTACTGCATTTTCTCGGCGGCCTCGTCCATTTTCTTTTTCAGCTCGCGCAGGACCGTCGAGCGTTTGGACCGCAGAAATTTCATCAGATCCCGAATAATCGCACGATAATCTTCCTTGGTAATACGGTCACCGCAAGGTGCGGTGCACTGATTGATATTATAGAGGATGCACGGGCGGAAAAATCGGCGTTTAGCGTCATCCTCGCGGATCTCCAGCCGGCATGTGCGAAAGCGGAAGATCTTCTGAAGCAGGACCATGGTTTGACGCAGGTCCTTGGGATTCGCGAACGGGCCGAACAGCCGCACACCCTTTTGCCGCGGCTGGCGGGTCAGATAGACGCCCGGAAAATCCTCGCCGGTGGTTATCTGCAGATAGGGAAAGCTTTTATCGTCGATCAGGGTGGTATTGTACGGCGGGCGGATGTCCTTGATCAGTCGGGCCTCTTTGAGGATCGCATCAACCTCGGTTTCGGTCTCAAGATAATCGACCGTGTGCACCTGCCGCAGCATTTCGGCGATTTTCGGCCCGCGGGAGGCCTGGATATCCGTACTTTCCTGGAAATAGCTGCCCGCCCGGCTGCGCAGGTTCTTGGCCTTGCCGATATAGAGCACCCGGTCATGGGCATCTTTCATAAAGTACAGCCCCGGACCGGTCGGAAAAGTGCGAATATGTTCTCGCAGCGCCTCGATATCGGCTTGTTTGTCATTTTCGAGCATAATTCTATTTTATGTATTTTGTTGCGCATTTCAAAGCTCAATTTCGCTAAAAGTATTGCAAAGCAGCCTCGCTTTCATAAAATTGACCGTTTTAGAAAGGGGTTTTCATGGCAGACACAATACAACTGGGACACGAGGAGCGTATTTTATTCATCGGTGACAGTATCACCGACGCCGGGCGGCTGGAGCCGGTTTATGAACCGTTCGGAAACGGGTATGTGAATTTCACCGCAAACGCCCTGCTGGCGAAGTACCCGACCAAAAATCTGGCGATCATTAACCGCGGCATCAGCGGTAATACCACGCGCGACCTCGACGAACGCTGGGAAAAGGACTGTTTGATGCTCGAGCCGAGCATCCTGAGCATTATGATCGGGATCAACGATGTCTGGCGTCAGTTCGATTCGGGCGGTGACGGTGCGGTTATGATCGACGAATATGAACAGACTTACGATGGATTATTATCACAGGTCCGCCGTAAATTTCATCCACAGATCATTATGATGGAGCCGTTTTTATTCTGTGGGGACAAGACAGACGAATTTTACCTGACTGTTCGCCGGTATATTGATGTTGTTCGTAAACTCGCCGATCAATATAACGCGCTGTTGGTCGGGCTTCAGGACAAGATCGACGATCTGATCCGCCAGGTTCCTTCTTCTCGATGGGCCAACGATATGGTCCATCCTTATCCGTGGGCGCACTGCTGGATTTCACAACAATGGTTGAAAGCAACCGGTCTTTAAAATCGAATCGTAAAAAAAATACCTTTCGTATATTCTGAAATAACAAGCACTAACAAAATTTTTTAAAAAAATTCGTTTTTTTAGAAAAATTAACTTTGCAGGCTAACAGAAATCTAATATATTGAATAGTGGTAGAAGACAACAACATCTTGTCTTAAATCCAACGGAAACACTATATATTGTGGTATTTTTACGTTCGCAGGGAGGCGAAATATGTCAGACAAGTTTGACCCGGAAAACCCATTTAGAGGGGCTCAACGTACCGTGAAAAGCAACCCGAAAGACACTAACAGCGGCCTTCATGTCGATGCATTTTTTTCGACACCGGGGACTCATCCGTTCGAACAGATCGAATGGGAAACCCGTTCGGCCAAGATCAACAGCGATACCGGTGAATCGATCTTTGAACAAAACAATCTCGAGGTGCCGGCCTCATGGAGCCAGCTCGCGACCAAGGTGGTTTCCAGTAAATACTTTTACGGGGATATCGAGACCGGCCAGCGTGAACATTCGGCCAAGCAGTTGGTTCACCGTGTCTGCCGTGCAATCGCAGACCGGGGCGCGGCCGACGGCTACTTTGCCACGTCGGACGATGCCGATACATTCTATAACGAGCTGACGTGGCTGTGTATTAACCAGTACGGCTCGTTCAATTCGCCGGTCTGGTTCAATGTTGGTTTGTACGACGTTTACGGTGTTGCCGGAAGCAAACACAATTTCCACTGGGACGCCAAGACCCAGCAGGCGGCCCCCTGTCAAAACAGTTACGAATATCCGCAGGCCTCGGCCTGTTTTATCCAGTCGGTGGACGATTCGATGGACGATATTATGCGTCTGGCCGCCAGTGAAGCGATGCTCTTCAAGCACGGTTCGGGAACGGGAACAGACTTGTCCACGCTGCGCAGCAGTAAGGAAAAACTTTCCGGTGGCGGCAAACCCTCCGGGCCGTTGAGCTTTATGCGGGTTTATGACCAGATCGCCGCGGTGATCAAATCCGGCGGCAAGACCCGCCGCGCAGCCAAGATGCAGTCGTTAATGGTGACCCACCCGGATATCAAGGAATTTATTACCTGCAAGACTGAAGAGGAGAACAAGGCCCGTACGCTGATCGAGGCCGGCTATACCGGCGAATACAACCAGGAGGCCTACAACAGTGTCATGTTCCAGAATTCGAACCTTTCGGTCCGCGTCACGGACGAATTTATGCAGGCGGTCGAAAAAGACGATCGCTGGTCCACCTTTTCGGTTACGACCGGCGAAAAATGTGAAGATCACTCAGCCCGCGAACTGATGCAGCTCATTTCCGAAGGCACACGGGTCTGCGGCGATCCGGGCGTACAGTATCATTCGACGATCAACCGCTGGCATACCTGTCCGCATTCCGGTCCGATCAACGCCTCCAATCCGTGCAGCGAATACATGTTCATCAACGATTCGGCCTGTAATCTCGCCTCGCTGAACCTGATGAAATTCCGCAAAGAAGACGGCGCATTCGATATCGAAGGCTTCAAAAAAGCGATTCGCCTGTTTATCATTGCCCAGGAGATTTTGGTTGATAACGGCAGCTACCCGGAACCCTCGATCACAATCAACAGCCACAAGTTCCGCCCGCTTGGACTGGGGTATGCGAATTTGGGGTCATTGCTGATGAGCCTGGCATTGCCGTACGATTCCGATCAGGCCCGTGCGATGGGTGCGGCCATTACTGCGATTTTAACCGGTACCGCTTACACTGTCAGTTCGGAACTGGCCGCGATCAAAGGAACTTTTGACGAATACGGGAAAAATGCCGAATCGATGCTCAAGGTGATCAATATGCACCGGCGCAACGCTTATGACATCCCGGAATCGCACTGCTCCAATGAGCTGCGCAATGCTGCCAAGGATGCGTGGGACGAGGCGTTTGACGCCGGCAGCAAGACCGGCTTTCGCAATGCCCAGGCAACGGTACTGGCACCAACCGGGACAATCGGTTTTATGATGGATTGTGATACGACCGGGATCGAGCCGGATATCGCCCTGGTCAAATATAAACTGTTAGCCGGCGGCGGGATGCTCAAATTGGTTAACCGCGGCGTGCCGATGGCACTGGAAAAGCTCGGTTACAACATCGAAGACATTAAAGAGATCTGCGACTATATCGACCAGAACGAAACGATCGAAGGCGCACCTAAACTCAATGAGGATCATTTGCCGATCTTTGATTGTGCCTTCAAGGCCAAAAACGGCAAGCGATCGATTCATTATATGGCCCATCTGAAAATGATGGCCGCGGTCCAGCCGTTTATCTCCGGCGCGATCAGCAAAACGATTAATATGCCGCACGAAACGACCGCCGAAGAGATCGCTGAAGCATATTTGCAAGGCTGGAAACTGGGCTTAAAGGCCGTGGCGATCTATCGCGACGGCTCCAAGCTGCTGCAGCCGGTCTCAACCAAGAAACACAAACAAACCAAGGCCAAAACGACTGAAGCCGCAGTAGCCGCCAAACCGTTCAGGCGGCGGCTGCCGGACACGCGGCAAAGTCTGACACATAAATTTTCCGTAGCCGGACACGAAGGCTATCTGACGGTGGGGCTTTATGAGGATGGACAGCCTGGTGAACTCTTTATCACTATGGCCAAGGAGGGCAGCACCGTCGGCGGCCTTATGGATGTAATCGGGACCTGTACGTCGATGGCGCTGCAGTACGGGGTTCCGCTGATCACGCTGGTCGATAAGTTCCGCCACGCGCGGTTCGAGCCGGCCGGGATGACCTCGAATAAGGATATCCCTTTCGCCAAGAGCATTATCGACTATATCTTCTGCTGGCTGGGTTGTCAGTTCATTCCCGGTTATGCCGAGAAGAATACGCCGAACCGACAGGCCGCGACACCCCCGAAAGAAAACAAAAACAATACGACCGCCAAACAGCTTGTCGAGAAGACCAAACAACTCGCTGAAAAGATCGAACAGGTCAAGACCGATACAAAAAGCAGGCTTGAAAAAATGGCCAAAAAACAGGTTCCGCCAAAATTAGAGGATTCTGCGGGGGGGGGACCCAAAAATCGGCTGGCCGATCGAATACGGACCCTGACTGCGGTCAAAGTCAGCAGTGAAGACGACGGGCAAACCCAGGCCAAGACGATGCAGACATTCAACGCGCAGTTTGAGCATTTTCAGGATGACGCGCCGGCCTGCGATATCTGCGGATCGATCACAGTGAGAAACGGGACCTGCTATAAATGCTTCAATTGCGGCAATTCGATGGGATGTTCATGAAATAACCATTACCGGTCAGTTCAAATAAGCCAAATCGGGCGAAAATAACTTCGGAGGAGGTTTTTCGCCCGATTTTCTATGATAACCGCTATGATTTTGTCCATTCATGGGGGCCGATGCGTATTTTGTAAAAATCTTAAAAATTCATTGACAAAATTCAACGCAACCCTAAAATACGGGTTTTTCTGTAGATAGACGGGAGCTTTATATATGAAGAGCTTTATGGCCAAAAAAGAACAGGTCAACGCCAAGTGGTATGTGGTGGATGCCGAAGGAATGATCTTAGGGCGAATGGCGAACCAGATCGCCCCGATCCTGATGGGTAAAAATAAGCCGACGTACACGCCGCATGTCGATACCGGCGATTTCGTAATCGTGGTAAACGCCGATAAGATCCGGCTGACCGGCAAAAAGCCGCAAACCAAAGAATACGATTATTATACCCGGTATCCGGGCGGCCATAAGTATGTCAGTTTCGAGGACATGATGGCCAAGAAACCCGAACGCGTGGTCGAGCTGGCCGTCAAGCGGATGCTCCCGAAAACAAAGCTCGGCGAAGCGATGTTCCGCAAGCTCAAGGTTTATAAAGGTCCGGACCATCAGCATCAGGCCCAGCAACCGGAAAAGATCGAATTATCGTAAACATTTTATGAGATTGAGAACGATATGACAGAAAAACCCAAAGAACAGCAGGAACAAACGCAACCGCCAAAAGAGCAAAAGCCCAAGGCCCCGGAAAAATTGACGGCCAGTCCGTCATCCGAAGCGAAATACGGCTATTGGTGGGGAACCGGACGGCGCAAAAGCTCGGTCGCCCGTGTCCGGATCAAACCCGGTGAGGGCAAGCTTATGATCAACAAACGCGAACTGGATAACTACTTTGCCCGCCCTCAGGACCGCAATTCAGTGATGGCCCCGTTGAAAGCCACACATTGCGATAAGCTGTTCGATGTGTTTATCAATGTTAAGGGCGGCGGTACGACCGGCCAGGCCGGAGCGGCCATGCTCGGCATCGCACGGGCACTGAAAACATTCGACGATAATTATCTGCCGGTCCTCCGCGAAGGCGGATACCTGACCCGTGACAGCCGCATGGTCGAGCGCAAGAAATACGGGCGTGCCGGTGCAAGGAAACGGTTCCAATTCTCGAAACGTTAATTTGCAAAGCAATTCTGTGTGGATTACAATAGCCGGCGGATTTTCGTCGGCTTTTTTTATCCTTTGAAAGGACGTTACCATGATACGCGTAGCAATTATCGGGGCAAGCGGATATACCGGTGCCGAATCGATCGAGATCCTGCTGAGACACCCCCAGGCGGAATTGACGTATCTGACCGCCCTGCCGCAAGAATGCGGCAATGTGGAGGATATTTTCCCGCAGTTCAAAGGCCGCTGTGCGATGAAGATCGAGCCGCTGGATTTGAATATGCTTTCCGGACTGGCGGATGTAGCGTTGTGCTGTTTGCCGCATAAGGTCTCGATGGGCTTTGTGCCGAAGCTGCTGGATGCCGGCCTGAAGGTCGTGGATTTCAGCGCCGATTACCGGATCAAAGATGTGAAAGTGTATGAGCAATATTACCAGCCGCATACGGACCAGGGCAACCTTGAAAAAGCCGTTTATGGCCTGCCGGAACTTTTTCGCGATGACATCGTCGGCAAAGACCTTGTGGCGAATCCCGGGTGTTTCCCGACCGGTGCGATTCTGGCGATCGCCCCGTTGTTGAAAAATGCACTGATCGATACGCAATGCGTGATCGTCAATTCGGTAACCGGCACTTCGGGCGCCGGCAAGAATCCGTCGGTAAAATTTCATTTTCCCAACATGAACGAAACATTATTCGCTTACGGGATCGGTTCGCACCGGCACATGCCGGAAATGCAAGAGGTTGCTGCTGCCATTGCTGATGGGCCGGTCAACATTTTATTCCAGCCGCATGTCGGCCCGTTCGACCGCGGGATTCTCTCAAGCGTGTACTGTGAACCGAAGAAAGACATGACAAACGAATCACTAAGTGAGCTATATGCCGAATTCTATAAGGATGAACCATTCGTGCAGCTTTGCAATGCCTCGCCGGGCGTTAAAGATGTGGCCGGGACGAATTACTGCCATGTATATCCGGTTGTCACAAAGGGCAAGATCGTGGTCTTCTCGGCGATTGACAATCTCGTCAAAGGTGCTTCCGGTCAGGCTATCCAGAATATGAACATCATCTTCGGCATGGACGAATCTTCAGGTTTAAAATAATTTGGGCCTTACGTAGCCATAATACAATTTCAGGTTGATCGGGGCCGGTAATGTGTCGATAATAATGCAATGACGATGGATACGTCAAAATTCGATGCGATATTGGCTGAAAAGGTCTTGTTGGGCGATGGGGCGATGGGGACGATGCTCTATCAGCATGGGATCTTCCTCAACAGTTGCTTCGACGAGATCAATCTCATCAGACCCGAACTGGTCAAGGATATCCACCGCGAATACGTCGAGGCGGGCGTCGATTTTATCGAGACCAATACGTTCGGTGCGAACCGCTATAAACTGGCAAAATTCGGGCTGCACGACAAGGTCGACCAGATTAACCGCGCGGCCGCGGCACTGGCGCGCGAATCTGCGGGTTCGGATACGATGGTGGCCGGGGCGATCGGGCCATTAGGCTGGCAGCTTAGTTCCTATAATCACGAAAAGATCGAGCAGGCCCGAGATGCATTTCGCCAACAGGCCGATGTCCTGATCGAGGCAGACGTTGATTTTCTGCTGTTCGAGACATTCCAGAACACCCACGAGCTTTGTGTCGCGATCGATACGGTTCGCGAACGCTCGGATATCGCGATCGTCGCTCAGATTACGATCACCGGGGATAATGAGACGGTGTTCGGCGAGCCGATCGAATCGGCGATTTCGCAGATCGCCGGCCGCGATGTTTCGGCGGTTGGGCTGAACTGCTCGGTCGGGCCGTCGGATATGCTTGCCAGCCTGGAACGGATTCGCCAGATCACCCATAAAGCAATCAGCGTCCAGCCGAATGCCGGCATGCCGCGGCAGGTCGAAGATCGCACGCTGTATATGTGCACGCCGGAATATATGGCTGAGTATGCCAAGCGGTTTTTCGAGAAAGGCGCTCGTATTATCGGCGGCTGCTGCGGGACAACGCCCCGGCATATCAAGGAGATCGTTCGGGCAGTGCGCTCGTTGGATAAAGCGGTATCGGCCGCGGCGATCAAGCCGACGGTCGTGGTTACCGAAGGTGCAGAAGCGGCCGGGATGCCGGAAATTCCACTGCAAAAGCGGTCGAAGATCGGCCGCAAGATTGCTGCGGGTGAAAAGGTCCTAACCATCGAAATTACGCCCCCAAAAGGCACCGATATTCAGAAAACCCTGGAAAAATCTCAGATGTGTGCCGAGATGGGCATCGACGCAATCAACGTACCGGACGGGCCGCGGGCCAGTTCGCGATTATCGCCGATGACAACCTGTGTACAGATTCAGCAGCATTGTGAAATCGAGGCGATCCTGCATTTTTGCTGTCGCGACCGCAATCTCATCGGGATGCAGTCCGATCTGCTGGGTGCGTATGTGATGGGGTTGCGTAATATCCTGGTGATCACTGGTGATCCGCCCAAACTCGGCGAATATCCGGAGGCAACAGGTGTGTTTGATATGGACTCGATCGCACTGACTTCGGTGATCCGTAACCTCAACCGGGGTCTGGACATTGCGACGAATCCGCTTTCCTCGCAATTAGCGTTTACAATCGGAGTTGGTGCCAATCCGGTCGCCGCCGATATTGACCGAGAGATCGAACGTTTCGAGCAGAAAGTATTAGCTGGTGCTGAGTATGCGATTACCCAGCCGATCTTCGATATCGATATGTTGATACAATTCCTCGAACGGATCGAACCGTTTAAGATCCCGATCATTGCCGGCATCTGGCCGTTCACCAGCTATAAGAACGCCGAGTTTATGGCCAATGAAGTGCCGGGTGTGGTGGTGCCGGATGAGCTTCTGCAGCGTATGCGTGTCGCCCAAACAAAAGAGCAGGGCAGGGCTATCGGGATCGAGATTGCCCGCGAGATGGTCGAGACCCTCCAGCCGCATGTTCAGGGTTTTGCTGTCAGCGCACCGTTCGGCAATGTGAAAATCGCATTGGCGGTTTTGGGCAAGTACGAGTTAGCCGCAATTTAAAAAGTTAATTCATACCTGAGATTTTATGTTAGAGGATTTCGAGGGCGACGGCCGTGATGTCGTCGACTTCGGTGGCCGAATGTTTTTTGTCGTGTACAATTTCATTGAGCTGTTCGATCATATCCACGACGTGCAAATCCTTGATCTGATCGAATTTTTCGTTAAAGCCGAATCCGCTGAGATCATCAAATTCGCCGATAAACGGTTCGGCGCCGTCGGAATAGATCAGGATTTTGTCGCCGCTTCGCAATTGCACCGTTTGCTGGATAAAATCGGCTTCTTCAAAAATCCCCAGAAGTGATCCGCGGATCTCCAGTTGCTCGGGGGGTTGGCCTGGCCGGATCAGGACCGGATAAGGATGACCGCCGCGGGCAAAGGTCAGCTCCAATGTTTTGATGTTCAGCAAACAGTAGCAGCACGTCGCAAACTGATACCCGGAAAGTTTTTGCTCGGCCATCTTCTTGTTAAGATTTCGCATGACCTCGGCCGGCGAGAAAATATGGTAGTCCTTGTCCCTGGTTTCCCGCAGGACCATGGCCTGCTTGACAAAGATCGTCAGCAAAGCGGCCGGCATCGAATGGCCGACGGAATCAGCGATATAGAAACCGATATGATCTTCGTCGATCCGCACGACATCGTAAATATCGCCGGAGACCCACTCGGCGGGCATAAACGTCGCCGCCCAGTGCAGGTGATCCATGTTGGGCAGTTGGGTCGGCAGAAAATCCCGCTGCACCAGCCCGGCCATTCGCAATTGTTCGGTCAGGTTTTCGACCATCGACTTGGTGATCCGAAGTTGTTCGGCGAGACGATTGTTGGATGAACGCAGCATTTGACTCGGCAGCATCGGGGTCTTGAGAATAATGCCGCTGTTTTTCTTGCGAAAGGTCAGGTTGACATTAATGCGTTTCCACAACTCGTCGCTGGAAATCGATTCCATTTTGGTAGCCAGCGAAAAACTTTTGACCTGTGGTCCGGCCAGTGAAAAACTTTTGACCGGCAGTTCGACGCGGGCATTCAAGACGATGGTACCGATATTTCGCACTTCCAGCGATTCGATGATCCGTGCCAGTTTTTGCTGCTGACTGACTTGCAATTGTTCGGTGTCGATCACGACGGTTCCGATAAGGTCCAGCCGATGCATCAGATGGGAAAACTGATCCAGCGATATCGTGATATATGAAAGTTTCTTTTGTTTGAACAATTGGGCAATCTCAAGGGGCAGCTCATCTTTGTTCGTCAAAAAGAGTACATCCGTAAATGTTTTCGGTACTGTGATCGGTTTTATCAAACCCGTTTTACTCATCGCATATCCTGTTATTATCGGACAACGTTTTCGTCCACACATTGGGACTGTTTATGTTTATATCGTCGGCTTGAAAACGGGGTGACTTTGGCAGTTCGTGGCTTTTTTTAGCGCGAAAATGCCGAATTTCAATCGATCTGTTTCATGCCTGAAAAACGGCCGAGCCGATTCGCAGGATCGTCGCCCCTTCTTCGATCGCGATCGGGTAATCACTGCTCATCCCCATGCTCAGTTCGGTGAAATTGGAGCCGACGATGCGTTCGCCTTTGATCTCGAGAAACAGTTCTCGGGTCCGTGAAAAACAGGTGCGGATCACATCCTGATTATGGGTCAGCGGCGCCATTGTCATCAAGCCGGCCAATCGCAGGTGGGGCAGTGTTTCGATCTGTTCGGCCAGATGTACGGCCGCACCGACCGGAACACCGTATTTCTGGGGTTCCTGAGAGGCATTGACCTGCATCAAAACGCGGGGACAGAGATCCATTTTTTCTGCCGTTTCATTGATCTCCTCGGCCAGCCGCAGGGTATCCACCGAATGGATCATACGGACCAGCGGCAGGACCTGGCGAACTTTGTTACGCTGAAGGTGTCCGATCATGTGCCAGTGGACCGCCGGCTTGTCGCTGTTTTGCGTATTTTGCGAATGTAACTCATCGACCTGAGCGGCCACTTTTTTGAGTTGTTGAACGCGGTTTTCGCCCAGTTGATCGTAGCCCAGGGCAAGGACTTGGCGCACCGCATCAAAGTCGGCGGACTTGGTGACGACCACCATGGTCAATTTATCGGGATCGCGCCCGGCGCGTGTGCATGCGGACTCAATCGTATGGTGAACGGCATCCAAATTTTCTGCAATCGTGGCCATCTGATTCGTTTTACAATCGTATTTCAAAATGGTGTTTGTATTTTAGCATTATATTCGAAATTTTTCCCGCCTTAAATATCATGGCAAAAATTTAGACGGATTTTTCAATTTATCTTTCAGATACACATCCGCGACATAATCCAGCCCGTACCGGGCAAAGGCCTGCTGCTCGACACGGACACCGAGTTTGAGCATCAGGTTAATGGCGTTTTGCCATGGTTTGTGATGTTTGACGAACGGATCGTTTCGCAGGGCGTCTTTGGCCCGTTTGATATCCACTTCTTTCAAGGGATGGGTCGGCAGTTTGTATTTGACGATATCATCGGGCGTAACCCCCAGAAAGCGAACTTTAGGGACGCAGAAGAACTCATTGAGATGGGCCGCATTGCCGGAGCCGACTTTCAGCGTACGGTAGATATTGAAATAGCCATAGGGGTCGCCATCGACAAAGGCATACACGGGGATTTTCAGCGATTCATGCAGTCTGCGGATAAACCGCCGGCACGCCCGGGTGGGAACGCCTCCCATGCTGATGAGGATGCAGTTTTCTTTGTTCCAGTAATCGTAATCGACCAGTCGCTGAAAGGCACCGGCCGTCTCGATGGCGAGAATGAATTTGGCCTTGCTTTGAAATTCCAGGTGTTCGACGCTGGTGGGGATCGAATAGGCGCCCGACCCGAATTTTGTGCAGTCGATCTTCAGTTTCGCGCCGGTTCGCTTGTTGGTGTCGATCACGATGAGCCGCCCGGCGATATCGCCGCCCTTTTCTTCGGGAGTAAACCGCAATTGCTCGCGATTGACCCGAAACATCGCCTCGACATCATCCATGATGGTATCGGACTCACTTTGCTCGGCGAATCCGGCCTTACCCCAGTTTTTGGAAATATAATAGGCTTCTCGTTTGGTGGCCCGTTTGTCCTGCTCGATGAGCTGCTTGGAAAGCGACATCATTTTAAGGGTCTGGGCAAATGTCTTGACGGTGCCAACGGTCAGGGTGCGTTTTTTATTCTTACCCATCATTTCGAAATATCCGGTTTTGGCATGATACTTGACATTTCTCAATGACCGGACCGGAGTTGTCATTGTCGGACTTTTGCTTTTGAGAATGACCCCGTGAATTTGCTGAGCCGTATCTTTAATCTTTTTTTGGATCGGCTGGATTTTGGTTTTTGGCATATCATACTCCGTTGATTTCGTTTTTTTTCATTTGTCTTGAATTTAGGGATAATCTGTGAAATATTCAAGCTTTTTTTAGTGATTTGACGTGGCATAATCGATACAAACACATGAAAACACATGCGAAAAATCAATTTTTTCCTTGCATTGGGCCGATGATTATGGTATAGTATTTCTCATAAATTTGCGGGGCCTTTTTTAGCTGTTTTCGTATATTTTTTTTCATTGACAAGTGCCCTTTGTGTGGATATTTTCGTTGTGCTCTTTGGTATTATGATTTATCCTGTATGTTTGATACAGATAATTAAATCCTCGGCGAGGTAGTGTGGACTACCGGTTCCCCCCCCAGCCGGTTCCATCTCCTCGCCTTTTTTATGCGCTTATTTTCATCTTTATATAAAGCAGGATCTGCTGCAATGAAAATTGATTACCGCGTGGACCTGAAGGGGCGCCCTACAGAAATTATTATTCGCCAGTCATCTGAAGTTTGACACGGCGTGTTCTTGGCCCGTCAAATTCACAGAAAAAGATCGCCTGCCATGTTCCCATCACCAGTCGGCCCTGATCGATCATGACCTGTTCGCTGCAGCCGACCAATGAGCTTTTGGTATGGGAATCGGAATTGCCTTCGGCATGGCGGTAGCCGCGGCGGTTTTCAGGGATCAGTTCGTCGAGGGTCAAGAGGATATCGTGGACGACGGCCGGATCGGCATTTTCGTTGATTGTGATCCCAGCGGTGGTGTGCGGGCAATAAATGATCACGTGGCCGCTTTGGACACCGGCTTCTTCGACCGCCGATTGGACCTGGCCGGTGATATCGATCATCTGGTTTCGATTACGGGTACTGACGCTGAATTCCATTGTCTGAATCATGGTTTAATCTGCCTTACATTTGTTCGACGACGGCTATACCGAGCAGTTCGTGCAGGCCGTGTCGGATCGTTTTTGCGGTCAGGTCACAGAGCAGCAAACGGGTCGGCCGTTTGTCCTCGGATGCCTGCAACACCGGACAATTGGTATAGAAGCCGCTGAATTTTTGTGATAGTTCGTATAAATAATTAGTCAGATAATTCGGCCGGTAGTCCGCCACCGCCGAGTCGATTACCTCTCCGTACCGGATCAGGTGCTTTGCCAGTTGAAGTTCATCCGGCTCGGTCAGGGACAGAGTCTCTATCGCGGCCAGTTCCGATTCGATATCCACAGCTTTGCCGGCGGCCTTTCGTTCGATCGATTTAATCCGGGCGTAGGCGTACTGCATATACGGGGCGGTATTGCCGTCCATCGCCAGCATCTTGTCGAAGCTGAAGATATAATCGCTGGTGCGATTGTTGGAGTAGTCGGCGTATTTGACCGCGCCGATACCGACCGTTTGTGCGATTGTATTTTTTTGATTCTCCGGCAAATCGGGATTCTTTTGTTCGACCACCTCCCGGGCACGCTCGACGGCCTCATCCAGCAGTTCCTTGAGTTTGACATTTTCACCGCTGCGCGTCTTTAGCGGCGTACCGTCTTCACCTAAAACGGCGCCGAAGGTAACATGGACCAGTTGGGTATCGTCTGTGATCCAGCCGGCCATTTTCGCTGTGGCAAAGAGCATCTGGAAATGCAGCTTCTGGCGGGCATCGGTGACGTAAATGATTGTGTCGGCCTTGAGCTGCTCGATGCGGTATTTCAGGGCCGCAAGATCGGTGGTGGCGTAGAGGTAAGCCCCATCACTTTTTTGGATAATAAACGGCAGCGGCTGACCTTCTTTATTCGTAAAACCTTCCGGAAAAACACAAACAGCCCCTTCCGATTCAACCGCAATGCCCTTACCTGCCAATTCTTCAACAACTTTCGGTAAATCATCGCGATAAGCACTTTCGCCGCGAATATCCTGATTGGTCAACGTTACCATCAAACGTCCGTAAAGCTCCTGATAATGCTTTTCGGATTCCTTAACAATGCTTTCCCAATGTTTACGCCATATACCTTCTCCAGAGTGCAATCCAGCTATGGCAGCTCTTGCCGTGTTCGCAAAAGTTTCATCAGAATCGAATAACTGCTTCGCTTCTTTATAAAAAACTTCGAGTTCACCTAATATTTCTTCAGAAGAAACAAGTTTCATATTTTCAATGCCGCCGCTCATTGACAGCAATTTTTTGTCGAATAGTGCACAAAGCATGCCGAATTGGGTGCCCCAGTCGCCGATGTGGTTTTGGGGGATGACGTTGTGGCCCTCGAATTTCAGTGTGCGGCAGATGCAGTCGCCGATGATGGTGCTTCGCAGATGGCCGACATGCATTTGTTTGGCGATATTGGGGCCGGAAAAATCCACGACGACCGTTCGTGGTTTTTGGGTGTTGTCGATTCCGAGTCGGCCGGTGGCATCTTCTTTGATTTTGAGGACCGAATCGGCCAGAAACTCATTTTTGATGCGCAGATTGATAAAGCCCGGCCCGGCAATTTCCGGCGGTTCGCAGATATCCGACAAATCGAGTGCTTCAACGACCTGCTCGGCTAATTTTCGCGGATTTGTCTTGAGCTGCTTGGCCAGGCCCATGACGCCGTTGACCTGGTAATCGCCGAATTTCTCATCGGTGGCGGGCTTAACGATGGCCCCGCAGTCGGCCCGGCCGCTGACTTCCGCCATGACCTTGCTGATGCGCTGTTCAAGGATATCGATCAGGCGTTTCATATTTCCTTAACCTCTTTGGGTTCGGGCAATCGGACGTGCCGGGCATCGCCCCAGAGCAGTTCGAGATCGTAAAAATCGCGGTACTTCGCGTCGAAGATATGCACGACCACATCGACAAAATCCAGCAGGATCCATCGGGCCTGTTCGTAGCCGGCCCGGCCGAATCGCAGAAAATTGCTTTCCCGTCCCAGTTCGGAGATCTCGTCGGCGACCGTGCGCATCTGGCGGTTGCTGGTGCCGGTGGCGATCACAAAAAAATCGGTGGCGGGACTTTTATCCTTTAGATCCAGCACAACGATGTCCGTACAGCGCCGGTCCTGGGCGATCTTGGCCGCTTCAACGGCAAATTTTTTGGCTGCGATCCTGCTTTTTTTCTCTGTCATAAGCGTTTATTTCATATCCATTAAAAAAACGAGGCGGCCCGTTCGGACCACCTCGATACCTTACTGTCAAAAAGGTCTAAAGTCAACGATTCGATCGTTTTAGTTGTTCATGTGGAGCCAACCGGCGATGACCGGTGAGAATTTCACAATCACACCGGCGAAGACCACGCTGACCATGCTCATCAGCTTGATGAGGATGTTCAGGCTCGGGCCGGAGGTATCCTTAAAGGGATCGCCGACCGTATCGCCGACGACGGCCGCCTTATGGGCCGGCGAGCCTTTGCCGCCGTATTCGCCGGTTTCGATGAATTTCTTAGCGTTGTCCCAGCATCCGCCGGCGTTGTTGAGGGCGACGGCGAGAACAAATCCGCAGCTCAAGCCGCCCGCCAGCAGCCCCATCAGGCCCGCCACGCCGAGGATCAGGCCGGTAATAACCGGAATGAATATCGCCAGCAGTGAGGGAACGATCATTTCCCGCTGCGCACCCTTGGTCGAAATGGCGACACACCGGGCGTAATCGGGTTTGCCGCTGCCGTCCATGATTCCGGGGATTTCTTTGAACTGGCGACGTACTTCGTTGACCATATCGCCTGCGGTTTTGCCGACGGCTTTCATGGTCATCGCACAGAAGATAAAGGCCATCATCGCGCCGATGAACAATCCGCCGAGCATTTTCGGGTTCATGATCGTCAGATCATAGGCCGCGACGAACTGGCTGATTGAAGCGGTGGTTATATTAACTGCATTCTGGACCTGCGGGATAACTTCGCCGCGATAAAAGTTGATATCGCCGACTTTATAAATACCGCCTTCTGCTTCTGCGGCCAGTTTGCCGATCCATATCCGCATACTTTCGATCAGTGAAGCCAAAAGGGCCATGGCGGTTAGTGCGGCCGAGCCGATCGCAAAGCCCTTGCCGGTCGCCGCGGTCGTGTTGCCCAGCGAATCCAAGGCATCAGTACGATTGCGAACTTCCGGTCCGAGCTGGCTCATTTCGGCGTTGCCGCCGGCGTTATCCGCAATCGGGCCGTATGCATCGGTGGCCAGCGTGATGCCTAATGTCGCCAGCATCCCTACGGCCGCAAAGCCGATACCGTAAAGACCCATCGATATACTGCCAAAGCCGCCGGCCAATCCGAATGCCAGCAGAATTGAGATCACAATAATCACCACCGGCAGTGCGGAGGAGAACATACCGGTTGCCAGGCCGTTGATGATCGTGGTAGCCGGGCCCATATCCGCCTGGCTGGCAATTTTCCTGGTGGGGCTGTATTCCGCAGAAGTGTAGTATTCGGTGGCCTGGCCGATCAAGACGCCGCCGACTAAGCCGACGACGACCGAACCGAAAACGCCCCATGTGATCCAGCCCGCATTGGCCAGGAAAATCAGGGCAACGATGATCAACACGGCGGAACTTAGCGTACCTCTCAACAGTGCCATCAGCAGATTCTTCTGCGAAGCACCCTCTTTACAGCGAACAAGGAAAATCCCGACGATCGAGAGAATAATGCCGATACCGGCCACAATCGAGGGGGCCAGCACGGCTTTCAACGGATCCATACCGGTTTTCAGTGTCAGTGCGGCACCCAATGCTGCGGTTGCGAGAATCGAACCGCAATAGCTTTCAAAAAGATCGGCGCCCATGCCTGCCACATCGCCGACATTGTCGCCGACGTTATCGGCGATCGTTGCCGGGTTACGCGGATCGTCTTCGGGGATGCCGGCTTCGACCTTGCCGACCAGGTCCGCACCGACATCGGCGGCCTTGGTATAGATACCGCCGCCAACACGGGCGAACAGGGCCTGGGTCGAGGCACCCATGCCGAACGTCACCATCGTTGCGGTGATTTCGGCCAGTTTATGCGATTCGCTCATGCCCTTGGGCACGACAGTCAATCCGAAAACCACCCAGCCGTTGAGCATGTGATCAGCGGTATAAACGAGTTGGTCCAGGATCCAGTACCATGCGGTAATATTCAACAAGCCGAAACCAACGACAACCAATCCCATGACTGCGCCGGAGCGAAATGCGACCTGCAATGCAGCGTTGAGACTTTTAGTTGCGCCTTGGGCAGTTCGGCTGGATGCCATGGTAGCGGTCTTCATACCTAAAAAGCCGCACAGTGCGCTGAAGAAGCCGGCGCTTAAGAACGCGACCGGCATGATCGGGCTTTGTACCCCGATAAACGCCAGTGCGGTAAAGACAATAAACAGCAGAATGAAGACGAGCCCGACCACTTTGTACTGGCTGAAAAGATAGGCGTATGCGCCTTCCTGCACGTGGCCGGCGATGGTCGTCATCGTTTCGTTTCCGGGATCGGCCTTGCTGACTTTGCCGTAGAAGAAAAAGGCAACGACGATCGCGGCGATCGAGGCCAGCGGTGCGATGTACCATATCCAGGGGATACAGGTCGAACATTCGGCCGTGCTGCACGCGCTGCAGACCGCTTCGGTTGCACCTTCGACTGTCGATGTTTCAGCCGCGGCTGTTGCACTGAACATCGACAACAGCAGCAAAGCTCCAAGTGTGTAGCTGATTACCTTCACTTTTAAGCTCCTTTAATGTAATGATAAACGTTCCATTCTGTGAACAGTAAAATAGCCTGCCAGTGTATCGGTTTGGGTGTGATTTTCAAGTATTTTAATGGATAACTAACGTAGAACCAAAAAAAATCGCACTCTTCGATCAGGATCAGGTGTGATAATCGGCGTTAATGGTTATGTAATCGCGGCTCAGGTCGCATCCATAGCAGAAATCGCTGCTTTTGCCGGCGCCGAGATCGACGGTAATCGTGTGTTCGGATTGACAAATCGTCCTGGATGCCTTTTTCATGTCAAATTTCACAGGTTTACCGTTGCGAAAGACGGTTATCGGACCAATTTTACAGGTCAGTTTGGCCGGATTGAGTTTTACACCGCAGGAACCGACTGCGCATATAATACGGCCCCAGTTCGGATCGCCACCATGAATTGCGCATTTGACCAGCGGATAATCGGCCACAGCGCGAGCGGCCTTGGCAGCTTCCCGGGCGTTGGCGGCACCGTTGATCACGACTTTGAACATTCGCGTTGCCCCCTCGGCATCGCGGGCCGTTTGCTTGACCATATCCTCACAGAGTTCACCGAGGGCTTTTGCGAATTTTTTGAATCTCGGACACGCCGATGTAACCGCCCGATTACCGGCAAGGTGTGAGGTGAGAATAATAGCAGTGTCATTAGTGCTCTGATGGCCGTCAACTGTGAGCTTATTGAGCGAATTTCCGATTGCAGTCTGTAATGCTTTTTTCAACAATGTTTTTGTGATTGCGATATCGGTTGTGATAAAACACAGCGTGGTGGCCATATTCGGGCCGATCATACCGGCGCCTTTGACAGTACCGGCGATGGTGACCTTGCGGCCGCTGATCGTGATCTGGCGTTTGGTGTATTTCGGTTTGGTATCGGTGGTCATAATGGCTTTAGAAAAATCCAGTCCGGTCTTTTCAGTGGCGGCTAATTGAGAGGCCGCTTTTTTGATGCCGCTTTTGATCTTAGTCATCGGCAAAGGGTGGCCGATGATGCCGGTTGAGGCGACGAGGATTTCATTGGGTTTGGAATCGGTCAAATCGGCGGTTGTCTTGCACATCGCGATCGCATCGTTGATTCCCTTTTGGCCGGTGCAGGTATTGGCATTGCCGGAATTGACCACAACGGCGGAAATTTTGGCACTCTTGGCGTGCTGCCGGCAGATATCGACCGCCGCCGAAACGACTTTGTTGGTTGTAAAGACCGCGGCCGCAGTCGCCTCGGTGGGGCATATGATCAAGCCGAGATCCAAATCGCCCGATTGCTTGATCCCGCAGGCAATGCCCGCTGCCAGAAAGCCCTTTGGTGCTGTAATTGTTGTATTAGCCATCATAACATCCTTAAAGTTACAAAATCGTTTTGGTTATTGATCGTTTATCGCGGCAGGGTTTTTGCTGCATATCGAGTTTGCCGCGGATTGCGCTTTCCCGCAGGCCTTTCATCGGATCATAAAACGTTTTGCCGGTGTCGATGGTCTGGATTATCAGGCCGGCGCGATTTTGCTTCAGTTGCCTGACGATCATGCCGTCCGGGCGGATCACACACGAAGGGTACGGCGAATAATAGCCGCTGGCGTTTGATATACTGACCCAAAGGTAATTGCTGGCCGCCCGGCACTGCATCGTCTGTCGCATAATGTGGGTATGAACGCTGGGGCCTTTTTGGCGGGCATTGTAGAATGACTGGATCACGCACTGCACCTTGTTTTTATAAAGTTCGCGATACAGCTCGCCAAACCTTGCATCGAAACAGATCAGCAGCGCGCATTTGACCCCGTTGATCGTGAAAAAGACGAAGTGATTGCCGGGGGTATAGTGTTTCATTTCCGAGGCCATGCAAAACCGTTTGTCGTAGCGGTCAGCGATACGGCCTTGGGGATCGATCAGATAAAGACTGTTGTGCGGCTTGTTTTTGCCGCTTAACCGGTGGACCGAGCCTAAAGCGAGCCATATCCGGTGTTTTTTGGCCAGGGCCATAATAGTGCGGGTCTGTTCGAGAAGAAGCGGCCAGTTGAAATCCTTAAAATCGTTGAAATCACGGCCGGCGTAACCGCTCAATGCACATTCGGGGGTATGGAGAATATCGGCACCGGCCTTCACGGCTTTTTTGATGTAATTGCAAATTGACCGGGTGTTTCGGCGAATGTCCCTGCTAACCGAAAACTGACACACTGCTATTTTGAGTTTACCTTTGGCCAACGATATTTTCCTTAAAACACATGATCCTCAAGCCCAAGCTTAGCGTCTTATTAGATCATTTTCATTGCTTTTAATATCGCACAGATTTTGCTTATACTATAGTCCGTCGGCTCAAAAAACGCTACGATAAAATCGGGATTGGACATAGGTCTTTAATTTCATGCGCTATAGATAAAATAAACAAAATATTGGGTGATTATGTTTTTCGATCGAGAAAATTTTGGAGGATTTCGGCGGCGGCGAGGGCATCGAGGCGTTTTTTCTTTTTGTCGCGCGGCGTCTCGGTCTCTTTGAGTTTCTGCTCGGCAGCAAAGCTGCTGAGCCGCTCGTCCTGGAACACGACGGAAAGGCCTGTTTTTTCGGTCAGTTGATTGGCAAAAGCCCGGACCTTCTGTGACGGCGGCCCTTCGGTACCGTCCATATTCAAAGGCAAACCGATCACAAACGCTTCAACCTGATAGTCATCGGCAATGTTCATAATCTCATCGAGCAATGAAGACGGGTCTTCCAGCACCATCAATGGCGAGACAACCGTTTGCTGCGGATCGCAGATCGCCAATCCGGTTCGCTTTTGGCCGTAATCGATCGCAAGATAACGCATGATCACAGGTAGGTATCGCCTTTGTTTTGTTCGATCTGAGCGAGCAACTCCTTGAGCCGGTGGGCGTGATCAGCATGACAGACCAACGTTACATCCGGCGTATGGGCCACGACAATCTTTTCCAGGCCGACCGCAGCAATCAAATGGTCTGCCTCCTCGGTAACGATGATGCTGTCAGTGCAATCGAGCAATTCGGCGGTCTCAGCAACGACAATGTTACGATTGTGATCGGAGGTAATCACATCCGCCAGCGCGGCAAAGGAACCCATATCGAGCCACTGGCAATCCAGTTTGATGGCCTTGACATTCCGGGCCTTTTCCATCACGGCAAAATCGATACTGATCTTCGGCAGTTTGGGGAACCATTCCATGAGCATGCTCTGTTGAGCGGAAGTGCCCCAACTGTTTTTAATCTCCTGAAGCGGGCGCGTCGCATCCGGCAGAAATTCGTGCAAATTTTCGAGGATCGTTCGGGCTTTCCAGACGAACATGCCCGAGTTCCAGAGGTGATCGCCCTGCTTAAAGTAGCGATGGGCGGTTTTGAGGCTCGGTTTTTCGCGGAATCCCACGACATCGAGCACTTCGTTTTTACATTCATCGCATTTGTTGGATCCGGCAAATTTGATGTAGCCCAGTTGCGTATCGGGAAATGTGGGTTTGATACCGAAAACCAGCATTTGCTCAGGATGGTGATTGACATAATTCATTGCGTCCGTGATGGCCTGCTCAAGGACCTCGGCCGGGCGGATTAACTGATCGGCTGTCACCACCACCATCGTGGCATTGGGATCGACCTTATAGAGGATCGTCGCAGCCAGTCCGATCGCCCCGGCCGTATCGCGGACGACCGGCTCGGCGATCACATTGTTATACGGCACGCCGATGAGATTCTCACGGACCAGATCGGCATAACCGGCATTAGTTAAAACAATGATGCTGCGAGTATCGAAGATGCTCGACATGCGGTCGAAACACTCACCCAGAAGGGTCTGACCTTCGATCAGCCGCAATACCTGCTTGGGACGGGCCTGCCGACTCAGGGGCCAGAGCCGTTTGCCTGTGCCCCCGGCCATAATCACTGCATAATCCATAATTGTCCTTTATTCGAAAATCCGGTTCAGATTATCACACCATATATTTATCGTCAATCGTCATGGCAGGGGTGATTTTTTGTGCCATTTGCGCGAATCCCTCGCGTCCCATCAGGGCAAACGTCGCTTCTTTGCCCAATTCGACGGCGGGTTGGTTATAGGCATTAATATTGAATAATACGCCGGCGATCGAAGTGGTGACTTCAAAGAGGTAGATAAATTGGCCCACTGTGTGGGCATCGACCTTGTCGAAAATGACGCTCAGGCATGGCCGCCTATCCTGCAGGAGGGCAAATTCGGTGGCTTTTTTCTCGCTGTTGAGCAGTTCAGCCAACGGTTTACCTGCCAGATAAGTCAATTCGGGGGCCGGCGGCGGTGCGGGACCGATCTCGACCGACCGGTTAAACGATTTAACTTCGAGGAACGTAAAAAGCTTATCGTTCGGTCCCTCACGGTAAAGCTGGACCTGGCTGTGCTGGTCGGTGGTCCCGAGGGCCTTGACCGGTGTCGGGCCGATGTGGACGATACCGTTCTGCAGATCGTGGGTTTTGCCGAGACTCTCGGCCCAGAGTTGGCGGTACCAGTCGGCCATGTCTTTGAATTGATAACTATAAGGCATCATCACGGAAATGTGCTTGCCGCGCTGATACATGTGATAATTGATCGCGGCATTGATCGCGGCGGGATTATTGAAGAAATCCTCATCGCTGACCCGCTTGTCCATCTCGGCAGCACCGGCCAGCAGCCCTTCGATATCGATACCGCACATGGCCGCGCCGAACAGCCCGACATCACTGAGCACACTGAACCGCCCGCCCACACCATCGGGCACCTCCAGGCACCGCAGGTTTTCCACATTGGCGATTTTTCGAAGCGTGCCTTCTTCGACATCAGTGGTCGCAACCACCTGATTTTTAAAACCGTCAGGGCCAAGTTTATCGAGCAGCATTTTGCGAACCGTTAATAACTGCGATGCGGTTTCGGCGGTACGGCCGGACTTGCTGATCACATTAAATATCGTCCTCTCGAGTCTATCGGATGCCCATTGCAAAAACGATCCAAGCTGGGCCGGATCGACGTTATCAAAGACGAAAAATTGCGGGCCTTTTCGCTGATTCGGGTCAATGTTATACATATACGAATTCAATGCCGTCTGCAGCGCGATATTGCCCAGCGCCGAACCGCCAATGCCCAAGACAACGAAAATATCACATTGACCATTTAACGCGTCCACCAACGCTTGGATGCGGTTAACGGTTTGGCCCTGATAGGGTAAATCGCGATACGGAATTTTGCCGGACTGTCGCTGCTGATTGACCTCGGCAATGGCCGGTTGGGTTTGAGCGGCTAATTCATCAAGCTGCGATTGGGTGATACCGTGGTCGCTGCCGATCACATCGGCAAGGACATTTTTATAATACAGATTCACTGCGGGTGAAGTCACTTGATACCTCCATTTCCGTTTTGTTCAACGATTGTGAATGCTCCTTTTAGCGGCTCGATCCTCAGCGGTTCGGTTAACATGAGTGTCCGCTGCTGCTGCAGCCGATCCATTTCAGGCATAACAACATTCACATTTTCCGAATCCAGACCAAGCCCGTCCCAGTCGATTTCGAGCGTACACTGTACCGGTTCCTCGGCCCAGCTTGCAAGAACAATCAGGATTTTATTTTCTCTAACATAAGCGGTCGCCGTAACATCCTTTTGATCGGTACGAACCGGACATTTGTTTGACCAGTAGCCGATCATCTGCGCTTGCTCGATCCCGAAATCATCCCATACTTTCCAGATCGCCCGCGGGTCGCAACCGCCCCATCGCAGCCGGCTGGACATGCCGTAGATCATACCGCGCCAGGGATTGCCGCATAAATGCAGCATTTCGCCGAAAAGCCCGTAGGGAATTCCTGATACCTCCACCAGCCAGTAATCCGGCGGTTCGTGATTATATTCAAATCCTTCGCCGAACCAGAGACTGTCCACCATCGGGAAATGCTCCATATACAAGCAGGCCGGATTAATAAAGCTGTAGGTGGCGTTGAAACCATTACCGGAATGAAAATCGAGCAAACAGCCCGGTTTGGCCCGATCCATGGTCTTTCGCAGGCGTTTCATGACTTCGCGGTCATAGCCGATGCCGTCGAGATACAGCCCGTCGATCCCGGCGTTTCGGATCAGCCAAGACAATCCTTCCAGATAATAATTGTGCCAGCGCGATAATCCGGTCGAGGCAATAGCCTCGTCTTCGATCCCTTCCTGCGGGTCGTGCCAGGCCGGCACATAGCCCTCGATCAGGTGTTCCCGCAGCCATGCCCCGCCGGTGGAGATCAGTTTTTCCTCGGGGGTGTTGGGTTCGAAATGGTCGGCGAGTTGAAAGCCCCCGCCCAACCGGAAGACTTCACCATTGAGACTGCGGATCGCCCACAACTCAACCATGTGATTACTCAGTTCGCGAACAGTATCATAAATCTTCAGCCGTTCGATGCCCATGCGTTTGGCCTTATCAACATAGGCCTTCATCTTATCGACGGTGAGGAACGGGTAGTTGATATAGGGATTCAGTTCGTTACCCTGATGGATATTGATGATCTTGGCCCCGCTTTCGACAACATTTTCCAGCGGCCAGAGATCGTGATAATCGTGACAGTATCGCCACCGCCAGTGGTCGGGATTGAGCAGTTTAAAGGGCGTGACCAGCACGCTGAACCGAAATACCACCTCTTCGCCGGCTTTGAGGCTGCGCGGGCCGCTATAGGCCTTGATCATGACCGAATCGTCTGTTTCGGTAATCGTACAGCCGCCTTTGTCAGCGTTGGCCCAGGATTTAGGTGTACCCATTGCATGATAACTGCCCAGTTCCCAGACGTTCTGTACATGCCGCAGATTCAAATGCAGCCCAGCGTTGACCGCCCCCATCCAAAGCATGTTATTGGCGGTTTTCGCTTTCCAATCCCACTGCCACTTAGTGGGGCGGTAGCCGCCTTTGTATTTCATGCCCATCATATAAGTGGCAATCTCTTTTTGCATCGGCACTTCGAGATAGATATCGCTGAGTTCGATATCCTCTTTGGCCTTGAAGGTCACAAAACAGTCGAGGTGGCCGTCGCATTCAATTTTGGCCTTGCAGATTTGTTCCAACTGCGGCGAGGTACGTTGGCTTTGCCATGCAGCGAGACCGGGTTTTTGTTTAGTGAATTTCAGTTGGCCGGTTTCAAACGCAACCGGGCCTTGGGTCGTTTGGACGACAAACTGCATGGGACTGGTCAGCATTTGGATCCCCGGCGATTCGAAGCCATCAAGGGTATCGGCAAAATGACTGACAATCTGAGCGGGCAGACCCTCTTCGCCGACCATCACATCGCGGCCAAGAATCGATACGGTGTTACTATTTCGCTCGACCGGAGGATAACCGGCAAATACATCGTCGTCGATACCGATGGTAGAATTGAGCCATCGCAGGCGAGAATGCCGCCATATCTCACTGTCGCCGCGGTCGGCCAGAACCGGCCCGGTAACATCTAATTCCATATCGATCCGTTGAGATTCGGCATTTTCGGCACCGACTGTCAATATGCCGCGATAGGTACCGTTGGCGTTTTTGGGGATATCGATGCCGATCCACAGCGGCTGAATTTTACCCTGAGGCACATTGACCAATTTGGTGAATTCATGGCCCAGATAATCGGTCCCGCCGAGATTAAAACAGGTCAGGGCCGAGGGCTCGATACAATCGCCCTGATCGTTTTTCAGTATCCCAAAATCAATCGAGACATCTTTGATGTCTTTTTGAAATGCGTAAAGACCCAACTGCAAACAATAATATTCATAGGGCCGAGCCGTCCCGGAAAACGCTCGCGTTGGCGGATGTTCGATCCATCGCAGCGGTAAATGGTTGTTCATGCGAATCGGGTATTTTCGGTCTTCCGGAAAGATCAGATAGTCCCGATCCGAGTAATTTTTTAACAATTCCCGGGCTTCTGTTTCCGTCGCTACAACCTCCATCGGATCGAACCGGTGAAAATCATTGACCGCCTGGATTTCGATCAATTGAGCTTGGGGGAACGATTTTTTCTTTTGGAGTTTTTCTTCGATGGTTTTGAGCCAATCGGGATTGGCCTTGTATTGAGGTTTCAGATAAACCGTTGTCGGGTGATACCACTTTCCGATCAACCGGTACGGCATGTAATAGATATAATAGCGGCCGGGTACGGTGTTGGGCTCGAAGATCAGTTCGCCGGCAAAACCGGTGATACGGACTGCCTTGATATTCTCAACAGGCGTATTGGCATCGGCATCGATGATGATGATTTTTTTATTTTCGGGATTGGCATCCCGACGCCGCCACGGGATTCTGACCATCACGGCATCGGCATTTTTGGCAACCTCGACGACTGCGCGATGATTACCGTAAATCAGTTTATCCCATTGGCCGGTACCGTAGGTGACTGGCTGAGTTGCCATGTCCCGACAACCGCAAAAAACCAAGATACAAATTAACAAGCCGACAATCTTGTTCAAAATTTTCTCCGTTAACCACCCCAAAGCTTTTACTGCACATCCTGGATTTTAACAAGGTTGGCAAATTTTGTCATCAGCGATTTGCTTTGGCCGGCCTTGAACCGAACCGTCACGACACTGTTTTCGCCCATCTCAATAAAATTCTCCACAATCCCGATCCCGAATTTTTTATGCTGCACAAGCTGGCCTTTCGTATAGGGCTGCTCAACAGGCAAATCGTCGAAAGTGTCTTCATAGATCAATCCATCGTCGTTCGATTCATCCAACACCTGCGAACCGCCGAGATTAACACCTAATTCAAACAGAAACGGCGAGGGGATCGTCCGCATCAGGCGTCCCCGGATCGTGCGATAGCGCGTATAGCTGATATGCAGATTGTGTTTGGCCCGGGTCATGCCGACAAAGAACAGCCGGCGCTCCTCCTCCAGCTCGTCATCCTCGTCGACGCTTCGTTCATGCGGCAGCAGGCCATCCTCTAATCCGACGATAAAGACGTGCTCGAATTCCAAGCCCTTGGCACAGTGCAGCGTCATCAGGGCCACCGATTGACTGGATGCGTCATAGGTATCCACATCGCTGAACAAAGCAATCTGCTGCAGCCAGTCGGTCAGATCGGGACTATCGGTCTGTTTATCATAGAGCGCGGCCGCATTGATCAACTCTTCGATATTGTCGATTGCATCCTTGCCGTCGGCCCCCTGCAATCGCAGATCGGCTTTCATGCCGGTCTGTTCGAATACACATTCGATACATTCAGCGACCGAACCGCCGATTTTTTCACGGCACTGATTCATCAGTTTGTCGAAGGTCGCCACTTTGGATTTGGCGCCGGCTGAAAGTGTGCTGATTTGTTGAATATTCCTGATGGCCTGATAAAAACTGATTTGTTTTAGGTCGGCAAAAGCCTGGATTCGCTCAATCGTGGTTTTGCCGATGCCGCGGGTGGGGGTATTGATAATTCGCATCAACGAAACGGTATCGGCGGGATTGACCAGCACTTTCAGATAGGCCAGCATGTCGCGAATCTCTTTTCGATTATAGAATTCCACCCCGCGGACAATCTGATAAGGCACTTGATGGCGGATCAGGGCCTCTTCCAGGACACGGCTCATGGCATTGACCCGATAGAAAATAGCAATCTGGCCGGCATTTTCTTTGTCGGCGATGATGGCCTGGATCTTCTCGGCAATGCCTTTGGCTTCGGCGGCCTCGTCTTCATAAGGCTGGATGACAACGTCACTGCCGCGCGGACAAGTCGCGATCAAAGTTTTGGCCTTTCGGCCGCGGTTATTCGCGATCAGCCGGTCGGCCAGTTCGAGAATATTCGGCGTGCTGCGAAAATTTTCTTCGAGTTTGACGACAATAGCATCCGGCCAGTCTTTTTCAAACGCCAGGATATTTTCGATATTCGCGCCTCGCCAGCGGTAGATCGACTGGTCGGGATCGCCGGTCGCGCAAATATTGCTATGGGACCGGACCAACAATTGGGCGATTCGATACTGGGCGTGATTGGTATCCTGATATTCGTCGATCAATACGTAGCGGAACCGATCGGACAAAATATCACAAATATCCGGTTTGCGATGCAGTAATAACGCCGTTTCCATCAGCAGATCGTCAAAATCCAGTGCATGATTTTCCAAAAGTATCTGCTGATACTGACGATAGACCTTGACCAGCATTTTCGAAAAATAGTCATCGCTGCGAGATTCGAGCGTATCGGGATCGATGAGGCGGTTTTTGAGAGCCGATATGGCCGAGAGCATTTTAGCGGGCGAAAAATGACCGGCATCGAGTTGACACGCCTTGACCGCTTGCTTGATACAGCGGCGCTGGTCGGCCGCATCAAAAATGCTGAAATGAATATCCAGGCCCGCCTGGATCGCAAACTGGCGAAGGATCCGCACACACAACGAGTGAAAGGTGCTGATGTGCGCGCCGGGCGGTACGCCTAATGCCAGTACCCGGTCACGCATTTCCTGTGCAGCCTTATTGGTAAAGGTGATCGCACAGATTTTGGAAGGATACACCCCGTTGGCAATCAATTGAGCGATGCGAAAGGTGATCACCCGGGTCTTGCCGCTGCCGGGCCCGGCCAGAACCAGTAACGGACCGTCCTTGTGTAAAACGGCTTTTTGCTGAGAGTCGGTGAGTTGCTCCAAATAGTTATCGATCATGATGGCTAAACTTATTGTTCGGGTTGTTGTTGGCGGGCTTCTTCTAATAATTGATCCTGAACTTCCTTGAGTTTTTCAGCCAGTTCAGGCCGGTCGTTTTCGATCCGTTTCAACAGCATTAAACGCAGGTTGACCGGATACTGCAGATCGTTGAAAAAATCGTTTAAGGCCAGAAATCGCAGGACGGTGATCTGCGGCAGCTCAATGCGATGTTCATCGGGATACAAGCCGCGATAGATGTCATAGACCTCCTCGGCCATTTCTTCGCGGGCAAATGCCTGGTCATCGTCTCGCATCGCATAATAAAAGTAACCCTCTCGCAGCATCATGATCACCAGTTCCTTGGCATCATTGATCGTCATGGATTGAAGGTCTTTTTTGAGCAGGTTACGAACAAAACTCACTAACGGCACCTGATTATCGTCCCGGGGATAGAGTTGACGCATTAAGTTATAAACACGGTGGGCCTGGCGCAGGTGCCCTCCCTGATAAAAGGCAACGATCGCGTTCATCATCATATTGCGATGTCCGTCTTTAAGGGATTGAAGCGTTCCGCTGCGTTTGATATCGTTGTAGTCTTCAATTTGCCGCAATTTACATTGATTAAATGATTCGAACATCCTTAAATCCGGACGCAGGAAAATGTCTTTACCGGTCACCCGAACAACCGGATCAGATGTTTCATTAGCCTCTTCACCGGGAACATCATAAAGATAAATCTTCCCGTTTCGAAACAACTCCTGTAAGGCATGGCCAACTATTCGATCAGAATTAATCTCTTCAAGGGTAATATCCTGTGAACGGGACTGTCGCAGCCCCATAACCAGCCAGTACAGCGCATGCGTGGCCGGGTGTCGCCAATCCAGTGGCTCCCGCGTGTTGGGATCATTCCAGGATATCGGGCCGTATTGCCGGTTTAATTCCGCCATGGTTTGCGGCTCGATTTTCCAGGCATGGCGAAGTTGATAGGCACGCGCGAATATATCAAATCGTTTCAATACATCGCTGGAACGAAACTGTTCGATGACCTTGGACGCCTGAGGGTCAAATTTCTCCGGTGTCTGGCGAAGCGCAAGATACGCACTGATCAGTTGGTCGTCTTGCTCGAATGCTTCGTCTGCCGCTTTCAATCGGTCGATAAACGGTTTTGTGTTCGGATCCGCCAAAACAGCGTCCAATTGATGGGGCGCCTCGGCCAGTGCGTTATAAAAGGCGTTATCCTGCCAGGAAAAGCGGTTCTCCTGTGATTGCAGTAACGGCTCCATTGACTCAACCAGTTGAATCTTATAATACTTATGCGCGTCGTCAGTCACGCCCCCGATTTTGTGATAGAAGATTCGTCCCAGTTCACGATACAAATTAATGCTGTGCGGGTTAAGGGGAATACCTTTATCGCGAAGCAGTTCATATCCGTTTTTGACCCATCGCCAACGCTGCTGCGGCTGCGTTGCGGGGATGGCTACCGAAATATTGTAGGCCATATTCCAGGCATTGAATTCCCAGACACTGGCGAACCGCGGCTGAAGCGCCGTAATCCATTCCGCCAACTGTTTGGCATCGAAAAACTGGCCCTGATCTTTGAGGCGGTCAGCACGGATCCACAAAAAATCGACCAACAATCCGCGAAACGCACCCATCGCCACCGTGGCGAACGCCAGCGAAGGCGGCGCATTTTCCAGCGGCTCATTCATGATCAACCGCATTTCAGATCGCTGCGTATTGATATAATCTAATTGCGAACCGGCCAGGATCAATAGTCCGATCGCAGCGATCAGACACAAAACGATCAATATGTTATCGCGCCTACGCATCAGAATATCAGACCACCACCTTTGCAATCTCGCGTGTTCTAAAGATCAACAGGGAAAGAACCAACAACAACAATGCTTTGATCCCGACCAGGACAGCCGCGGTTTTCATCAAAAACGACCAGCTTAAAAACCGGGCCGGTACAAGGTATTCGGAAACACTGATTTTATCAAACTGCGGCAGCAGCTCGACAACAAACCGCATGGAATAAAAATAGACCCATTCGACCTGGCCGCCGATCGTACTGAATGATTCGAGAATAAACGTACTCATCGATCCGATCATAAAAACAGCCAGACAAAAAAGGATCGCCACTGGAAATGACAGATAACTGGCGGCAAAAATCCCCAGGCACGCCAAAAAAATCAATTTGGCATAGATCATTAATGCTGCTCGCAAGAAATTACCGCCGAACGCACCGGCTTGATATAATACCTCAAATCCGTCTTCCGGGAAAATCACAACTGTATTATTGACCGGCAGATTAAGAAAGCCGACCGCTAAATATCCATCATCGGCGACGGCGTCGGCCGGAATGATAAACTCGTGAAAGGCACGGATCGTGTCTTTTCGTTCGACCGGATAGATCGGTGTCTCCACGCGCTGGCCCAGTTCGATCTGCCGAAGATCGCCAATCAGCCAGCGACTGTAAATATGTTGGTCCGGCGGATCGACCGAAACTTCATATTTAAATCGAATGAATAAATAATCGTCCGGATCGAACGGCCGGACCTGGTAGAAATGCCATATTTTATCCATACCGTTCGCTACCGATCGGGCCTCAATTTGCTTTTGATGCGTGATATCCTTGATCACCTCCTGGCGAACATCTTTACGGGTATCAAATTCTTCCGGCAATCGATTGTTTTTTCGCAGACGCTCGACGGTCTGCTGCACCTGGTCACTGACATCCGGCCTCTGTAGATTCAACTGGGCGCGGGCGGTGAAAAATTCATTGTCAACCTGGGCCGCCTGTTGAGGGGGCACATCATAATAACGGGGAATCAACCGGGTAATTGCGTAGATCGCCGACGAAAAAAACGCCAGTAAAACCAGATCAAGCACCAGGATACCGAGTAATTTACCCAACAGTAATTCGTGACGACGAATCGGTTTGGTGATCACGGTGAAAATCTGTTTCTGATCGATATCAGAGGTTACCGAGTAAACCGCAATGATAATCGTCAACAATGATAAAAGCAACGTCACCAGCGACATACTGTAACTTATAAATGACTGAAGACGCCCCTTGAGCGTTCCATCACCGGTCATGACCGACCCCATCACCGGCAGCAACACAAACAGCAGCACGATAAATACCAGTGCGATCTTCAGCCGCAAGGCCTGGCGAATCGTATTGATACAAACAGCCCTGATCCTATGCATTATCCCGATCCTCTTCGGTCTGCTCATCCTCTGCTTCGGCATGTGAATTGTCGGGATAAGTCAGTTCCTCCAGCAGGTCTTCCCGTACCGGTTCTTCCGGTTGTTCCGCGGATTGCGGCGATTCGGTCAATGCCGGCTCGGTTTCGCGCTGCGGGGCTTGCTCGGTCGACGGACGGGTCAATTCATCCAGAATCGACTCATCCGGCTGCGGCTGTGATGGTGTCGTCTCAACAGGCGTTTCGGGAGGTTCGGGCTTTGCAGCCTCGCCTTGATCCGAAGTTGAAACCAACTTATCCAGAATATCCGGTGCAGCCTCAGCCGAAAGAAACGAGCTGATCTGCGCATTCTCATCAAATTCCACACCGCTGGTTTTCATCCCCTGCTCCCGGGCTGAGGCGATCGTATCGACAAAAAAGGTTTCCAGTTTTTCCATCGGCGATGAGATTTCGGTTTCCAATCCCTCTTCCTCGAGGATATGCCGGATCTTCTGCCAGGCCTGATCGGATACGGGACCGGTCGTGATCTGGCGTTTCTGGCTTTGGCGAAGCAGTTCGGCGACTTTGCCTTCGGCCTGAACTTTGCCCCCATAGAGGATCGATATACGATCGCAGACATCCTCCACATCTGCCAGCAGATGACTGCAAAGCAAAATCGTCTTGCCCCGCTTAGCCAGTTCAAGGATCAGGTCCTTGATCTGCCGCGTGCCGATCGGGTCCAGCCCGGTCGTCGGCTCATCGAGGATCAGCAGATCCGGATCATTGATTAATGCCTGAGCCAGCCCGATTCGCCGGGCCATTCCCTTGGAATACATACCGACTGGCCGATTGGCGACGGATTTGAGTCCGACCATCTCCAGCAGCGCCTCGATGCGCAACTTCCGTACTTTCGAGGGCAGTCCGAACAACCGGCCGTAAAAATTCAGCGTCTCACGGGCATTGAGAAAACGATACAAATATGACTCTTCTGGAAGAAACCCGATGCGTTTATTGATCTTCGGATCCCGGCTGTCGCCGCCCAGAACCAGGGCGTTGCCTTTGGTCGGATGCAGCAGGCCCAGCAGCATCTTGATCGTGGTGGTTTTGCCCGAACCGTTTGGGCCGAGCAGGCCGAATACCTCATTCACACGAACCTTCAGGTCCAGTTGATCGACCGCCCGAACACGGTCACGCCCCCACAAATCCGAAAATGTTTTGGTCAGCGAAAATGTCTCTATCGCATAATCCATTCGTTCATTCCTTATTCGTTTCAGGATGACATCGGCACGCAGGCAAACACCGCATCAAGCGGGACATCACAATTGCGGTCCGGTATGCTCGAGTTCTTCACCGTAGCGGAACAGTCGCGCGCTGTTGAAGATCACGATCAGCGAACCGGCAAAATGCAGAAAGGCCGCATAGATTGCCGACAGCAGCCCGAACGCCGCGGCAATGTTGCCCAGTATGATGAAGATCACCCCGAAAATCAGATTCCAGTTAATCACCCGTCGGGTTTTCCGTGAGAGCCGCACTACAAACGGCAGCCGCTTGAGGTCGTCGCCCATCAACGCAATGGATGCCGAGTTGATCGCCACATCACTGCCGGCGGCCCCCATCGCTATGCCCAGATTCCCCGCCGCCAATGCCGGTGCATCGTTAATCCCGTCACCGACCACAATTACCGTATGACCGTTTTCGCGAATTTGTTCGACGATCGCCAGTTTATCCTGCGGCAGGCACTGGGCCTTGAAATCGGTACACCCCAGTTCGCCCGCCACGCGGTTGGCCACTTCCTTTCGGTCACCGGTCAGCATGGTCACGCGCTTAACGCCCAGATCGAACAGGTCTTTGACCGCGGTCTGGGCCTCCGGGCGGGTCTTGTCCTGCAAACCGATCCAGCCGATACATCGATTATTCCGGGCCACGTAAAGCGTACTGAAGCCCTGTTCTTCATGCATTGCCGGATCGGGCACAGTGCTGATATCAATTTCATTTTCCTTCAAAAAGGTGTCGCGCCCGACCATCACTGTCGCCCCATTGACCGTTGCGGTAACGCCCTTGCCGGGTGTTTCGGTAAAATCGTCGGATGACGCTAATTGCAGCTTTGCTTCTTTGGACAATTCCGCCAAAGCGCGGGCCGCGGGATGCTTGCTCATCTTCTCGGCCGACGCCGCGGTGTGAAGTAGCTGCGACGGCTCGGTTCCTTCGGCCGGTGTCAGTTTGGTCACATACAATCGGCCGGTCGTCAGCGTTCCGGTCTTATCAAACACCATGGCCGTCATGCGTCCGGCGATCTCCAGGTCGGCCACATTTTTGACCAGAATCCCGACTCGGGCGGCCGCCGATATCGCCGCAACCATCGCGGTCGGTGTCGCCAGGATTAAACTGCACGGACACGAGATCACCAGCATAGTGATCGCCCGTTCGATATCGCGGGTGAAAAACAGCACGATCCCCGCAATCATCAGGATCGTGGGCATGTACCACTTCACATACCGGTCGATGATTCGCATGATCGGGATCTTGGTTTTTTCGGCCTGAATGATCAGCGACTGGACCTTGCCCAGTGTGGTATCACCGCCGGCCTTGGTCACTTTAACATCCAGCACACCATTTAGATTATTCGTTCCGGCAAACACCTGCATCCCCGGCACCTTATCGACCGGCAGGGATTCGCCGGTAATCGTCGCTTCGTTGATACTGCTGAGGCCCTTGATCACTTCACCGTCGGCGGGGATATTATCGCCCGGCCGCACGCGAATGATATCGCCGGCCTGCAGTTCCTTGACATCCACCTGTGTCTCGGATTCATCATTAACAACCAGATTAGCTTTTTTGGGGGTCAGTTTGATCAACGATTCGATCGATGCGCGGGCGCCCAGGGCCGTTCGACTCTCCATCAGTTCGCTCAGCAGCATAAAAAATGCCACCACGCCGGCCTCGACATACTGCTTGGTCGCAAATGCCGCCAAAATCGCCAGCGCCACCAGCTCATCCATATGCGATTCGCCGCGGATCAGACTCTTAATCGCGTGAATAATGATCGGTGCACCCAGCAGCAGTGCGCCGAGCATGGCCAGAAACTCACTGTTGAAACTGCCGCTGCCGAAGAACCATTTCGAAATACCGCTGTTGATCAGCAGTACCCCGCCCGCCAGTGTTCCCAATAATGCCATGCTGACACGAACCTGTCGGCCGTGCGTCTGGTCCGGTGATAACTCGTCCTTAAAATGCAAGTGCTCATGTGCCATTTTTTTATCTCAATCTTTGTTCAATAATCGCCTTACTGGTTTCTTTCTGTTTCGGTTTTGATCTTCGGATCGCGGTTGATCATGACCCGGATCTCGCGTTCGCCTTCGCCGGAGGACGGCTGAATAACGATCTTCTCATCGACCTGTTCTAAAATCCCTTCGACCGCATCCTGATAGATCCGCTGCAGAACCAGTTCGGGACGTTTTCGGTACTCCGGCAAAATGGTGTTAAGATATTCGGCATTGGCCCGGGCATTTTCAACAACCGAGGTGCGATAGGCACGGGCCTCGGCGATCTTTTCCTGGGCCTGACCGGCCAACTGATCCCATAAACGACGGTCCCGGTCGGCATCCGCTGCATCGGCCTTTAAGGTATCGACCAGTTCGTCCGCAACGGGCCCCCCGGCCTGGTTCAGTGTTTTTTCCGCATAGAGTTTGGCTTCGGTAATAAGCTGCTTGCGGTTCTGACTGGCACTGAGATACCGCTCGAAGGCCTCATCGACCTGACGCGGCCATCGCGGCGACGAATCAAACTGAACGGATATGATTTTGATGCCGCTTTCGATCGTTTGCAGTTTTTCCTGAAGCATGTTGCGAATATCCGCGGTAATACGCGAATCACTGGACCGCGCCTGATCGATCGTATAATTCACCATGGTCGTGACGACACAATCCTCGAACAGCGCGGTCAGCATCGGCTGAATGCTTTCAGTCATCACATCAAAATAGCTTTCCCCGGGCATCATGTCCGCGACATAGACATTTCGGAAAAAGCGTTCGGGATCTTCGATCTGATAGGTTACCTGCCACTTGCAGTGAACAATGGTATAGTCGCTGCCTGAAAAACCGGGCATCTGGTGACCGCGCTGTTCGCTCCGGGTCAGGCAATAGCCGTCCACCGCCGGCCGCAGCGGTTCGTCAATGCGGACCCGGCGTTTCTGTTCGGAAATGATCTCTTCCTGACTTTGGTAATACCAGAACGAATTAATCGCCAGGTTGATCTTCTTTTCCACCGGGATCTTGACAATCTCATCGATCGGATAAGGGAAGACCCAGTGCAATCCCGGCCCGAGAATACGTTTTTCCCCGACACCGCGGATCTTTCCGAACCGCAGCACCAGCGCTTGTTCATCGGGGCCGATCAATCGAAAGCCGCTGAAAATAAATATACCCACCAGAACGACCATGATCACCTTAAGCACAACGAAGCTGACCCGCAGGGCTTCCGAAAGCGATGCGGCACCGGGACCGAGAGTCTCCGGGCTTTGCACCGATGGATCCGGCTCATCTGAATGGTGATGGTGGTGATGATAATGCTCGGCCATATATTTACCTCACTTATTCTTCAGTAACAGAGGGTTGCGGTTGCGGATTCGTTTGTTTCGGATTCAGATCGGGCATTTCCTTGAGCAGTTTGAACGGCTGCGAATCGGCACTGAGCACAACCGTCGAGCGGTCCTCCAGAATTTTCCGCAATGCTTCGATGTCCCTCAGGAACATCGCCAGTTCCGTGTCCGCTTCCAGCATTTTATAGTATTTGGCGGCTTCGGCATCGCCCTGGCCGCGGATGGCTTTGGCCCGGGCTTCGGCCGCAGCCAGCAGTTCGGTGCGCTTGGAATCCGCGTCGGTCGTAATTTTGGCGGCCTCGGCTCTGCCTTCGGCGATCGTTGCTTCGGTCTTGCGGTTACGCTCGGCCTGCATGCGCTTAAAGACTTCCTTGCTGACCTCTTCGCTGACCTTGAGCTGCTTGATCCCCATCGTTCGGATCGTAATGCCGTAATCCGCCCAGACGGTTTTATTGAGTTCTTCGAGCATTTCCTGTTCGATCGCTTCCAGTTTGATCTGATCCTTGTCACTGTTCACAAATTCCGAAAAAGAATGTCGACCGATAACTTTGTTTTGCGCATCGGTAACAAGAGTTCGTAATGTATTTTCCGCTTCCTGAACCGTTCCGACGGCATTGAAAAACGAAAGCGGTTCGGCAACATTCCAGACCACATAGGTATTGACGATGATCGGAACGGCTTCTTTGGTCGTCGTTTCACCGATATCGAGCTGATACGTCCGCATCCGGGAATCGAATTTATACACCCATTGGATCGGCGGCGGATATTTCAGGTACCAGCCCGGTTCTTCGATCTGACGGGAGGGATCGCCGAATGTTGTGACCAGCGCGATCTCTGTCTCACGCACCTGAAACGAAACAAATAATAATGCCAGGATCGCAATTAACGCAATCACCAGAATGGTTGTGGCTATACTTTTCATTTTTGGGGATTCTCCTGTATTGCACCAATATCATATAAGCTGGGGGTTAGTTTTTCCTGCATATCGACAATGAATACTTCCGAATCGTTCGCATCGGCGGTGACGACATATTTTCTTGCATCGCTGAGGCCCTCTTCAAGGGTGTTGAGTCGCACGTGCTGGCGATAGATCGCTTTGGCCGCGTGATAGGCCTTCACCTGATCGGCGAATCGTTTTCCGGTCGCCTGAGCCAGAATCGCTCTTTCATAGGCATAACTTTGGGCCTGACGCAACGTCGTAAAAATTTCACCGCGCGCTTCGGCAAAAGCGCCGTCCAGTTTCGTCCCCAACGACCCCAACCGGTCCTGATCGCCCGAACGACGGACCTGCTGGTACGCTCGAGCCAACTCATATAGATCGCCGGCCTGTTCGACCGATCCGGCCAGACTGGTCAATGCCCGGTTTCGCTGGGCCAAAGCGTCAAAAATGATCGCTTGCTTGCTCTGGACCGCTCCAATGACTTTTTGATAATCCGCGGCCACCTCCGGTGTCGGGTGGATCCCCTGGACACCGACGAAAACAATTTCAACACCCAGTTGCCGGGCGTCCGCAGCCTGTTGAAAGCATTCGGTCAAAATTTGCTTGGCCTTTTCACGACCCGCCCCAAGTAAACTTTTTTCGATGTCATCACCTTCCACCTCAATCGTGGAGCAAGCCGCATATCGGGTCAGTTCCTGATAGCACAATGTCTGGAGCACCTCTTCGGGATTGTGGTGATGATACAAAAAGGCATACAGATCCTTGACACGATATTGAACGGGAATATTGGCGTTAATCAGGCTGACCGGGACCGCGCCCGCAGTATCGCCGGCCGTCTGGGCTTCGCTGGCGACCAGGATCGGGAATTCCTCCTTGTAGTGCGATTTGCCCCACAGCAGCAATTCGCGCTTCATCATGCCGGTTTCCGGATCAATCTCCGGAACGTATCCGATCTGTATTTCATTGATCTTGCGAACCGGGTATGTGTAGGCGATATCAATCGGCCAGGGCCATTTGAAAGATATTCCGGGCTCCTTAATGCGAACCTCACCCGCTTCGGTCACAGGATTACCCAGATGCTCAATGATCGCCTGTTCGTCCGGATCGACGATGACAATAACGCTCATTAAATATAATGTAAAAATTGCAAATAAAAGCAACGGAATGACCGCCTTTTCCAGCAGTTTATAAAACCATGTTTGGGACACCTTAAACCCAAACTGATAATCGATCGCACTGGCCGCGGTATGAAAGACGCCGCCGGGTTCGTTAATCACCCCGAGAAGCCGGCTGTCAAAGGCAGAGCGGTTATACTGGCCTTTGATCCGGGGACGATAAATATCGAAGATAATATTCAGGGCGGTTTCCGCACCAAGGATAATTAACAACGACGGTATGACCCAGTTGAGCGCATCGAGAATGATATATTTTTTGAATTGAGCCAATGCAAGGCCGATTGCCATCGCAAAACACAACAATGCCAGTGCCAGTAAAATACTGCCGCCGGCACGCAGCGGTTTCCACTGCGGCACCTCTTTGCTGGCCGACATCCCCGTGGCATAACGACTCATCAAAAAGCTGATAAACGCTACGGCCATCATGGCAACCGCACCGATGAGCGACTGGCCGGGTTCGATCGCAAAGCCGTTGATCACCTCACGCAGTAAATACAGCCCGATCAGAACATGATACAGTGCGATCAATCCTGAAAAGATCGGCAAGAACCATTTTTCAAAGGTATCCAGGCGCTTCTGTGCCACTGCAAAGAGGGTTTGCTGCTCTTGATTTTGCTCGAATATCGCGGTATCCCGGCTGTCACGGCTCACCTGGTCCATGTCCAGCTTTTCCTGCTGGGCCAGAACGATCTGCTGGAAATGGATCGTCAGCACCAGCCAGATCAGGGCGGCCCCCAGCGAGAGCCAGCTCGCCGCGGTGATCGCGAAAAACTGCGTCCATCGCCCTAACAGAAGTGTCCCGATAAAAAACAAAAGACAAAGGATCAGTGAAATAAATGATACAGTCCGTGCCGGTTTGGAGGATACAGTCATCATTACGCTCGTATATTTTCCTGAACAATTAACATCAATAACAGTATTTCACATACTAACACTTTACATTTGGAAAACTTCATACTATAACATGATGCATCGGCTGCGTATAGTATTGATATACAAAAAATGAAAAGCCAAAAAATGATGACTCCTGTCACATAGTCACAACCGATTATGAATAAATTTTTAACCATCGCTAAAAATACATTTATTGAATCGATTCGGCAACCGTTTTTTGCCGTGATCGTTTTCTCATCTCTGTTCTTATTCGCGTTCGCCCCATCGATCACAATGTTCACGATGAGCGATGACAATAAACTGCTGAGAGAATTGGGGTTATCTACGCTTTTTTTGGCGGGCTTGTTCATTGCAATATTTTGTGCATCATCGGCGATATCCGAGGAAATCCAATCCAAAACCATTTCCACAGTATTGACAAAGCCGGTCCGAAGGCCGCTTTACATCTTTTCCAAATTCGCCGGAATTGCCTGGGCTGTTTTATTTGCCCATATTATCTGCACGATCGCCCTACTTTTTGCAATCCGCCATGGCGTGCTGGAAACGGCATCGGATGAGCCGGATTATACGGTCATCGTCGCAGCAGCCATCGTAATTTCGTTATCTGTCATCCTAACCTTCTTTCTAAACTACAGTTACGACTGGAAGTTTTCATCGACACTGGTCACTACATTAGGTTTTTTCAGCCTGATCGCCATTGTTTTATTGTGTTTTATCGACCGAAACTTGCAGTTCAATCCCCGCCACAATGGATTTCATCGATTTGACATTTACGCCTCAGTCTTATTATTGCTGGCAGAATTGCTGATTGCGGCCGTCGCGCTGGCTTTATCATGCCGCTTTAACCTCATTGCCACTTTTTCCGGCTGTGTCGGAATTTTTATGCTCGGACTGGTCAACGACTACATCTTTGGCAGGTTCGCTGAAACAAAAATATGGGCAAAGATTGGCAAATATGCGGTTCCGAATCTTCAGGTATTCTGGATTAGTGATGCGATATATGAGGGAAGCACTGTTCCGATCAAATATATCGGCATATCTGCTTTGTACGCCGTATGTTACATCGCGGCCGTATTAATGCTGGCTTTTGCGGTTTTTCAAAAACGTCAGGTAGGTTGATCAAAAAAACTGTTTTTAGCTAAATTTCGCTTATCAACGCAATTTCATCGCAGTTATCCTGTTTGGGACATCGAGCACAATCGCTCCAGACCTTCATGGGCAATTGGTCCATTTCAATGCGGCTAAATCCAAGCCGTTCAAAAAAAGCCGGCTCCATGGTCAATGCGAAGATTTTTTTGATCCCTAATTCGCGCCCGTCATCCAGGGCTTTCATCACAAGGGCTTTACCAATGCCTTTGCCCTTACTCGAAATAGCGATCGCCAGCGACTTGATCTCCGCCAGATCCTCCCAAATAACCTGTAACGCGGCACAACCCATAATCTGTCCGGCTTGTTCAGCGACCAGAAATGTCTGGATATTATCGTAAATATCTGCCAGTGATCGAAACAGCATCCGGTCTTTTTCGGCATACTCATTGATCAGCGAAGCGATCGCTTTGGCGTCGTTAATTTTTGCTTTTCGTATTTCCATACCGCTTTCCTTCAAGTAAGGCCCTGAGATGCGGCCATCGAATGACCTCAGTATATCGCCGATTCCATCTTTTTCCAACCCCATAAACGCCCGGTTACCAACCAAATATAAATAAAAAGCAAAAAAGGCTGGAAAATCCGCAGAGGATAACTAAAATATCGTCCACCATGAGATTTATATTAATTGATAAAGTAATTTCGCTGGAGAAAGGCAGCCAGATCACGGCCGTTAAAAACGTTTCACTGGCCGAGGAGTATCTCGCTGACCATTTTCCAACCTTTCCGGTGCTGCCGGGGGTTCTGTTGCTGCAGGGACTGATCGAATCGGCGTCATGGCTGGTCCGACACAGCGAGGATTTTTCGCACAGTATGCTCTTGCTCGAACAGGCACGAAATGTAAAATATAAGAGTTTTCTGGCACCGGGCGGTCAGATTCAATATGTCGTCAATGCCAAAACAATTGAAGAGAATGTCAGCAGTTTTACCGGAACCGGGATCCTGAACGAAACGCCGATTGTCGAGGCCCGGATCGGACTGCGGCATTTTAACCTGTCCGATACCGATTCGGCAATGGCCGCGGTGGACGCACAGATGATCGAGAACCTGAAAAAACGCTGGCAATTATTGAAACCGGCAGCTTAAATCGAAACCCGTTTTCTGGAGAAATACAGGAGGTAACGCAATATGGCAACCAGTCGAGAAGAAATTTTAGAACAAGTCAGCGAAGTACTGGTCGATGCACTGGGCGTTGACGACGATGAAGTCACACCCGAGGCGACACTCATGGGCGATCTCGGCGCTGAAAGCATCGATTTTCTGGATATCGTATTCCGATTGGAAAAAGCTTTCGATGTGAAAATCCCGCGCGAAGAGCTCTTTCCTGCAGAGAACCTGATGAACAATCCCGACTATGTCAGCGGCGGCAAACTCACCGAAAAGGGACTGACCGAATTGAAAAACAAAATGCCGCATACCGATTTCAGCGAATTCGAAGCGGACCCCGATATCAATAAACTCGGCGAACTGTTTACGGTCAATGCGATCATCAATTATCTGGACACAAAGTTAAACGCAGCTTGATTCGATCTGATGCGATGGATATGGATTGACAAATTCGTTGATTTTCAAAGCGGCAAATGCGCAACCGCTCTGAAAAATGTGACACTGGCCGAAGAACATCTTCACGATCATTTCCCCGGATTCCCGGTGATGCCGGAATGTTTGATGATCGAAGCAATGGCCCAGACCGCGGGCATTCTGGTTGGTGAAGCGAGGCAGTTTCAGGAAAAAGTCATCCTGGCCAAGATCAAAAAAGCGGTCTTTTTTCACTATGTCACTCCAGGTGATACGATTCTGCTGCAGGCCCATATCGAGTCGATCGCGGACGAAGCGGCCGGAACTACCGGCAAGATCACCTGCGGTGATACCTTGATCGCCGAGATCGATCTGATGTTCAGTCATATCGATAAAAATCTGGCGGGCAAGGAATTCCCCGAGGACAATTTTGTCTTTACCGATATGTTCCAGTCGCTGATGCGGCCGGTCATCACATCAACTGCTTCAAACCCATCTCATACGGAGACGGCTTAATGGGTTCGCCAATGATCGCGATTACCGGTATGGGAGCCGTCAGTCCGCTGGGATTGACCTGCGAGGACATGTGGCAGAGCCTGAAAACGCAATCCTGCGGTATCGGGCCGATTACCGCATTTGATCCGGCCGGTTTCGATTGTCGCATCGCCGGTGAGGTTCCGCCTTTCAAGATCCAAAAACATGTTCCCAAATCATACCGCAAAGCTGTCAAGCTCATGTCACGCGATATCGAGTTGAGTGTGTTAGCGGCCGCCGACGCAGTCGCAAACAGCGGTCTGGTCACCAGGGCGACCGATCCGGAAAATGTGACCATTAACCCCGAACGCTCCGGCATCAATCTGGGCGCAGGTTTGATCAGTTGTGACCTTGAAGAAATTGCACCCGCTGTCGCGGCCAGTATTACCGATGGTCAATTCGATATCAAAAAATGGGGCAAAGAAGGGCTCGAACACATTACCCCCTTGTGGATGCTTAAGTATCTGCCGAATATGCTGCCCTGTCATGTCGCCATCATCCACGACCTTCAAGGCCCCAGCAATACAATCACTTGCGCCGAAGCATCTTCACATATCGCAGTAACCGAGGCCTGCCACGTGCTCGCCCGCGGGGATGCCGATCTTGTCCTGGCCGGCGGTGCAGAAGCAAAAGTCAACCCCATCGTCTTGATCCGGCAGTGCCTGCTTAAACGAACGGTTGACATATCCGATGATCAAGGCGAGTCGTCGTGCCGACCGTTCGACCAAAAAGCACACGGCAGTGTATTCGGTGAAGGCGCCGGGATCCTTGTCCTGGAATCCCATGAAAATGCCTGCCGCAGAAATGCCGACATTTTGGCTTTCATCGCAGGAACCGGCCAAAGCACGAATATCAATACCCAATATGAACATCTTGAACCCGATGGGACGGGCCTGAGAATCGCAATCGAAAAAGCGATCGGCGAAGCCCGGATCGAACCTGATCAGATCGACTTGATCATCCCCCACGGCACAGCCATTCCGCGGGACGATCGCGCGGAATTAAACGCCCTTCGCGGGGCACTGGGCAATGCCGTTGATCGTATCCCCGTCTGGCCGACAAAGAGTATGCTCAGTAATACCGGCGCCGCCGCCGGTGCGCTGGATATGATCGCGGCTGTAAGTGCGATCCGTGAAGGGGTCATTCCGGCCGCTCGAAATTGCGATCAGCCGATTGACAAGGTCAATGTACCCCAAAAAAATATCAACAACGCTATCCGCTACGTGTTGTGCTGCAGTTATACCTACGGCGGACAGACCGCAGCGGTTATTTTTAAAAATCCGAACACTAACGTATGACAACAAACAACACCAATCCGAGAGTCGTCATCACCGGCATGGGCATTGTCGGTCCGCTGGGCCACGATATCCAGACATACTGGAACGCGTTGATCGAAGGCAAAAGCGGCGTGGATTATACAACCGTATTCGATGCATCATGCTTCCCGTCCACATTCAGCGCCGAAGTCAAACAATACGATCTGAAAAAATTCGTCAAACAATACGAACTTCACAAATACGCCAACCGCGGGACCTCATTTGCGCTGGGCGCCGCGGTACAGGCCTGTCAACAGGCCGGCATTGATACGGAAACGGATAATCCCTCCGATACGATCGACCGAAGTCGCATGGGAATTTATCTCGGGGCCGGCGAAGGGTCGGTGGACAATCATGCATTCTTCGATTCGCTGCTCAATGCATGGGACGACCAGAACCGAACGATGGACTGGAATCAGTGGGCAAAGGTAGCATTCAGTACGATGGATTCCATGCGTGAGCTTGAACAGGAACCGAATATGACCACGACGCATCTGGCGATGCTCACGGGCGCCCGCGGTCCGGTACGCAGTTGCCTGACGGCCTGCGCCGCCAGCACCCAGGCCATCGGCGAAGCCATGATGCTGATCCGACGCGGTGATATCGACATCATGATCTCCGGCGGCGCGCATTCGATGCTGCATCCGTTGGGCCAGACCGGATTTAACCGCTTGACCGCTTTATCAACACGAAACGACAGCCCGCAAACCGCATCGCGACCGTTTACAGCGACCCGGGACGGATTCATCCTCGGCGAAGGCTCGGCCATCGTGATCCTCGAATCGCTCGAATCGGCACAAAAACGAAACGCACCGATCCTGGCGGAAATTATTGGTTATGGCAGCAGCGCCGATGCTTTTCGCATTACCGATATGCACGAAGAAGGACGCGGCGCGGTTCAGGCAATGAACGCGGCCCTCAAAGACGCCGACCTGACATATCAGGATATCGATTATATCAACAGCCACGGCACCAGTACCACGGAGAATGATTCGATCGAAACCAAGGCGATCAAAACCGTTTTCAAAGAAAGGGCGAAATCGGTTCCAGTCAACAGCATTAAAAGTATGCTCGGTCATTTGATCGGTGCGGCCGGTGCGGCCGAGTTTATCAGTTGTGTTCTGACCATCCAAAACGGGATCATTCCGCCAACGATCAACTACCAGGACCCGGATCCGCAACTCGATCTGGATTATGTACCCAATCAGCCTCGGCAGGTCGCCGTCAATATCGCGATCAACGAATCGTTCGGCTTTGGCGGCCAAAACAATGTGGTCATCATTAAACGCTTTGAAGAACAAGACAAATGATTGATATTAAAGACATTCGTGAAAATCCCCAGCGGTTTCAACACGCTGCGGCCGACAAGAAAATAACGGCCGATATCGATACACTTTTGAAAACCGATGAACAACTCAAGAAAGTCAAGCAGCAGCTTCAGGATATTGCCACTGAAAAAAACAAACTCGGCAAATCGATCCCTAAACTCGCGGACGACGAAAAACAGGCTGCGATCGAACGGTTGACTGAACTGAAAGACCAGGAAGCACACTTGAATAATTCGGTCAAGCAACTGCAGCCGCAATTCGACGCATTGATGCTCCAGGTCGCTCAACCGGCCGACGACAATGTCCCGGTCGGCGAAGATGACACACAAAATGTTGAGATCAAGAAAGTCGGCGAGATCCCGCAATTCGATTTCGAAGTGAAAGACCATGTGCAGCTCGGAACAGACTTGGCAATGATCGATATCGAACGCGGGGTCAAACTGGCCGGCACCCGCAATTACTTCCTCACCGGTGACGGTGCCCTGCTGCATTGGGCGGTGCTGCGATATGCGCTGGACTATATGGTCGAACGCGGCTATCAACCCATGATGGTACCGCTATTGATGAAAGATCACGCTATGCAGGGAACCGGATACTACCCCGGCGCCGAAGAACAAACCTATCGCATGGAGAAAGACCAGCTTAATCTGGCCGGTACCGCCGAGGTGCCCCTGACCGCGTACTACATGGGTGAAATTCTGGATGAAGATCAACTGCCCGCCAAGTTCGTCGGACTTTCAAGCTGCTTTCGGCGTGAAGCCGGTTCGGCCGGCAAAGACACCTACGGCCTTTATCGCATCCATCAATTCGATAAGGTCGAACAGGTGATTATATGTCCGAGCAATATCGAGCAAAGTAACGCATTCCATGATGAGATTCTGGCCAATTCCGAAGCCGTGATGCAGGCGTTGAACATTCCTTACCGTGTCGTGGAAGTCTGTACCGGTGACCTCGGACGCGGACAGGCCCGTAAGTTTGATATCGAGGCCTGGATGCCGTCGCGCGACAGTTATTGCGAGACACACAGTGCCAGCAAATTTTACGAATTCCAGGCCCGGCGGATGAACTTAAGATATAAAACCGCCGGTTCGAAGAAAAACGTCTTTTGTCATACACTCAATAATACTGTTATTGCCTCGCCGCGCGTGTTGATCCCCCTGATGGAACTGAACCAACAGTCCGATGGAACGATCCGCATCCCACAGGTGCTTGTGCCGTATATGGGCAAAGAAATAATATCGCCGCGATCCTGATAGGCGGAGATTATTTCTTTTTCAGCTTTAGCTCACTGGCTTTGCGCTTAGTCTCGGACAAATTACGATCGATCGCATTGGCAATTTGAGATGTGGTCGTGGTCGGATAATGCTTTCTTAAATAAGCGATCTCTTTCTTTGTCCACGGCTTGGCGTTTCGACGGGTTAAACCCAGTTCCCGCATTTTCTTTTTCACACCGGATACCGAGCGGTTCATCCGGGCGGCAATATCAACCGCGTTGTGGTCGGGAAACAGAGATTTCAACACTTCGACTTCCTCTGTCGAAAATACGCCTTTAATGTACTTTCTGTCTTCAAACATAAAAAATTCCCCTACTAAAACGTTAAGATACCCCCATAAATTTTACCGGTAATTCATATATGACAAAAGATTAAAATAATAATCAAACGCCGTCAACAATTTAAATATAAAATTTGTAAAATTATGTGATTTACTTGCAGCCGGGCTTCTATAATCCTATTATCTATCATAATTCACATGGCAAAAAACGGCAATATCCAAAATAGTTTATTTCAGATAGACCGTGACCTGTCATGGCAACGTCTTTTTTTTACGGAGCCATGCCGTCGTTATCCGCTCATTTTTTGCGCGATCGGCCTGATGACCGGCATCATTATCCAGTATGACCTGGCCGGACCATTGTTTTTTTGGGGACTCGTATTGTTATCGACAGGGCTATTGGCGTCGCTTTACCTCGTCACCGTGCGGCAATTTTATGTAAAGATTGGCTGGCTTTGTATGGTTGTATTAGTCAGCTTCGTCAGTTTGGGGGCTATTCGCATGTGCGTCTTTACGCAATTACCGCCCCATCATATTCGTCAGCGTGTTGGCAGCGAAGCGGCCCCGGTGAATATTGAAGGAATGGTCCTTACCGCCCCAAGGGTGAACCGCTCGAAATGGGCATTTTCGTCCTTTATGTTTACGGACCCGTCAACCGGTTTTTATTTGAAATGCACTCGTATTCAAACCGTTGACGGCTGGCAACCTGCAAACGGCACCATCAGGATTTACATCCCGCATCCCGTCTATGATCTTTATCCGGCAGATCGCATACGGGCGTACAGTGTGCTCGAACCCATCGAATCCGGATCGAATCCCGGGCAATTCGATCCGGCCGCATACTACACACGTCAAAATATTTTTATCCAGGGACAGATTCCTTCGCGACAAGCGGTTACTGTTTTAGATCGAAACACAGGTTTTCTGAGACGGCTTCGGGGACAATTTCAACAAATCTGTTTCAACGCCCTGTTTCAGGATATTCAAAATGAAACTGCCGACATGGGGCTATTGGAGGCCTTGCTGCTGGGCAAGCGAACACAAATAAAGCCGGTAACCTGGCGGGCCTTCGAAAAAACCGGCCTGCTGCATTTTATCAGTCTTTCCGGCATGCACCTTGGCATCATCGTCGGATTAGTCTGGGTGATCTGCAAAATGATCGGCCTGACCAAACCGTGGCGCGCCGTGGTTGCGTTATGTGCGATCGGACTGTTTTTGATGATCGTTCCGGCCCGAGCGCCCACGGTGCGCGCCGCTGTGATCGCTTGTATTTTTTGCCTTTCGGTCATCGTTCGACGACATACACATCCGCTTAATTCGCTGTCACTGGCCGCGATCGTTCTGCTGCTGATCCGCCCGACATTTGCATTCGAACCCGGATGGCAGCTTTCGTTCGCATGTGTGCTCGGTATCCTGTTTTTAGCCCCGACGTTTTACCGTCATTTCTTAAAATGGCTGTCAATGATCCGTATTCAACCGTCACACCCTCTGCCGCAGACACTGTTTCGGGCGCTCGCAGGTCTCTTGGCAACCGGTATTGCCGCATGGTTTGGCGGCGCCGGTATTTTGTTGTATCATTTCAACGCGGTTACGCCATTGAGCAGTATCTGGACGGTTTTGATTTTTCCGCTCGTCGCCATCCTCATGATACTGGGATTTATTAAAATGATCGTTTCGGCGATCATCCCGCTGACCGCTATCGGCATCGGCTGGCTTGTAAACCAATGTGCGTCTGTTTTAATCGGTACTGTCACCGTCTTTTCCCGGATCGGATTTTCCGACATACGAATGGCGGCAGTTCAACCGACGGTGATCGTTGTGTATTATATTTTTCTGATATCCCTGCTGATCCCGATCCGATACCCTAAACGCGCCTTGGCACTTCGCGGGTCGCTATTTGTCGTTTTGATCGGTTTGTTGCTGTGGCCCGGCGTTCATTCCCTTTTTAATCCGTCACTGACCATGACCTGTCTGGACGTCAAGCACGGCCAGGCGATCTTTCTGGAACTGCCCGACCGCACAACATGGTTGTTCGATGCAGGTTCGCTGTTTAGCCCGAACGTCGGCCGTCGGATCGTGAATCCTTTTCTGCGTCATCAGGGGATCGGCCGTATGGATGGGATCGTCATCAGCCACAGCGATATCGACCATCTCAACGGAATTGCGGAAATCCTTGAAGAAAATGTCGTTGAGTGTATTTACCCGGGGCCGGAATGCCGGATTCACAGCAATCGGTACACCATGCGGCGGTTGGATCAATCGAGCAAAGACAATGCCGTAATGTCAAAATCGACAGACCGGTTGACGATTGATCCACCGGTCAGGATCGAATTTCTCTGGCCGCACGATGCTGTTTTGGATAAACCGGATATAACCATTAACGACCAATCCCTGGTGACCCGATTAACCTATAAGGACCGAAGCGTCCTGATCTGTTCGGACATCCAGCAATACGCTCAATCCGAATTATTACAGCGATATCCCAATCTTAAGGCCGATATACTGATTGCCCCGCATCACGGCTCAACCAATACGCTGAAAAACGATTTCATTCGGACGATTAATCCAACGGTCGTCATCGCCAGCAGTTCGGCCAAAACCGATCGACAGTTTCAAAAGCTCAAGGAAATCGCAGGCACCGAATTGTTCGTAACCGGAAATGACGGAGCCGTCACGACCACGATCCGGCCGGACGGCTCCGTTGATATTCGTTCATTTAAATCAAAGCACCATATGCGCTTTTAACTGCTGCGGATATGGACGACAATCTCGACTCGACGGTTGCGGGACTTGCCGCTGGCGGTTGAATTCGACGCGACCGGCATCGTTGAGCCGCGGCCGACCGCACGAATCTTATCCTCGGATATCCCCTGCTTGATCAGATAACGCGCCACCGAAAGCGCACGTTGCGCCGACAGTTCCCAGTTGTCCGCCCATTTACTCCTGCGGATCGGATCCGAATCGGTATGGCCGATCACATCGACCAGCTTGCCGGGATATTTACTCTTGATCACCGAGACAATATGATTAAGCTGACTGATGGTTTGGGACTTCAACGAAGCCTTGCCCGGCGAAAAGAGGATCTTGTTCTCCAGCGTCACCGTAATGGTGCCGGCTGACGGGTCAAATTTCACATCATACCCCTTGCCGAAACCCGTCGCCTCGGCTGCGGACTGCTGGCGTTCGGCGATCTGACGCTGAAGTTCTTCGATGGTCTTCTGGTCCTGGGCGATCTGCTCAGCCAGTTGGCCTTTTTCGCTTTTCTCCCGCTCCAGCAACCCCTGCAAATTCTCATGCTCCACATACAGGGCATTGTATTTTTTCTTCCAGTCCGTACATCCACCGGCAAACAGTGTGGAAACGATGACGATCAGCAAAAGAACGGTCAGTTTTGTTCTGCCCATTTGAAACCTCCTTATTTCTCGTTTTCCTGTTCCATTTTCAATGAAAAAACAGCGTGTACATATAATTATAAATCCGATCATGTAGAATCATAACAGTAAACACGCCCAATGACAAGAAAGGACCGTACGGAATTTGGCGGATTTTTCGAAAAAATAATTGGATCAATGCCCAGCCCAGTCCGAAAAACGGTGCGATGAAAAAGGCCACGGTCACCGGTACCGCACCGATAATCGCCCCGGCCGCCCCCATCAAGTGCACATCGCCAAGCCCCATCGCTTCGCGGCCGAATGCCAGCGTTCCGAATATCCGCGTTGCCCAAACCACGCCGCAACCGATCAGATACCCCCAAATCGCTCCTAAAAAGCCGCCGATAAACGGATAATTTGAAAAATCCACCCACCAATCATTAATCGCCGGAACTTTTTGGACGATCATTCGCCAAAGAAATGCAAAAAGGATAATCGGGGCCAGAAAAACAATTTCTTTGAGAACTTCACGGCGATGATTTAAGTTCGGCGGCTCATTATTTTCGTCAAAATCGTAACTTCTTTTGATCAAGCCGCTTACCAACAATCCCCACGCCGCCGCTAAGCCAATCAATCCGCCGGCCGACATTGCCGCAACATCGCTGGAAACAAAAGACAGCAAGTTATAACCTCTTAGAATATCTTCACTTATCACAAATTCGCTCAGGCCGGTACCAATCAGACCCACGGCCGTGATAAACCAGCAGATCGTAATCGGGATAATCCACAGCTCCAGATCGATGGCCGATGCGGCCAGAAAACCACCCACCAACACCAGCGACATCACGAAGATCAGCCAGCCCCCCTCGATAAATGCGGGCATCCCGGCCCACAATGCGCTGCGAAAATAAAGGTAAAACACGCCCACGAAACTCAGGCCCGTAATCAGTTCGACAATGAAATACCGCGGTGAGATCCACACCTTGCAGAACCGGCATTTCCCCAGCAGCGCAACCCATGAGATCAGCGGGATATTGTCATAAAATCGAATCGGTTGGCCGCAGGACGGGCAGCTTGAGGGCGGACGAACGATCGATTTGTCGCGCGGCAGCCGATAGATCACGACATTGAGAAAACTGCCGACACAGCAGCCGAACGCAAAAATAAATGCGTACCAGATCCAATCCGGGATAATAATGCCTTCCGTGACCATCCAATCCTATTTTTTCTTATTCTCGCGGTTCACAATGCCCGACACCTTTATCGGAAGCCCAAACAGCCGGATAAAGCCGGTCGCATCGGTCGATTCGTACTCATCGCCCATCTTAAAACTAGCTAAGTCCATACGATATAGACTTTTTGGACTGGTCATACCCGCCACCGTCGCACGACCCTTAAAGAGTTTCATTTTGACCCGGCCGCTGACATTTCGCTGGGTCACATTCACAAACGCATCCAGCGCCTGCCGCAGCGGGCAGAACCACTGGCCGTAATACACCATTTCTGCGTATTTCAGCGCGATCTGCTGTTTGTAATGCAGCATCTCGCGATCGAGCGTCAAACTCTCCAGCGCCTTATGCGCTTCGATCAGGATCGTCCCGCCCGGCGTTTCATAAACGCCCCGCGATTTCATCCCGACGAGGCGATTCTCGACAAGGTCCGCCTGCCCGACCGCGTGCTTGCCGCCGATTGCGTTGAGCGTCTCGATCAGCTTGACGCCGCCGATCGCCTTGCCGTTGAGTTTGACCGGCACACCCTCTTTGAAATCGATCTCGACATACGCGGGCTTATCGGGTGCTTTAGAGACCGGATTCGAGATTACGAACAGCGAGTCCTTCGGCTCGTTGGCCGGGTCCTCCAGATCGGCCCCCTCATGACTGATATGCCAGAGATTGCGGTCCCGCGAATAAATTTTCTTTTTGCTCTGCTCGATGGGGATACCGTGTTGTTTGGCATAATCCACCGCGGCCTCGCGGCTGGTCAGTTCGAATTTCGGGTCTTTCCACGGCGCGACAATCTTCAGGCCCGGATCCAGCGACATAAACGTCAACTCGAACCGCACCTGATCGTTACCTTTGCCGGTCGCCCCGTGGGCAACGGCCGTGGCCCCTTCGCCATGCGCTACATCGACCTGATGTTTGGCGATCAGCGGCCGGGCGATGCTGGTGCCCAGCAGATATTTGTCCTCATAGATCGCCCCGGCCTTGAGCATCGGCCAGAGATAATCTTCCACGAATTCTTTTCGCAGGTCCTTAACGATGCACTTGACCGCCCCGCTTTTGAGCGCCTTTTTCTTGATCCCGCTCAGTTCATCGCCCTGGCCCAACTCGGCCGCAAAGGCAATCACATCATAGCCGTACGTTTCTTTCAGCCACGGCAGAATCACACTCGTATCCAGCCCGCCGCTGTACGCTAATACCACTTTTTCAGCATTCTTGGCCATATTCAAACTCCATGAAAAACTTGACTGAAAAATTATACTTTAATCCGAGCATAATGACAAGAATTCAAAAAATGAAAAATCCTGCCGTCGTCAGGTCAATTATTCGATCTTCACTTCTGATGATTCCAGATTTTCGCCGAGTAGTGACCAGATTCGCTCCGCCATGATTCGATGCCCTTTTGTGGTTAAATGAGCCAAATCAGAAGTTGCATCTTGTGCCGATAACACGCTGACAAAAAAACGCTTGGGAATCAGAACAACATCGAATTCCCGTGATAACTGCCTTTGGATTTTCCCATATCTAATTTGCCATGGAAGCAACGGCAACTCCAGCATAACAACGGTTCGATCAGGCCCAATAACTCTTTGGATTAATCGCTTGAGGTCTTTTTCGAATTGTGTCTGGGGCGTTGGCGCAAAAAGATCATTGCCGCCTATTTCTAAAAGGACGATTGCATTGGAATCGTTGACGTGTTCTGCTTGTTTGAATGCGGAAGAAGCCGTTGCGCCTGCTTTAGATAAATCGACAATGTTGATTCCATACTTATTCTGTAATATCTCAGGCCATGTTTCTTCATTTCCCCCCCCCAATGCCAGCACTAACAGAATCACCAATGATATAAAGAACCTTGAATTTCTTTTCTGATATATGGGGTGTTACAAAATAAGACAGTTCAAATAACATTGCGGCGACGGTTAAACAAAAAACCAAAATACTACACCACTTCAAAAAAGTTGATTTCAACTTTTTATTAAACGAAACATATATGAGCCATCCAAATAACGTAACTATCCATATGAAATAAAACCACCGAGCCAAGGGGGTCGCTGAAAGAAATATAAAAAAACATCCAACAAGCGTAAGGGCATAAAAAATGGCTCGTTGCCAGTATTTTTCTGCTGTTTTTGAGAACAGAATTGAAATGAGCAATAAAATGCCGCCCAAAAAGAAAGAATAACCCGCGGCACAAAACCATACAAACTGCATTAATCGATCATTGATAATGCTGCATCCTTAATTTGTAGTATCCGTTTAAGTTATGTATTTTTGTTCGTAAACAGCGCGAACTGTTTTGCGGCCTGGTTATTGAACATATCGACGCCGCTGATGGTCTGCGAACCGGCGGCTTCGGCATTTTTCAACAGGAGCGTTTCGGCCGGGTTATAGACCGTATCGAAAACGATCAGCCCTTTTTTCAGACACGCTTTCGGCAGCGGCGATTGATCGACATCGGGATGCATGCCGATATTGGTGCAGTTGACGATCAGTTCGGCATCCAGTGACGCAACTTCGCTCAGCGATTTGGCAACGCCATCGAATTCGCGGGCCAGCCGCTCGGCTTTTTCGAATGTCCGGTTATAGATCGTCACCGTCGCGCCGGCATCGACCAGACCCGCAACGATCGCCCGCGAAACCCCGCCCGCACCAATCACCGCCGTATTCAATCCGTTGAGCTTGGTTTTATCGCCAAGTTTCTCGATGATCGCATCCATTGCGCCGGCATAATCCGTATTGAAAACCCTGATCCGTTCCTTATTTAAAGTCATGGTGTTGGCCGCACCAATCTTCTCCGCTAACGGTTCGATTTCACCGCCCTGCGATTTGGCATATTCAATGGCATTCTGCTTGTGCGGGATCGTTACGCTGAATCCGGCAAAGCCCAGCCACGGCCGGCGGCGGACATGATCAATAAAGCCAAAGAACCCATCGCGGCCGCCGTCGATCAGCAGCGGCAGATACACCTTATTGAGCCCCGCCCTGGTGAAACCGGTATTATGATAGGCCGGGCTGGACGAATGCGCAACCGGCGAGCCGATAATCCCGTAAACTTCGGTATTTTGGTCGATATGCTCGAACCGGTACAATTCCTTGAGCTGCTCGATCGTTACCTGCCCCGGTGCGGTTCCGGACGATTCATCGATACGGGCAAACGTCAGCATCGCCCCGAATTTCGCGCAAAGGATCCGCACAATCTGCCCTGCCTCGGTCATCGCCAAAATAATGCGATCCTGACCTTGGGTTCGATTCAGCAGATCGAATGCCTCAAAACAGTCATTGATATGCTTGGCCGTATAGACGATCTTGACAATCGCCTGCGGCCAGGCTCCTTTCATCTGGTCATAAAGCGTATCGATATCGGCAAAACAGCCCTCGAACTGATGAGCCGAGAGGATCAGCCGCGTTGGTGTCCCTGCCAATGCATCCTGGATTTTTTGCCGAACTTCCGGCCTTTTGAAATTAGCAAACTCAATATCGATAAAATCCGCCCCGCACTGAGCCGCTTGGCATAATACCGATAGCCGCAGATCCAGTGGATAATCCTTCGCCCCGCCCTCGGCCTTATCGCGGCAGGTAACCAAAAGCGGGATGTTTGGAGCCACCGAGCGTATCTTCGCAATCAATTCCGCTACGGACTCAACGCTCAGATCGTCGAGGTAATCTGTGCGCAATTCGATGATCTGCGCACCGCCCGCGGCCGCAGCCTTGGCCTGCGCCACGCACTGCGCTATATCTTTTCCTGAAATAGGCGCTGTGATCTTCGTTTTCATAGGAAATGATTATAGCAACTGAATCCCGTCAAAACAGGATTTTTTTACGAATAAGACCGCTTTCAATTTTGCAAGCGAAAAGGGTACACCCTGTTAGAAGTTTTTAACACAAAGCCCTTTCATAGCTGTTTAAACCTGCGTTAACATACTCATTTTTA
>CAZFDE010000002.1:0-108284 GCA_964517795.1 uncultured Pirellulales bacterium | reverse complement strand
TATTGGTCCGGTATCGCGGTGGCCCGGAGGTCGTGGGGCCTCGAATAACTTAAATTGCAATATAAACTGTCTGATTAAATTTAGAGCAACCGTTGCATTTTGCAACTGTCTATGTTAAATTATTTTTAGCAGAAAATGGAAAATAAAGAACACAATGTGATTTTAGACTCGATCAGTGAAGGTGTGTTTACCGTTGACTTGAATTGGCGGATCACTTCTTTTAATCGAGCGGCCGAAGAAATCACGGGTATCAAACGCCGGGAAGCTATCGGTAAACTCTGCAGAGATGTGTTGCGGGCCGATGTTTGCGAAACCGGTTGTACCCTTGCCGAAACAATTCAAACCGGCAAACCCATCATGAATAAAGCCGTTCACATCATCGATGCTCAAGGCAAAAAGCTGGCCATCACCATATCGACTGCGTTATTAAAAGATTCTAAGGATAATGTTATTGGCGGCGTTGAAACCTTTCGTGATATCAGTACCATTGAACAATTAAGGAAAGAAATCGAAGGTCGATATTCATGTGAAGATATCATCAGCCAAAGTCATAAAATGCAGAACCTCTTTGCTATTTTGCCGAATATCGCAGAGAGTAACACAACCATTCTAATCGAAGGTGAAAGCGGAACAGGCAAAGAACTTTTTGCACGAGCGATTCATAATCTGAGCTTTCGTAAGGATAAGCCGTTTGTTGCCGTCAACTGCGGCGCTTTGCCCGATACACTGTTAGAATCGGAGTTGTTTGGTTATAAGGCCGGTGCGTTTACCGATGCGAAAAAAGATAAACCGGGCCGATTTGCTTTGGCTGAAGGCGGAACGATTTTTTTAGATGAGATCGGAGATGTGTCTGCTGCTGTTCAGGTCAAATTGCTGCGGGTTTTACAGGATAAGACATACGAGCCGGTTGGCGGTATTTCACCGATTCAAGCCGATGTCCGAATCGTCACCGCGACCAATAAAAAACTCGATGAACTTGTCAAGGAAAGTAAGTTCCGAGATGATTTGTATTACCGGGTCAACGTGATGAAGCTTGATCTGCCTCCATTAAGAGACAGGAAAGAAGATATTCCGCTGTTAGTCGATCATTTTATCAGCAGATTTAATCAACGGCATAACAAGCATATCTGCTGTGTTACCAACGAAGTGACGGCGGCGCTGCTGGCGTATAAGTTTCCCGGAAACGTGCGTGAACTTGAGAATATTATTGAGCATTGTTTTGTATTATGTGAGGGTGAGATCATCGAATTAAAACACCTGCCTGACTCCGTTCGTCCAAATATCAATAATGAATCGGATCAGGATATCGAACCGGCCACGATTAAGCAGATGGAGATTCTTCTGATCAAACAGGCCTTAAAGCGAAATAAGGGCAATAAAACCGCGGCCGCTAAAGAGCTTGGAATTGACAAAAGCACGTTATTTCGCAAGATGAAGGCATTCAAAATCCGTTAAATCTTGCTGTGGCAATATGCAATTGTCTGCGACCAGGAACAGTTGCATAATGCATCGCTTTTTATACTTTTTACATTTGTGAAAATCACGCCTAAAATTTTATAAGCCTTTGTTAATAAATATCTTAACCTTAAGATCAAATCTGCCTCATTCATCTGGCATATTAATTGCTGAAATTTACTTTGAAAGGCTTGTTTCATGAGAATAGCTATAACTGTATATGGCGATTATGTTTCGAACGCATTCGACTTTGCGCACCGACTTTTGTTAGTGGATATCGAAGATGGCAGAGAAACTCAGCGGCATGAAGTTGAAATCGAAAATCGAACACTGCCGCAGCGTACCGAGCAATTAAGAACGCTTGGGGCAGATGTCATTATTTGTGGAGCGGTTTCACGGTTGCTTGCCAATATGGTTATACAATCCGGAATTGAGGTTTTACCCTTTGTAACCGGACGTGTTGACGACGTACTTGATGCTTATAAGACCGGAGAATTAGTAAGACCGGAGTTCTGCATGCCGGGGTGTTGGCCCGGTTCGCGAACAAGCTTTGGACGTCGGCGGCGAGGTTGTCGATGGCGTGGCGGAAACAGATAAACAAATATATCAAGTTGCTGCTCATAAAGGTCTTGTGTAACCGAGGGGGACGAAGTCTAAGCAGCGCAAAGAAAGGATAAGCAAATGAAAATCGCAGTAACAGCGCAAGGAAAAACACTTTCAAGTGATATCGATCTTAGATTTGGACGAGCCAAATGGCTTATTGTATTTAATACCGAATCCGATGACTTTGAGGCATATGACAATACAGTCAATTTGAATGCTGCTCAAGGGGCCGGCATACAAACCGGGCAAAATATCGCCAATCTCGGCGTAGAGGCGGTGATCACCGGCAATGTGGGGCCGAATGCGTTTAAGACGCTTAATGCTGCCGATGTCAAAATATTTCTGGCCGACAAGCAAACGGTTGCCGAGGCCGTGGAATCTTTCAGGGCAGGCAAATTAAAGCCGGTTGATCACGCGAATGTTGATGGACACTGGATTTAAGAAAGGCAGCACAACGATTATGAAAATCTTTCTGGATTGCATACCGTGTTTTATCAGACAAGCGCTGGATGCGGCCAGACATGCAACGGATGATATTCATATCCATGAACAGGTTGTTCGTGATGTACTGGATTGTGCGCGTGAATTGGATATGAGTCAATCACCGCCGGTCATCGGGCAAAAAATCCATCGGTTAATTCGCGACCGAGTGGGTGTTGATGATCCGTATCATGGAATCAAGCAGCGGTTCAATCATGCGGCATTGAAATTATATCCTCAAATGCGCCATTTGATTATGGAATCGGACGATCCGCTTGAAATCGCTGTGCGAATGGCGATTGCCGGAAATATTATCGATTTTGGTGTTAGAAGCCAGCTAACTGAACATGAACTGCAAGAAACGATCGACCGGTGTCTTGTTGCCCCGTTCCCTCATCATCAATTGAGTGCTTTTCGCAAAGCGGTCCATGAAACACAGGCGATTCTTTATCTGGCCGATAATGCCGGTGAAATTGTGTTTGACCGGTTGTTAATCGAACAATTACCCATAGAAAAAATTACGGTTGCTGTCAAAGGTTCTCCTGTTATCAACGATGCAACCATGCAAGATGCTGAAATTGCCGGACTGCCCAAGATCGTTGAAGTCATCGACAACGGTTCCGATGCCCCCGGGACAGTTTTAGAAAGCTGTTCTCAATCTTTTAGGGATCGGTTTGATAGGGCGGATTTGATTATCGCCAAGGGACAGGGCAATTATGAGACATTGAGCGATGTTCACAAAAACATCTTTTTTATACTCAAAGCGAAGTGTCCTGTCATTTCAAGAAATATCGGTTGTGAAGTTGGCGAAATGATTTTGAAGCAAACAAAAGCATTCAAAGGAGAAAAAGAAAATGCCCGGATTTGACGGTACAGGTCCTTTTGGTCAAGGTCCGATGACAGGACGCGGAATGGGTTTCTGTGTGTTGCAGGAATCAAAAGATAGACCCGGCCAGGCCAATGGTCTGGCAGGGCTTCAGGGAACGCCAATAAGCAGTTTAAATACAAATCCAACAAACGAAAAGGAGGTGATTCATATGCCTCGTGGAGATGGAACAGGCCCGGCAGGATTAGGGCCGATGACAGGTCGAGCCGCCGGTGTCTGTGCAGGTTACTCAGTGCCGGGTTATATGAATCCAATTGCCGGCAGAACCGGTTACGGTCCTGTTGCACCAGCAGTTGGGCCATATGGAGCGGCTTTCTATGGATTTGGAGTACCTTATGGCAGAGGTATCAATCCGTGGCTAGGCAGGGGCTTTGGTTTTGGCCGGGGTTTCGGCCGCGGTAGAGGTTGGGGTAGAGGTCGCGGCGGCGGCAGATTTGGCCGCTGGGAATGATAAAACGAATTCAAATATGAAAGGGATAAATTATGCCAAGAGGCGATGGTACAGGCCCGAGCGGGCAGGGACCCGGCACGGGACGCGGTCTGGGACAGGGTAGAGGCAGGATGGGCGGTCCGTTTGCCGCAGGGCCGGGCGGAAGTTGTGTCTGTCCAAGCTGCAGTGCAACCGTCCCCCATGTCGCAGGGCAGCCGTGTAATCAAAGAAGCTGCCCAAAATGTGGTACAAAAATGGCGCGTGCTTCGTAGCGAGTACTTCGCCGCGTAGTACAGGAAATTAACAATTTTTTATTCGAAAGGAGATTTATCATGCCAGGTGGAGATGGAACAGGTCCGGTAGGTTTAGGGCCAATGACAGGTAGAGCCGCTGGTTTTTGCGCCGGATACCCGGTGCCGGGATATGCCAATCCTGTTGGCGGACGCGGATTTTTCGGACGAGGCCGAGGTTTCGGCGGTGGCGGCCGGGGGCGTCGTAACTGGTATTACGCGACCGGCCTTTCGGGTTGGGCAAGAGCCGGATACGGTATGCCTGCCTGGGGTGGATATTCCGGTGGTTACCCAACTGCTTATCCGAGTGGTTTCCCCGAGGGGCCTACGGCCGAACAAGAACAGCAGGCATTAAAGCAACAATCTGAATACCTGCAACAGTCACTCGATGATATCAACCGGCGCATCGAAGAACTGGAAAAGCAAAAGTCAGAGTAATAACAATCGATATGAGCAAACACAGCGAAGGGCGAGTTGATCACCCTTCCTGGTGCTTAGCTTATTCTGCAGATGAGGTATTCAGCGATTTTAAAAAATTTACTAAATCGTCATCGTGATCTAATCGCATTCAAAGTGCTCAATCACAGGATTTATTAAGATGCCGATATTTGAATATCAATGCAAGAGATGTGGATACAAAACAGATTTTCTGGAAAAAGCGGGCAGTTCCGAAAAGCATACCTGCGAAAAGTGCGGCAGCGATGAGATGCAGAAGCTTTTTTCGACATTTTCTGCGACAAGCAGCTCAAAATCGTCAGGCAGTAACCGTTGCCCAACTGGGACATGTCCGTTAGGTTAGAAAGGGAAACTTATGAAAATTGCAGTCACTTCATCAGGAACAACGCTTGACAGCGATGTGGAATCCCGATTCGGAAGATGTGCGTATTTTTTGATTATTGATACCGATACGATGCAGTTCGAGGCGATTGAAAACCCAAATACCGCATTAGGCGGCGGAGCGGGCATTCAATCGGCTCAATTAATGTCAGAAAAGGGCGTTACAGCAGTTTTGACCGGCAACTGCGGTCCTAACGCTTTTAATGTCTTCGGCCAAGCGGGGATACAGGTTATTGTCGGTGTCAGTGGGAATATTCGCAATGCAGTCGAACAGTTCAACGCTGGTCATTTTGCATCAGCCGATGGCCCTAATGTGCAAAGTCATTTTGGTGTTGGTTCAGGGCAGCAACCCGATCAAATGCCGCCGTCCGGTTCAGTTCATCCTGCAGTGGGTAATCCGGGCATGAATATGGGCAGAAGCGGTGGTAGAGGTTGCGGTATGGGCGGCGGCAAGGGCATGGGCCGAAGTATGGGTATGGCAACGCGCACGACGATGCCTGACTGCCCAGCAGACCCGGGTGCTTTTCAGCCACCTGCAGGTCAATCGGAATTAGATCAATTGAAACAGCAGGCTCACGTTTTACAACAGCAGAAACAGCAAATCCAGAAAAGAATATCCGAGTTAGAAAGCGGCCGCAAAGCTGCGGCTTTTGTACAAACAGACAAATGTAACGGCTGTGGTATTTGCACAGATGTATGCCCCGTTCATGCGATTCGAGTGAATAGCCATGCCATTGTCAATCCCAAACTTTGTACCGCATGTGCGATATGTGTATCTGAGTGTCCAAATGGCGCGATGACCATTACTCAACAGAAAATCGGGTAGTTCACGATAGGTGCAAAATACAGGATCATTAATTCGAAAAGCAAAGGAGTGAACCATGGATCTGGTGCTCAAGGCGGAAGATGTTGAAGTGGAATTTCACCCGGCCGGTTACAGGATTGATCAAACCGCATCGCCGATGGATCGATACACCAAGTGGGATATTCAGGAAAATCACTGGTGCAATCCTGAACCGGTTTGTTTTGATAGCTTGCCCCGGGAAGGTTGGATTGCGAAAGATAAATTTAACTGGCATAAAGATAATACTGTCCCGGAGTTGATTTGATATGAAAATAGCAGTTGCAAGCGGTAAAGGCGGAACCGGTAAAACCACGATTGCCACCAGTCTGGCCGTTTCAGTTTCTCAAGCAGGAAACACGGTTCAATATTTGGACTGCGATGCGGAAGAGCCCAACGGTCACATTTTCTTAAAGCCGGATATCGAAGTGAGTGAAGATGTAACCGTTGGCGTACCCGAAGTTGATATGGATAAATGTACCGGCTGCGGCAGGTGCGGGCAGCTTTGTCAATACAGCGCGATCGTTTGCCTGAAAGACAAACCCCTTGTGTTTGAGCAGTTATGCCATTCCTGCGGCGGGTGCATGGCCATTTGTCCTGAAAATGCGATCTGGGAAAAACAACGCAAGATCGGCATCGCAGAATTCGGCAGATCAAATGAAATGTATTTTGGTCACGGCAAGCTGGACATCGGCGCGATTCAGACACCGGCATTAATAAAATATGTAAAGAAAAAAGCCATCAATGACGGGTTGACTGTCCTTGATGTACCGCCCGGAACATCATGCCCGGTCATTGAAGCGATCAAGGAAAGTGATTTTGTATTGCTGGTGACGGAACCCACTCCGTTTGGCTTAAATGATCTTGAATTAGCGGTTGGAATGGTAAGAGAATTAAAACTTCCATTTGCGGCAGCCATAAACAGAAGCGATATTGGTGACGATGCGGTTGTCAAATATTGTCAAAAAGAAGACATTGAAATAATGCTCGATATACCGAACGACCGCAAAATCGCCGAAAGCTATTCTCGAGGTGTGATGATCGTCGAGGCCATGCCTGATTATAAGCAAACGTTTTTAAAACTGTACGAAGATATAAAAAGGGCGGCTGAGAATTGAAACACGACCCGGACTTTATGGAAAAGATAACCAGGGATCTGGAGGCACGTAAAGCAGCCTGTAAAATCCTTGATGTCGAAGAAATGGCCGACAAACAGCAGCTTAAGAAGGCCTATCGACGGGCGGCCGTAAAATACCATCCGGATCATAATCCAAGCAATCCTGAGGCAAATCGAAAGTTTACGCTTATTCAGTGTGCTTATGAGCTTTTGGCAAAGGATAAACCATGTTCCGCTTTATTGGAGAAGATCAATTCCTGGCCCGGTGTGCCGCAAGACGGCAATTACAGAAGGGATAATCCCTGGGGCCATTTTTTGTGGTGGCAAGACAAATTCTTTGAATTAAATAAGAAAAATGAAGAGAGAAAATACAGTAAACATAATTCTTGTATTTAGTAAAAAACAGAAACACAAAGGAAATTTGACATCATGAAGGAATTCGTCATTATTAGCGGTAAAGGCGGAACGGGCAAAACAAGCATCACTGCGGCTTTTGCTTCTCTGGCACCGAATTGTGTTTTAGCGGATTGCGATGTAGATGCGGCCGATTTACATCTGGTTATGGCTCCTGTGATTAAAGAAAAACAGGATTTTTCCGGCGGCAAGCAGGCCTCTATTATTACTGAAAAATGTATCGGCTGCGGCAAATGTGCCGACATGTGCCGCTTTGGTGCTATTCGTCTTAACGGGACAGGTAACGACGTAATAGAGAAAACATATGTCGTTGACCCTGTATCCTGTGAAGGCTGTAAAGTCTGCGTCGCGTTCTGTCCCGTTGAAGCTATTGAATTCAAAGATGCGATCAACGGCCAGTGGTTTGTTTCAGATACCCGATTCGGACCCATGGTTCACGCCAAATTAGGCATAGCGGAGGAAAACAGCGGTAAGCTCGTCACCCTGATTCGCAAAGAGGCGAAACGGATTGCCGAAGAACAAAATAAAGATATGTTGATTGTGGACGGTTCTCCCGGCATTGGATGTCCGGTAATTGCCTCGATCACCGGTGCGGATCTGGTGCTTGTGGTTACCGAACCCACACTTTCAGGGATTCACGATCTTGAAAGGGTTGCACAGCTTACGTCAAATTTCGGTATTCAAACGTTGGTCTGTGTGAATAAAGCAGACATTAATCCTGCGATGACAGAACGAATCGAACAGAAGGCTACTGATAAAGGCCTAAAGGTTGTTGGTAAAATCCCTTACGATGAGTCCTTCACCAAAGCACAAATCATGAAGGCAACGCTAATTGAGTACACCGGTGGAGACGTTGCTGAAAAAGTAAAATCAATGTTCAGAGAAATTACGTATGCCTTGGGTTGAGGATATCCATCGCGTGGCCAATCAATCAGGGGTAAGCTATGATTTCGACAAAATAGCCGCCGATTATGATGATTGGTATGACTCACCGACAGGCCAAATGTATGACCGGCTTGAGAAGATGGCTTTTGATCATTTACTTTCAAATTATGACGGCGGCAAACAGCTTCTTGAAATCGGCTGCGGCACAGGCCACTGGAGCAAATACTTCAGTGAACAGGGATTTGAAGTTACCGGGGTCGATGTTTCTGAGAAAATGATAGAGAACGCAAAAAAAAAGGGCGTGCCGCATTGTCATTTCCATATAGCGGATGGTCAAGATATTACCTTTTTTGAAAACAGCTTTGATGCTGCTGCGGCAATCACAACGCTTGAATTTGCTGAAAAACCATTACGCATAATTGCTGGAATGGCCAGATGTGTAAAACCCAAAGGCAAACTTTGGTTCGGTGTATTAAATTCCTTATCTGCTTATAATCAAAAAAGACGACAAAACGAAAACAGTGTATATGCTTATGCACACTTATTTTCACCACAGCAGTTACAGAATTTGCTTGAGCGTTTCGGTAAAGTGAGAATGAAAACAGTCGGCTTTATTATCAGAAATAAATGGCTGATAGGGTTATCGCCGTTTTGGGAATCTTTGTGCCGAGTCGTGGGCAGCAAGAAAGGTGCGTTTATAGCGGCCGAGGTGCAGTTATGAGAGTCCAGGCTCAAATAAGTATTTATCCATTGAAAACAAAATCTCTTTACGCGCCTATTGATGAATTCTGCAGGATATTGAAAGACAAGGGGTTGAAAGTCCAAACACGAACAATGGATAGTTTGATTATTGGCCAATCCGATGTCATATTTAAATCGGTACAAGAAGCTTTTGGTCAGATAGCTGAAAAGTATGACGTCGCTATGGACTTTAAAATTTCAAACGCCTGCCCCAAAGAAGTAAAAGGATAAATCAAAAAGGATTGCAGATGACAGCGCAACGTTCACAAACCCAACAGCACAATATGGAAAGACAGATGCAGATTGAACAGCAGCAGATCCGTCAGCGGATGAGTCCGATCAAGCATAAAATTCTTGTTCTGTCGGGCAAAGGTGGCGTTGGCAAAAGCACGGTATCGGTGAATTTGGCAATTTCCCTGGCACTTGCCGGTAAAAAAGTTGGCTTGTTGGATATTGATATTCATGGCCCGAGCATCCCCAAGGTATTGAATCTCGAAGATGCCCGGATTCGTTCAGAGGGACAGGATATATTGCCTGTAGAGATGTCTCATAATCTGAAAGTTATGTCTATAGGATTCTTGCTGCAGGGAAAAGATTTAGCCGTTATATGGAGAGGCCCGCGGAAATACCACATGATCAGACAATTTTTAAAAGACGTTCAATGGGGGAAACTGGATTATCTTATTATTGATTCACCTCCAGGAACAGGCGATGAACCTCTTTCGATCGTGCAACTTCTTGAAAAGTGTACCGGAGCGATCATTGTTACCACGCCTCAGGAATTAGCCTTGTCTGACGTCCGTAAAGGGATTACTTTTTGCAGGAATCTGGATGTCAATATCCTGGGGGTAATCGAAAATATGAGCGGATTTATCTGCCCGCAATGCGGCCATAAGACAGATATCTTCAAAGCAGGCGGCGGGCAGAAAATGGCAGAAGAAATGGGTGTGCCTTTTTTAGGCAGGATACCGATCGATCCTGCGATTGTTTACGCCTGTGATTCGGGCAAACCCTATATTCAGCAATACAAAGACAGTCAGGCGGCCATTGCTTTTAAACAAAGTGTCTTGAAATGTATGGATTTGAAATAAGAAATAAAATTTGGAAAGGGAAACAGATGCGAATTGCAATTCCATTAGCACAGGGAAAACTCAGTCTTCACTTCGGTCATTGTGATCAGTTTGCTGTTTTTGAAATTGACGATGACAGCAAACAGATAATCACCAGAAATGATGAAACGCCACCCGCTCATGCACCGGGTGTCCTGCCGCAATGGCTTCATGGCTTAGGTGTCAATGTTATTATCGCAGGCGGCATGGGGCAGCGGGCTCAGCAGCTTTTTGCTCAAAATGGCATTAACGTTGTTGTTGGGGCGCCATCCAGTACACCTGAAGCGCTTGTATCTGCATTTACTCAAGACACCTTAGAGACAGGGGACAATATCTGTGACCATTAATACACAGCATTTGGGTCGAATTCAATTGCGAGAATCGGTTCATTCGGATTGTTTTGTCTGCGGCTCTTCAAATCCCCATGGATTGCATTTGACATTTGACTATGACCAAGACGGCGATTGTGTTGTTTCAAAATTTCAACTGCAGCCGTGGACTGGGGGGTATAAAGGAATTCCCCATGGGGGGGTTATTTCAGCGATTTGTGACTGTGCGATGGGCAATTGCCTTTTTGCCAAAGGTATTCGCGGCGTTACTGCCGAGTTGAAGATACGATTCAAACAGACTCTGCAGCTTCAGAAAAATGCGATAGTCAAAGCCTGGGTCACCCATCATTCAAATACACTCTATATGATGGAGGCTGAAATCGTTCAGGATGGCCAGGTCAAAGCCATTGCCGAGGGTAAGTTCGTGAATAAACCCGATTTAGTAAATGCCCCGGAGCCATAGGCAGTGAGAAACGATAGCGTAAACTTTCGCTTGCCTTTCAATCGACTGCCAGTCGCCTTTTGGCGGAGGAAAGTGGACTATTGATCCGGTATCGCGGCTGCCCGATGGAAGGCGTGGGGGGTAATTAGTTTTAATGCACACCTGTAAAGTAGAGTTGTAATATCAAAAAACTAATCTTTGTTTAGGGAATTCGGCAGACGCGGAAGCCGATTTCACCCGTATTGGCATACGCACCAATCGTAAAGTACTGCCAGTTACCTCGCATTTGAAATATACATCATTCCAGCCGCCGCCTCGAACCATGCGATAGCCCGAATATGCAGTACTGGTCCACTCCCGGACGTTGCCGGCCATGTCATATATGCCGTAACCGGCAGACGGATAATAGCCGACGGGGGTCGTATACGGCTCGGTTGTCAAACCGAGCGGATTGTCATAAGTGACATCCAGACAATTGGCGATGGTTGAGATTTTAATATAATTCCTTGAAATTACGGTTTATTTGCGTTACAATACGTTATAATGCGTCACGATGTGCTGTTAAACGCTCAAAAACGGCATATATGGGGGATTGGCGACGTTTTTTTAATCCAGGAAAAAAATAATATGAAACGGTATATTTATACGATTTTAGCAGTAAATAGACATATTGGTTTATTTGGTCACTTCAATTGCTTTGACGAAGGGCTGCACATCAGTGTTTGCCCTGAGATCGAATTAGGCAAATGGCTGTGGGCCATGCAGTGAAATACGCATTCCGTTCAACCACTTTAACTTTGTAAAATTAAACGTAATTTGAAAATTATGAGGATATTTTGAACGTTAATACAATTGCACAGGCAGCAACGAAGGCATACGAAATCATTGCCACAGCAACAACCGAACAGAAAAACACAGCGATTGGCCAAATGGCCGAGAAGCTGGCGGCCCGGAAAAACGCGATATTGTCCGCCAATCAAGCCGATATGAATACGGCCGTGAAGAACGGTTTGTCCGCCCATATGATCGATCGGTTGCACTTCAGCGAAGCCAAGATCGACGGGCGCATTCGATCGCTGAAAAAGATCGAAGCCCTGGAGGATCCGGTCGGCCAATCGTTTCGCACCGGACGAACAGAAAACGGAATGGAATTTGCACGGGTTCGTGTACCGATCGGTGTTATTTTAATGATTTATGAAGCGCGGCCGCATGTGACTGTCAACGCCGGAGCGTTCTGCCTGAAATCCGGCAATGCCGCGATTCTCAGAGGCGGTTCGGAAGCGAAGCGATGTAACGAATTGTTGGGAACTCTCTGGCAGGAATCGCTTACCGAGGCGGGACTGCCCGCCGAAGCGATCCAGATCATCAGCGGCTCACATGAGGATATCGGCGAACTGTTGAATTTAGAAAACGATATTGATATGGTCATTCCGCGCGGGGGCAAAGGGTTGATCGAAGCGGTCAGTCAACAATCGAAAATCCCGGTGATCAAACATTACAGCGGCATCTGCCATGTTTATCTCGATCAATTCGATGATCTGCAAAAGGGGATCGACATTGCGTTGGATTCGAAATGCCTGATGCCGGAGGTGTGCAATGCGATGGAGACCTTATTGGTATCCCAGCAGATGCTGGATAACATCCCTGCGATTGTCAAGGCGTTCGCAGAATGCGGCGTTACGGTCAAGGGCTGCGAAAAGACCCGATCCATCGCCAAGGATGTCGAACCCGCTAAACAAGCGGACTGGCAAACCGAGTATCTGGACCATATTGTTTCCATTCGCGTAGTTGCCGATGTCAACGCGGCGATCGCGCATATCAATACCTATGGTTCGCACCATACCGATACGATTGTGACGGATGATCCGTCACATGCGGCCGCATTCACTCAGGGAGTCGATTCGGGGGTCGTTCTGGTCAATGCCTCGACAATGTTCTGTGACGGCGAATCGCTGGGCATGGGTGCGGAAATCGGCATCTCGACGGATAAACTTCATGCTCGCGGGCCAATGGGACTGGAAGAGTTGACCAGTTATAAATTCGTGATCCGCGGCGAGGGCCATGTGATGGGCGACCCGAAAACATTTATTAAGGAATCTGCAAACGAATAGGTGGTCAACAATGGATACCATTTATGACTATTTTGTCGAAGGATTTGAAAACGCATTGGCCCGGCAGACATCCGGGCAGCGGCGGATCGGCGCGGAATTGAAATTCCCGCTGGTTAATCCGGACGGCAGTGCGGTCGATTTTGAGGTGGTTTGTGCTTTGTGGGATTATTTGGTATCGAACGGTTGGCAGCCGGTCGAGGATAAAATGACCGGCCGCGTGATTGGCGCCAAGACCCAAGGCCCGCTCAATGATACCGTTGCCGGTTGCGAAACGGGCTATTGCAAGGCTGAGTTTTCCATGGCTCATGTCGGGGACCTGCATCATCTGCAAGAACAGATCGCGCAGCTTCGCCAAACCCTGATGCCGTTTTGCCAACAGCAAAACGTGGCCTTTTTGTGCTACGGAATCCATCCGGTTACCCCGCCGAGCAAAGATTTGTTAATGAAAAAGGGGCGAACCAGCCCCTGGGTTAAGGCTTTCGGTTCGAACCGGCGGATTGCCAAGGCCGACGGCGACGATATGCATATGTTCACGGTCAATGCCGCCACGCATGTGCATATCAGCATCAAGATGGACGAGGCGATCGATGCGGTGAATGTGCTGAACGGATTTTCCGGCGCTCAGATTGCCCTGATGGCCAATTCCAATATCTGGCAGAATCAAATCGATCCGGACTATAAATGTGTGGCCGAGAAATTCTGGGACTGGTGGATGCCCAACAGCAATCGGGTCGGAATTCCGGAACAGCCCTTTGCGGATATCAAGGATTATATTCAAACAGTGGCTGAACTTAAACCGGTGTACGCGGTGCGGGACGGCAAACCACTGATCCTCAGTGCATATGACAGCTTCGATCATTATTACCAGGAGCAGCTTGCCGTCGGGGTCGATCCGGACGGGAACGACGTATCCGTGACGCCGCACCAATCGGATATCGATCTGCATAATTCCTGTTATTGGTACAATGCCCGAATTTCGCGTTACTATACCGTCGAAAATCGTGCGAATGATCAGCAGCCGCCCGATGCGCTGCTGGCCGCATCGGCCTTGACGCTGGGGCTGGTGTCTGCGGTCCGCCAAGCCAAAGAAGCCCTTGAGGCATATGACTGGCAAACCTTGCGCCAATTACGCCATAATGCATGTCAACACGGCCTTCACGGCGAACATGACGGTATATCGTTGGAACAATTCGCCGGCCAAATGGTAGATATTGCCCGTATGGGATTGTCTCGACGCGGCCGCGGCGAAGAAAAATTTATCGAACCGATCGAAAAACGCCTCGATCGCTTAGAGTGTCCGGCGGATCAAGCAGCTCGCATATTCCAATCCGGCGGGGCGGACGAATTAGTTGAAAAATGGAAATTTTAAGATAATTTCATGGAGGTATGAATGGCAACACACCCAAAACCGAAACATGAACAGCCCGGATTGAATGCATCGTTATATCAACCCCTGAGCGAATCGGACATTCGAAAAATTGCCGATGCGGCATTCGACGTGCTCGCCAAATCCGGGATGCAGGTCAATTCGCCGACCGCATTCGAAGCATTCAAAGCTGCCGGCGCCGATACGAATCCGCAAACCCGGATTGTGAAACTGTCAAAATCGTTGGTGGAAGATGCGATCGATTCGAACCCGTCTTCGATCACGCTGTGTTCACGGGACGGCCAACATGATGTGGTTTTGGAAAAGAATCGGGTTCACTACGGCACAGGCGGGACGGCCATTTATGTTTTGGATCCCGAAACCGGTCAACGCCGTCCCTCGACCACTGAGGATGTGATTTTTAATGCACGGATGGTTGACGCACTGGAAAACATTCATTTGTTCACGATTAATGTATTTCCGCATGATATTGAGAATCGCGATCATATCGACTTGAATCGCTTTTTCTATGCCTTGGATAATACCACCAAGCATGTAATGGGCGGGATCTATTCGATGCAGGGGTGCAAAGCGGTGGTGGAAATGGCCCGGTTGATCGCCGGCAGTGCCGAGGCGCTGCAGGCCAAGCCCTTTGTTTCGTTTATCACATTGCTGATCAGCCCCTTTAAGATTGACGAACATTACGGCGAGATGACCTGTTATCTGGCAAAAGAGAAATTACCGGTCGTAGTGCCGACCGAGCCGATTTGCGGCACAACTTCTCCGATTACCTTAGCGGGCAATGTCCTGACCCATATTGCCGAGACACTGGCCGGCATTGCTTTGGTGCAGTGCGTTCAAAAAGGTGCACCGGGGATATGCGGCAGTGTGGGTTCGATTACGGATCTGCGAACGATGAATCACTTGGGCGGGCCGATCGAACGGGCGATGATCAATGCGGCCGTATCGCAAATGGCCCAGCATTTCGCGATCCCCCTTTATTCGACCGCCGGGACATCGGATTCGAAGGAGGTGGATATCCAGGCGGCTTATGAAAGTGCGATGTCCAGTCTGTTGGTCGCGATGTCGGGGGCGAATTACATTCATGATATCGCCGGATTAATGGAAGAAGACCTGACCGTTTCTTACGAAAAGCTGGTGATGGATAACGAAATTCTGGGCATGTGTCAGCGGGTGTTGCGCGGCATCGAGGTCAACGATCAGACGCTGGCAACCGAGATCATGATCGAGAAGGGCCCGGCCAAAGATTTTCTTGCCGAAGACCATACGATCCGATATATGCGCGACGAATTTTATATGCCCCGGCTGGCCAATCGCGATAAACGGGAACAGCTTTTGCCCGACAGCGATGCGTTATCCCGCGCCAGGCAGTTCGTTCGTAATCTCAGGCAATCGCAGCCTGAAAGCTGTCTTGATCCGAACGTCCGCGAAAACATACTGAATACATTTGATCAGATCCAATCGATTTAATATGGCATCGAACAATAAAACAGTACAGATACCCGACGAGATGACCCGGACCGACGACGCCTGGCCGGTGGTCTATCTTAAAGCGAAAAACATCGACTTATGGGGTGCGCCCACGAGTTTGGCGTATCTGGTCAGCGATATGCTCAAAAAAGCCATCCGGCGAATTCATAAGGATGAAGTTCGCGGGCAGGCCTTGCTGAAAGTGCATATTGGTGAGCCGAAGTGTCATACGCGGATGAAGCCGGGATACACGCTTGGCGTCGCCCGGTTTCTCAGGCAATGGGGTGCTTGTAGTGTCGTCGCCGGCGATACGACCGTGGCCTATACGGGGCCGCGCGGCTATAAAGAAAACCCCGACAGTAATCCGTCCAAATATCTGCGTTTGGCCCAAAAACACGGTTGGTCGAAAAGTAAAAAATCAGGTACGCCGTTTGTTGTTCTCGACCGCCCGTCAACGAGTAAACCGGGGCAGTTCGAATTTACCGACGAGCAGCAGCGTTTGGAACTTGAGGGGGTGAACCGATTTCGTGATTTTTATGCCGCCGGCGGATTTACGGCCGCCGATTTTGTGGTCAACAATGCGCATTTGACCCTTCACGGTCTGGCCGGTCTGGCCGGGTGTGTTAAAAGTATTGCGATGGGCTGTTCCGGATTGACCGGTAAACTGCGGATGCACCAGTCATTACTGCCTCGTTTTGATCCGGATCGCTGTATCCTTTGCGGAAAATGCGTCAAACATTGTCCGGAAGATGCCCTGCAAATTCGAAAAAACGATCCGTGCCCGACGGTCGATCCGCAGCGATGTATCGGCTGCGGTGAATGTGAGGCGGTTTGTGCGCTGACTCAAAAAGCGATTACACTTTCCGGCGAGGAAATTTCCGATTGGCAGCGCGGCAGTCAAACCCTTCCGATCCGCATGGCGGATTATACGATCGGCTTGATGAACGGTCGCTGGTCTAATACACTTCACATTATGCATATGTATGCGATAACCGAACGATGCGATTGTCTGGATATCAAACAGCAGCCAATGCTCAAATACGATTTGGGCTTTCTTGTCGGTAAAAACCCGTTCGCGGTGGACCGGTTAGCCGGGCAGTTGCTTGGCGAAGCGCTGAAAAAGGAAAAATCTGAGATCGATGAGACATTACTGCGGTCGGCGGATATAACGGCTCAGTATATCCGGGACCAATACGGTATTGTGACCGATGTTCCGGTCAAGACAATGATCGTCTCATAAACGAACACAATCAATGAGCAAAAGGAGACATATGGACGTCATCGACAAAAAAAGTGATTCATCTAAAACGCAAAATATCATCAAGCAGCGTCAGGGCGTATTGGTTCGCCCGTATTGTCGGCTCAGCGATCAACAGGTCGAACTGGTCGACGCCGTATCGCGGGAATTGTTGGAGGATCCAGGTTTGCTTTGCTATAACGAGCGGGCGGCCGAGGTATTCAAAGCCGCCGGAGCGAAAGTTGAGGATGCCGGCGCATGTGTTCGTATCCGGATCCCCTCGTCGCTGATCGATCAAATTCTCGAGACCGCGCCGTCAACAATTGTTCTGGGCGCACGAAATCCGGATAACCAACTGATCCTCGATGCATCGGAGCCGCGTGTGCGGTTCGGCAGCGGCTCGGAGACCAATGTCTGGCTGGATGTGGATTTTGACAATAGTCTGCCCGGCTTCACTCGACGGCAAGGCAGTATCGCCCGCTTGTGCAAAGCGGCTCATCTGTGCGACAACCTTGAAAATCTGGATTTTTTCATTCGCTGCGTCAATATTTGCGACGAGGAAATTAACGGCCGCAATAAAGATGTCAATAAATTCCTGGCCAGTCTCAGTTATATCACTAAACATGTCCAGGCCGGCCTGACCGATCTGAACGCGCTGGATGATGTGATCCGGTTAGGTCAGATCATCGCCGGTGGTCAAGACGCTTTTAAGAAGGCTCCGATTTTGTCTTTTATCACCTGTGTGATCAAAAGTCCGCTGCAGGTAGTGAACGACACGGCCGAAAAACTGATCGAAATATCCAAACGGCGTGTGCCGGTGGTGATCTCCAGTTGCCCCATGGGCGGGGCGACCGGCCCGTTCGACGAATTTGGTATGGTCTCGCAGATCAACGCCGAACTGTTGGCCGGGGTGGCATTGAATCAGCTTGTTTCGCCCGGTGCGCCGGTCCTCTATGGTGCGGTGCCGGTGCGAACGCGGCTGGACAATCTCAACGATATGTACGGAGCGCCGGAATTCAACCATTACAACGTCGATTGTGCGCAGATGGCGCGGTACTACGGCCTGCCGTGTTATTCGACAGCCGGGGTCGGGGATACCAGTGAACCCGGAATCCAGGCCACCGTCGAAAAACTGATCACTCTCTCATCCGTACCGCGGGCCGGTGCCCAGTATATCCATTATGCATTTGGATTGCTGGAGCGGACGAATGTCTTTTGTCCCGAACAGGCGGTTATGGACAATGAACACATCGGCATCGTCAAGCATATGCTGCGGGAAACGCAAATCTGTCAAGATGACTATAAGGCGGTCCTGGCACAGATCCGAGAGGTGATGCAAACGGATCATAAAACCTTTATGTATCATTTGCCGCTGCCGACGCGCGAGGATATTTATGTGCGATACCCGCTGGAAGATAAGGACAATGGGGCGTTATATGCGGCCCATCAACAATACCGGGAGATCATGACTCGGCCCCGTCAGCTTCTCGGCGACGATATTCAGCAGGAGATCACGAAAGTCATACCCGGCGTCGTACCGGGATTCCCGAATAAAACGAACAGCCCATGGAACAATCATTAAACAGGAGAAATCCAATGACAGACAAAGACGAAAATCAACAGATGCACGCCTATACCGAAGCGGTTAAGAGCGGGCTTTATGCCAAAAAGAGCGGCTTGGTCGGAAAATATGACAACGTCCGCCGCTATTGGGAAGACGAGATCACCGGGCATTTTCTATATCCCCATCTCAAAAGGCTTATCGAAAAAGCGGCCTTGAAGATGCGGCGTTTGCGAATTATGGATTTGGGCTGCGGCAGCGCTGACGGATTGGAATTACTGCGGGGCATTCGCGATCGTGACCCCAACCTCAAAGATAACGAAGTCGATCTGCTCACTCCGCAGGTCCTGGGCTTTTATAAAGGAGTCGATCTGAATAATGATCTGCTCGATCAGGGCAGAACGATCTATGGCGATAATCCCAAGATCACATTTGCCAAAGGGGATTTTACCAAGGGTCTGCCGCTGGCCGGGGACGAGCAGCCGTATGATCTGTATTTTTCGTCGTATGGATCCACGTCTCATCATAATGATCTGGAGACGCTGGTGCGTTTGTTGGCGGATATCGCCAAGGCCACCAACGATTATTGTGTGATTGTCTGCGACTGGTTAGGACGTTATTCGTATGAATGGCAAAGCCTATGGACGAACAACCTGTCTAAAAATTGTAATATGGATTATGTGGTTTCGTACATTTATGACAAAGAGGAGCGTGAGCGGCGCCGAAGCGAACTGCAGCACCTGAATCTGCGATTGATCAGTCGGTCGGAGGTCGAGAAAGTGATTGAAAGGGCCAGTAAACGCGCCGGGGTCGAAATCAAGACTCTGACGTTCGTGGATCGGTCCGTTTTCACCGGCCGACATATGGATACGGGCGAATATAACTCCCACGCCCAGCCAATCCGCCAGGCCGTTAATTCGCTTCATGAGGCGAATAATCGCACAGATCTGGGTACATTGATGATTGACTATGTACCGAAGGAAGGATTTGATTTTGTCAATCGCCATTTAGAGCACCTGCAGTTATGCTGGAATTTACTGGTTCAGTACACCCAGGATCTGATATCGACATACGATGAAAAGCAGCGGAAATTCTCTGTTCAACCGGCCGACATTCCTTCTTCTTATCCGGCGGCCCTTCGCGAGATGATGGAACGGATGCGGCTGGTCGTCGAGGGTGTCGGGTGGCTGGGATTGGGACTGCCGCGCGAAAATATTATTGAACCGCAACTGGGCTATGCGTTACGCTATTTGATGATGAACCAGCAAAAAGGGATGGGGTGCGGGCACGGATTGTGCGGCATACTCGAGGTGAATAAAAGTTGATCGAGGATTGACGTGATACGGTTCGAACATGTTCATAAAACCTTTCCCAACGGCCTTAAAGCCGTGTGCGATCTGTCGTTGGAGGTCGAAGAAGGCCAGACGCTGGTCCTTTTGGGAACCAGCGGCAGCGGTAAGACCACGACGATGAAAATGGTGAACCGCCTGATCGAGCCGACCAGCGGTCATATTTTCATTAACGATGCCGATATTATGCAGCAGGAACCGATCGCCCTGAGACGCGGTATCGGCTATGCCATTCAGCATATCGGGTTATTTCCGCATTTGACCGTTGCCGGTAATATTGCGGTGGTGCCGCGGCTTCTGAATTGGCCCCAGGACAAGATCGATCAACGGGTTGACGACTTGTTAGAGATGGTTGGCCTTGATGCCGATCAATATCGCGAACGCTTTCCCGCTCAGCTCAGCGGCGGTCAAAAACAGCGGATTGGAGTCGCCCGGGCCTTGGCTGCGGATCCCCCGATTATCCTGATGGACGAACCGTTCGGCGCATTGGACCCCATTACTCGTGAACAACTGCAAAACGAGTTCGTCGAGTTGGAAACTCAAATCCAAAAGACCATCCTCTTTGTCACCCACGATATTTTCGAAGCGGTCAAAATGGGGGATCGCATCGCACTGCTGGACGCCGGCCGATTGCAGCAGCTTGACCGGCCGGTCGAACTGGTGGAAAATCCCGCCAATGAATTTGTGGATCAGTTTCTCGGTCAGCATCGATTCCAACTGTCTCTATTGACCGGCAAAGTCGAATCGATCATGCAGACCGATCAACCTCAAGAACAACAAAAAGAAAAACCAGATATATTTTTAAAAGCGACCAGTTCCCTGTTGGAGGCCCTGGATACCTTTAAGACGTCCAAACAGGAAAATATCGCAGTCTTTCGCAAAAACACCTATTGCGGTTCGATCAGTAAATCGCATCTGCTCAAACATATCACCGACAAACTCCAGGAAGTGGGACAGCAGCAATGATGTTCTCAAAGCATTCTATTTTGATTTTAGTGTTACTGACGGTGATGAGTGCCGGATTCGTTGGCGTTGCCGGTCGAGCATGGGCCTCGGATAATCAGCGTGAGCTTAGCCTGGATCCAACCGAGCAAGAAAGCGGTATCCAGACGTTTATGAGAGTGATCTATGAGCGTCGCCGGACACTGCAGCGGCAGGTTATTGAACATATCCAGTTAACCTTGTTTGCAATGATGCTTGCTGTCTGTGTGGGTGTGTCGGCCGGGATCATTCTGACCCGATTTCACCGTTTTGCTACACCGGTATTGGGGATTGCCAGTGTGATCCAGACGATTCCCAGCCTGGCCCTGTTGGCACTGATGATTCCGCTGTTGGGTATCGGTATGGTGCCGGCGATCGCCGCATTGTTTTTATATGCGCTGCTGCCGATCATGCGAAACACCTATACGGCCATTGACGAGGTTGACCCGGCCGTGATTGAGGTTGGACGGGGGATGGGCATGACCGAACGGCAGATATTGATCAAGTTGGAAATCCCGCTCTGTGTGCCCATGGTCATGGCGGGTATTCGCACATCGACGGTTATTTGCGTGGGGATCGCCACCTTGTGCACGTTTATCGGGGCCGGCGGGCTGGGCACGATGATCATGGAAGGTATGCAGACCAAAGGCAATGTCCTGATCATGGTCGGTGTGATACCGGCCATTATTCTGGCACTGCTGCTGGATGGACTGATGGCATTGATGCAAAAACTGTTAACCCCGAAAGGATTGAAGCTGCAAAAATGAAATCGATCAGGAAATGGTTGGGATGGGTTGTTACCGCAGTGCTTTTATGTAGTATCGTATTTCTTCTTTTCTCTGGTCAATCCGGTGATATTGTGGTCGGATCAAAACATTTTACCGAGCAAAAAATTCTCGGTGAAATCATCGCCCAATTGATCGAACATCAAACCGATTTGAAGGTCCAAAGGCGTCTCGGTCTGCAGGGCACCAAGGTTGCGTTTGCCGCAGTCCGCGAGGGCAATCTCGATATTTATCCCGAATACACCGGTACGGCCCTGGTGAATATTCTGGAAGAAACCTATGATCCGAATCTGGGCCGACAGGAAATTTTTGCACATGTTCAGGATGAATTCATGCAGCGATGGGATTTACGCTTTCTTGAACCGCTGGGATTCGCGAACACGTATGCTTTTGCCATGCGCCAACAACAGGCAAACGAACTGGGCATTGAAAGAGTATCTGAGTTGGAACCGTACGCCGATCAGTTGCAGCCGGGATTCGACCATGAATTTACCATGCGGCCGGAATACAAGCGCTTCGCGGATCTTTACGGCTTTGGCTTTGAAAAGGATATCATCAAACTCGATCCCGATCTGACCTACAAGGCATTGAGCAGCGGCTCGGTGGATATCATCGATGCCTTTTCCACAGACGGACGCATCGAAGCCTACAGCATTCGTGTATTGGAGGATGATAAAAACCTGTTTCCGCCCTATGATGCCTGTATCATCGTCCGAAACGATATCCTGCAGGTATATCCGCAGTTGAAAAAAGTTTTGGAACAACTCAGCGGCCTGATTAATGCCCGGCAGATGCGAAAGATGAATTACGCGGTGACCGAGGATCTGCGGGCACCGTCATGGGTCGCAAGAAAATTCCTGTTGAGCCAGGGGCTTATTCTACAAGATGTGAAAGTCAGTCAGCAATAACAGTAAGTTCGATTGACAGCAGAAAAAACTTTTATAAACAAAAGACCTAAGATGATATGCGGCAATTTTCTTGTAGAATATAACTCCGTTTCCGACGCTGCCCTCCGGATGATAATGTTCGACAGCATTGATCAAGGCTGTAACATTTTTTTAGAGCATTTTAATTCTTCATGCTCCGATTTAGGCCGTCGTTAGGACAAGGCCGGCAAGGAAGATAGCACAGCAATATTGAAATTTTGCGAGCATCTCCTCTAATTGTTGTCTGTAATTTATAATCCAGTTATTTCTCTTTTGTCAAAGGCAAGGAATCTTCAAATGCTGTCACAGGGGTTTTGTCATATCCGCCGTCAGGTCAACATGGGTTTGGATTGATTTTCGAATATTTCGTAACTGTCATGGCCGTAGAGGCAAAAGACCACTTTTGCCAGACCCGTTTGGCCATTGAGATAGTCGATGGTCGTTTGCAGCATGATCTGGGCGCATCGCTGAATGGGAAAACCGAAGATGCCGGTACTGATCGCGGGCAAAGCGATGCTTTTAATCTGTTCGGCGTCTGCCAATTTCAGCGAATTCAGCGTGGCGTTTAGAAGTTTGGCGTCCTCATCGCCTTCGCCCATCCGCGGGCCGACGGCGTGGATGACATATTTGGCCTTGAGATTGCCGCCGGTGGTCTTGACGGCGCCGCAGACGAACGTGCCGCCGATCTGGTCGCATTCGTTTTGGATTTTCGGGCCGCCTTTGGTTCGGATAGCCCCGGCGACCCCGCCGCCGAGGATCAGGTTGGCGTTGGCGGCGTTGACAATCGCCTCGGTATCCATTTCCGTGATATCGCCCTCAACCAGTTCGAGCAGCGTATGATTGATTTTCGCCTGCGTCATTGATCCGCCTTAGAAAGCGATGGCTTCAGGGACCGGGCCGGGCTTGAGCGGTCGGCCTTTATTAATATTAAAAATTTCATCGAGTTTTTTCATGGTATCTTCATCCAATGCTAATTCTGCGGCCTCGACGATGCCTTCGAGATGCTCGATCAATCGAATACCGACAATCGCCGAGCAGACGGCCGGATTGGCCAGCGTCCAGGCCGCGGCCACAACATATTCGTTTTTGCCGAGCTGATCACACAATTTGCTGAACGCCTCAAGCTGTGCATTTTCGGCGACCTGAATACTGTATTCGCCTTCGACGGTAGCAGTGCGGGAGCCCTCGGGTGCCTTTTTCTTGCCCGAGAGGATGCCGCCTGCCAGCGGCATATACGGCAGGATGCCGATCCCCATATCCACGGCGGCCGGAATGATTTCCAGCTCCGGGATGCGGTTGAGCAAATTATACTGCACCTGTTCGGAGATGATCCCCAAAAAGCCGTATTGTTTGGCGTGCATCTGGTACTTGACCAGGCCCCAGCCGGGAAAATTACTCGTCCCGATATACAGCGTTTGGCCGCGGTTGACCATGCCTTCGAACGTCCCCCAGAATTCCTCCGGCGTGATGTGCCGGTCAATATGATGGATCTGGTAAAGATCGATATGATCGGTCTGCAGGCGTTTGAGCGAGGCCTCGGCGTGTTTTCTGATCTTATAGGCGGAGATGCCCGGCTGCTCGTTGGGGACGAATCCGTTGACCATCGGGCCATATACTTTGGTCGCCAGCACGACGCTGTCGCGCCGCCCGCCGCCCTGGCTGAACCAGTTACCGATGATCTCTTCGGCCTTGCCTTTACCGCCATAGACATTGGCCGTGTCGAAAAAATTGATGCCCAATTCCATTGCCCGATCCATGATCTCAAAAGCCTGCTGCGGATTGACGGTCTTGCCGAAATGCATCGTGCCCAGACAGAGTTTACTGACGGTCAGATTGGAACGGCCGAGATAAGTGTATTTCATGTTTGTTTCCTTTTCCTTGACGTTGCGTTTTATTCGGTTGCAATAGTGAAAATGATGCGATTCGATCACATCTCTGCCGGGGACTATCTTATACCATCGAAGGATTTATTCAAGAATTACGATTTTGCGATTTCGGCATGTTCGATTTGTTCATCATTTGAAATTCGGATTTCGACCAACGCTCCCGGCAAAACCGATTCTAAAAGGTTCCGTAGAAGTTTTCATAGCCGCTATTTTTCGCTTGAAAATAAGGATTTTACGCCAAACACTAAAAAAATTCTGGTTTTTTGCATCCATCTTTGGCCGTGGCGCGCGACATCATATATGGAAGGAATCCTTATGCCATCAGGATAATCCAGCATGGCCAATGACGTAAAAAAAGGAAAACTTGATAGAGAGGCTAAAATAGGGTATAATTCACATACAGAGCAGGGATGGAGTATTGTTTGGTTAGGAGAAAAATGAAAAACACGTTGCGGGAAGGAAACAAAAAATGAAAGCGAAAACATGTCTTATTCTGGGATTTCTATTGTGCTGCACAGTTCTGGAACAAGCCCGGTCAGCAACCTTTTATGTCGATCCCAACGGAACCGGCGACTACCCCACCATCCAGGCCGCTGTCGACGCGGCGGCGGACGGCGACGAGATTATATTAGCCAATGGAGTATACTCAGGAGAAGGCAACAGGGGTATGTTTGTCGACAAGTCTATTACTATTCGCTCAAATGGCGACCCAAACAAATGCGTTATTGACGGCAACAATACAGATATTCCATCTGATAGTCATGCTTTTATAATAGAGAATTCAACTTTAACCTTAAAAGGGATTTCAATCAAGCGGTTATATTGTATGACAGCAATACAGTGCTGGAGCCAGGGTTCCGTTAGAATGCACAGTTGTATCCTTTCAGAAAATTATTCGTATGATCCATTAGTCGGGTTATCATCTAACGATAACTCGACATTTGTGAACTGCATATTTTCTAACAATTCATCCGAGCGTAGCGTGATTAATGTTGGCGACTCAAGATTTGACATAATCTACTGCCGCTTTATTGGAAATTCTGTAGAGTCTGAGGGTGTGATTGAGGCTTTCAGATCAACATTTGACGTAATTAACTGCCATTTTATTGGAAATACGGTGCCCCGATGGCATGGGCCAGCAGATATAGATACTCATGAATGTACTGTTAAAATTAATGAATCTCATTTTGAGAGTACTGATGATGCTTTTTGTAGCGCTTTATCAAGTTATGCAGGTCATATATCCGTTTCTAATGCCGCTTTCATGAATTACAAAAATGGAGCAATTATAGGAAGCGGCAGGGATGAACTTTTTATAAATGGCTGTATTTTTTCAGGAAATACGGCACCTCCTTACGATGGAGGCGGAGCTTTATGTTGTATGCATCCGAAAAAACTCTGTATAGATAACTCCACATTTTCAAATAATAATGCCTATTATTATGGAGGCGCAATATACGTAGATCAGCGAGGAACAGACATAAATGGAATTACGATAAGCAATTCATTGATACAAAATAATCGCGTTGGTTCTGAAAATAGAGGCGGAGACGGCGGAGGGATATATTTATGTGGCGTGAGCAACACTGTCTTGATAAATAACTGCCAAATTTTAGATAATCAAGTCATGAGAGGGGGTCGCGGCGGGGGGATGTGTTTATCTGAAGCGAGCGACACTGTCTCGATAAACAAATGCCTAATTTCAGATAATCAAATCATGGGGGCAGGATGGGGAGCCGGTATTCATGTAACCGGTAGCAAGGAGATGAATTTAAAATTGACAAATTCCACGATCAAAAAAAATTATTTTGCCGATGGGATGAACGTGCAAAGTTATGGGGGTGGTCTTCATTTGTATCGTGGAAACCTGACCATGTTAAATTGTTCTGTTACAGATAATACAGCAAGTGCCGGTTCAGCTATTTATTTATACGATAGTACAAATCTGTGTACTGTAAACTGTCTTATTTCGGGTAATAAGAGCTCGTCTCAATATGGCACACTGCATTTTGGCAACATTGTTCAGGCACTTTTTTCTTGTTGCACGTTTACAGGCAACAATTCTTATATTTTCAGCACGTATAACAATACTCAAAATCCAATCGTTTCTAATTCGATATTCTTTAATAATAGGCCGGGTGAAATAATGACTCCAGGCAATCAAATGCCTGCTATTTCATATAGCTGTATTGAAAATGGTTACGCCGGAGAGGGCAACATTGACTGCGATCCATGCTTTATCGCTAATGGTTATTGGGATTCCAATGGGACCGCTGAAAACGAAGACGACTTTTGGATTCATGGTGATTACCGACTTATGCCGGATTCAAACTGTATCGATGCCGGTGATCCTTTCACGTTCATAATGACAACGCATGACATGAATGGCAATCCACGAGTAATGAATGAGAGAATTGACATGGGGTGCTATGAAAATAAACCCTTTGATAAGCCAGTCGCAAACGCCGGGCCGAATCAGGTTGCCTATGCCGGTTATAATGGAATAAGTGAGGTTACCCTCGACGGCTCGGCCTCCTACGATGACGATGATGACCCGCTCAGCTATATTTGGTCATGGGTTATCGATGGTAACGACTGCCAAACTAACGGAGTCAGTCCAGCAATTGATCTGCCGGTGGGCGAACATGTGATTGAGCTGATTGTCAACGACGGCATTGAAGATTCCTCGCCTGATTATGTCACGATAACGGTGATCGAACCCTTAGAAGGGCAGCTCCGGCTAATGCCGCAAGTCATTAATAGAAAAAGTAACGGTCAATCGCTGATCGCATTATTACAACTACCTCAAGGTATCCCCAAAGGCCAGATCGGCACCGGCCAATCTCTCATCCTCGATCCGGGTGGAATCGAATCCAAACATCAAATGGTCCTTGGCGGCCGCGCAACGAAGATGAACACGCTGTCCGTCCTTGTCTTTTTCGATCGCGCTGAAGTCGCAGAATCAAACGGCCGGCAAGAGCTCGATATCACGGTTTCAGGCAAACTCAAAAGCGGTCAGGTGTACTTTGGCCGCGATACCGTTCGGATTATCTCCAAAGGCAAACGATTTTGAAAAAATCCTTGCTTTTTTTAAAAAATCTGGTATAATGCGCAACGTCTGGAGGAAAAAATCCTCCGACAAAAGAGCGATGTCTCGAGATCACCACGATGAGGGATTTATCTCGACATCGCGCCACGATGGCGGACGATCATTGCGGCCAAACCGTACCAATCTGAAATCTGAACTTTCAAATTGAATTAAGGCAGTTGCGGGCCGAGTAATGAAAATGTAGGATAGCGCAACTTGTTGCCCATGCGGAATAAAAAAATAAACGCCCGTAGGACCTCCACAGTTTTAAGTTTTCCAGTTTAGGCTTTGACTTTAAACCTTGAACTTTTCAGTTCGGACGCGGCCAAAGAGATTAAAAATGAAACCGTGTAAATCCAGTGTTAACCCGTGTCGAACACCGAATCACGAACGACGAACCATGACCACCTTGGCCCCCTTCGGGATATTAGCTCAAAAATGCGGTTTTCCCATAAAATTTGGTCCCCTTGCTTGGCCCCCTTGAACATAAGGGAAAACTATGAGCGAAGCGAATTCCACAATCTACTCACTACTCACTGCGGCCAGCGGCGCCGGCCCCCTTCGTTAAAATGGATAAAAACGAATATCAAGTTGTGATGAGCGGAGAATTGGCGTATCATGTAGAAAAGCCGTACATAAAAACTATTTTTAAATGGAGATTTTTAGAATGGATGATCTAAAAGGCGGATTTGATGTGAATTTACCGACACGACGGCAATTTTTAACGATGGCGGCCGGAGCGATACTGGCCCCATCAGTGGCGCTGGCAATGGGCAAGGGCTCCACGGTTAGTCGCAAGGTCAAACCGAATGTGATTGTCCTGTTTATCGATGACCTCGGCTATGGCGATATCGGTGCGTTCGGCTGTCCGGACATCCCGACACCGCATATCGACCGGCTTGCTGCCGAGGGCACCAAATGCACCAATGCCTATACGGCCTGCCCGGTCTGCAGCCCGAGCCGGACCGCCCTGATGACCGGCATGTATCCGCATCGGTTCGGCAATTTCGGCAATAAGGACCGCGGGGCACCGATTCCGGACGACCATCCGACGCTGGCCGAAACAATGCGCGACGCCGGTTATGTAACCGGGATGGTTGGTCGATGGGACATCGGCTCGGTCGAGCAGGGGCCGCTGCAGCGGGGATTTATGGAAGTGGCGCGGCGTTCGTTTATCGAAAACGAGAAACGCGTGCGGCCGAACGGGCCGACCTATATCCAGGAGGACGGCGTGTACTGGACGGACCGCCAGGGCGATGAGATGGCGGACTTTGTAACACGGCATAAGAATGAGCCGTTTTTCCTGTATTTCGCACCGCTGGCGATCCATTTTCCGGTCGAAGAAGTGCCGCAGAACTATCTCGACAGGGTGCCGAAGATCATAACGGACGAGCGGCGGCGGTATCTGGCCGGCGCCTTGATCGCGACCGACGATGCGATCGGCAAACTCATGGCGGCCGTTAAAAAACATGGACTCGATAAGAATACACTAGTGTTCTTTACCGGTGATAACGGCGGGTATATGCGCGATAACGCGCGCAACCTTCCGTTCCGCGGCGGCAAGGCAACCGAATGGGAAGGGGCGGTTCACGAACCGTTTATTGTCCGTTGGAAAGGACATATCCCGGCCGGCAAGACCTTCGACGGACTGCTCTCGACAATGGATATTTACGCGACGATGTGCGCGGTTGCCGGCATTGAGTTGCCGAAGCGATGCGAAGGGGTGGACCTGATGGGTTATCTTCAGGGCCGCAAAAAGGGTGATCCGCACGAGGCGCTCTACTGGTGCTGGCTCGACGAGAGGCGCCATACCGTCCATGCCGTGCGGCACAGGAACTGGCGGCTGATGCGCCATAAGCAAAAAGACCCGTGGAGTCTTTACGACATTAAGGCCGACCCCGGCGAGACCACCGATCTGGCCGAGCAAAAGCCACAGGTCGTGAAAAAACTATCCCGGATGTACCAGAACTGGTTCGATCAACTGCCGCCGCGACAAACATATTGCGTCAGAAAGCCCGGCGGCCATTGCCCCACCGGTATCGGCTGGGCAACGCCGGACAATCCATGATTCAATTCAGTCGGTTCCTTGCGGTTGAATTTATTTAAGAATCTTTTCGATTCGGGCGATTTCGTCCGATGAGAAATCCGGGGTATCGAGGCAGCGGACATTTTCTTCGATCTGTTCGACCTTGCTGGCGCCGATCAGGACGGAGGTAACACGCTGATCGTTGAGCAACCACGCCAGGGCCATCTGGGCGAGACTCTGGCCGCGGTTCTGAGCGAGTTCGTTGAGTTGGCAAATCTTATCGATGGCCGCATCGCGCTGCGATTCGTGCAGCGAGCCGAGGTCACGGGCGATCCGCGAATCGCCGGGGATGCCGTCGAGATATTTATCGGTCAGCAGACCCTGGGCCAGCGGGCAAAAAGCAATGCAGCCGACGCCTTCTTTTTCAAGGACATCCAGCAGGCCGTCCTCGACCCAGCGGTTGAGCATGGAGTAATTGGGCTGGTGGATCAGGCATCGCGCGCCAAGCTGTTTGAGGATATCGATCGCTTCCTGAGATTGCGGTGCGGTGTACATTGAGATACCGGCATAGAGGGCCTTGCCCTGACGTACCGCCGTATCCAGTGCCCCCATCGTTTCTTCGACGGGCGTATTGACATCGGGGCGGTGCGAATAGAAGATATCGACATAATCGATGCCGAGACGCTTAAGGCTCTGGTCGAGACTGGCGAGCAGGTATTTTCGCGAGCCCCAGTCACCGTAGGGGCCGGGCCACATGTAATGGCCAGCCTTGGTGGAAATCAGCAGCTCGTCGCGATAGCCGGTGAGGTCCTTTTTGAGGATCCTGCCGAAAAATTCTTCTGCATGACCGGCTGGCGGGCCGTAATTGTTGGCGAAATCAAAATGGGTTATGCCCAAGTCGAACGCCTGCAGTATCATCGCACGGCCATTGGCGGGATCGTCGATATTGCCGAAATTGTGCCACAGGCCCAGCGAGACGGCCGGCAACAGCAGCCCGCTTTGGCCGCAGCGATTGTATTGCATGTTCTCATAGCGTTTTTCAGAGGGTCTGTGACGCATCAGCACTCCTGATCTTGAGTTTTACAGGCATAGTAATTTCCCATGTGCCTTATGAAAAGAAAAAAATCCGGCATTAAGAGGACAGGATCGATCGCGACGGCTATTGCGGGGGGCTATAGAGCCGGTCGGTTTTGGCCGCGAAGATAAAATCACTGTTATGCAGGCCGTCGATCTTGTGCGTCCAGACCGTGATCTTGACCTTGCCCCATGTTAGATAGATATCGGGATGATGGCCAATACTTTCGGCCAGTTCGCCGACTTGATTGACGAAATCGAGGGCCTGCTTGAAATTCTTGAACTTAAATTGTTTTTCAAGATGATGTTCTTCAATGATCTGCCAGTCGTTATTAAGCTCGTCGATCATTTTATTTAAGTCATCGCCTTTGAGCGGATCGACGCCGCCCTTGCAGGGTTGGCACTGCTGTTCGGCGAGATTCGCAGATTGTGAGGATTCACGGTTCATGATAAGTCCCTTCCATTAGAGTTTGAGTAAATTATCGCTTTTATCCAACTCGACGATTATACCATCTGCGTTGGCTGCGAAAAACCCTTTTTTCTCGGGGACGGGCCATTTTTCCTGCGGTCTGAGCGTGCCGATGGTATATGTCTTGAGCGGTTTGTTTGTTTTTCGGCCGTTGAGGGAGATCGTGAAGGTATTGGACTCAATCGTTTTGTCACCGATCAGGGTTTTTACTTCGCGCTGAAGTTCGAATATTGCCCGGCAGGGTTCATCCGGATTGATCTCGGTAATTACATCGAATCCCTGCGAATGAGTGGGGGTTTGGTATTTTTGAAGGGAGAACGTAACCTGGCCATTCTTGTCGTCGCTTAGTTCGCCGCCGAAGAAGTGAAATTCACGATTATAGTCGAATTCGTACTTTTTAGCGCCTTCGATCGTGAGTTTGCCCTTGATTGGATCGCCGTGCCAGCGGTAATGCAGGAGGGTTTTATAATTCGATCGCGGCTCGGTCCATGCAAAGCCGGCCTGCTCGTTGTGTTCACATTCGCGGCCGGGGATCCCGGCGGCAACCAACGGGTGTTCATCGGGGGCATAGGTGATCCGGACATTTTCGGCGGGGGCATTTCCGGTATTGACCAGATAATATTGATCATTTTGTTTTTGCCAGGTAAGCTGCGGCAAGGATTTTTTGATCACCCAGATCGGCGTGGACCAGGCGCAATTTTCATCTTTTTGAACGACTTCGACGATATACGGCCGCCGTTGATCGGTGGGCATGAGGCCTTCGAATCGAACGGTTCCCTGGCGTTTGCCGGCTAATGATTTTTCAGCGACTTTTTTCAGTCCGTCAAAGATATTGATTTTTTCAATGACATCGGTACCGGCGATCTCGACCGTCATATCGAATGGCTTATCGGTATAGAGCGTTTCACCCATTTTCTTGTCAGCAGCGGTAACATTGAGATAGATTCGCTCGCCGGTTGTGCCGTAGGTCTTCATGTCCCGATATCCCTGCATAATTCCGCGACGGGTGAAATCATTGGTTCGAACCGCAGTCAGGCCTTGGGGGTGGTCGTGTTTTTGGGCGACGCCGCCGACGATTCGTCGTCCCGGCAGGCCGGTATGCGAGTCCGAATCGGCGGTTGTGGCAAATATATATCCTTTGTCCCATGCTTCGAGGCAGCCGCGGCTCAGGGCATTTCTCAACCCGCCGAATTTATTTCCCGGTTCGATCGTGCCGGCATAAGGATGCATTGCGGTCCCCCAGTCCGAATAAACCTCCACAGCAGGCGTCAGCAGATCGCCGTTTTTGTTCTTCGCATCGTCGATCATCATCGTCCAGGGGAAGATGCCGGCGTGGATATGCGGAATATAAAGGGCATCGGTTGTGCTTAATAACCGACGCATTGCAAAGGCATAATCGGTGTAAGGCTCGGGGAAATAACGGTCCAGATGATCCATTGAGGGATCGTCAATGTAGATGTTGTAATGGCCCGAATCGCTTCCGGAGAGTTCATAGCCGATCAGGGTGACGAATGAACCCGGTTGATTGTATCGCTGGGCGGTATCGACGGTGTCTTTCCATGCGGCGAGCGGGGAGGTAACCTTGCCGATCCGCCATCGCAGCAGGCGACCCATCGCACCCTGGTTAGTGGGTTTTTGGCCGAGGTGGTCGGACATAGAAACAAAATCCATGCCGGAAATATCGCGGGCGAAAGCATAAAAGGTGTCCATATCGTTACCCCAGCATTCGGAATAACAGCCGTGATTGTGGATGTTGCCCCAGTAGATCGGTTCATCGACTTTGGCTTTGACAACGATGGGATTGCTTTCGAAGAGCGTTGATCCGTCAGCCAGACGGGCTTTGATTCGATAAACGCCTTCCTTCTCAATCATTAAGTTTCGGATTACTTTTGTGCAATGGTCTTTTTTTGCGAAATCGACTTTCTCAGGTAAATTACTGATTTTGCTGTCTGATTCAATCAATACCGAGCCTTGGTATTCAGGGCAAGCCCGGCTGTCAAAGTGATCTGTAACAGCAATTCGCAGGTTAAATTTCTTGTTTCTTTCGATCAGTGTCGGTCCGAATATCCGAAGTTCCGATGCCTTTGCGGGCTTTACATTGATCCGAGGGATTGCATAGGCCCAGCCCTTTTGCTGCCAGTCTGTTTCTTCACCGGTGCCGTTGAAGTTTGTATAGGTCGGGCACGCCAGATTCTCACAGGGAAACGGGTTGATCAAGGCGGTGATCTGACCGCTGCCGTCATCATTTCCGATAACTACGGCGAAACGTTCTCCGGCTTTCAGGCCTTCGGGAAACGTGAATTTAATATCTCTGAATCCCACACCATTCACCGGTGCAACTTCCATTTCCACTTCAGGCAGGGTCCCCTGCAAGGGAACAACCTTAAAGCTGTTGCTGAATGGGCAATGGAATGTGGTTTCGATGCTGATTACCTCAAGGACAACCTTGTGATAGCTGTTTGGCGGCAGGGGGGTATCGCCATGGGTGTAACGCAGTTCGAGATGTGTTTTCTCTCCGGAGATGACATTTTTCGATGAAAATTCCCATCGGCCCGGCGCTGGATTTTGTGGGTCTTCCCGAAGGTTTTCACCGGCCAGAGCGATCCAGTTTGACGGTTTAGCCGATGGGTCAATGGAATGAAAACAGAGTCCCTTCATACTTAGCGTGCCGACACTCAACAGGGCGGTTGATTTGAGAAAATCTCTGCGATCCATAATTGTGTTCCTTTTTTAAATATTATAATTCTACGTGAATGGTGCCGGCGCTTTTGGTTTTGATGGTCAGGATGTTATTTTTGTAAGTTGTATCATACGGTCCGATGACATCACCGGGCCTGGTTTCGGCATAGATGTCGATTTGGGCCTCTTTTTCAATTTTAAGAACATCGATCAGGATATCGGGCCTGTCTTTGGCCGCCGGGCGGATCGCTGCCTTTAGGACGTGACGCATGCGATGGACATAAGGCAGTGTTGTCGGCTGCATCGGTGCGATCACAATCTCCTGATTTTGTGAAAAGGTGTTGCGAAAGCCATCGATTTTGAAACGGTCGCCGAGATCGGCCACTGCGGCATTGCGAACCTGCCATTGAGGGGCAATTTGGCGAACCAGCCAGCTTGCTCGCCGGTTACCCTCGGCATACAGCTCAATGACACTGCGATCATCAGAGAGCGAATCGGCCTTGGGCAGTTCAAAGCGGGCGAGCTGGTTGCCAGCAAGTATGTCTTCATGACGGTATTTGCGGCCGTCAATCACAATTGCGGGATTTTCGGTTTGTCCCTTCCCCGCGGCGAACTGCAGTTCGAAATGCGAGACATCAACCGGCTCGAGCAGATTGGAGAATTTGGCCGCCACAGTGATTTGAACAACGTTATCCGTCATTGGATTTCTGTAAATGGTCTGGTGTTGGCGGAGGTTGGGGATGTCGAATACATGTTCGAATTTCTGTTTGCCGCCGGCAGCCTGAAATATTTCAGATTGCAGAGACAGTAGCTGCTGACGTTGGCGATCGTGGATGTTGCAGACCAGTTGAACATTCTGGCCGCCGCTGTGGGCATCTATTTCCACATGCAGTTTATATGATTTGCCGGGGGCGCAGCGATAGTAGCTGCGTTGACCGATCGCACTGCCGGGGGCGTAGATCGCTTTGACAAATTTTGGGTCGGTCCGTTTTTTGATACGTAGGCCCGGATCCAGCCATTGCCATGTTTTGTCTTCGCGATTTTCATCCTCTTCGAGGGGGCCGATATCGAAGCCGCCGAGATGCTTGGTGTACCAGTTCTTCGCGGTTCGCTGGGTATAGGTCGAAAAGTCCGTGTTTTCATTGATGATCGGACTGTTGGTTCCATTCAAGATCAATTCTTGTTTGCGCATTCCGGCGAAATGATGATAAACCGGTATGCGCTGCCCGTCACGTGCGCCGCCGTACCCGTAACTGACAATTGGTTCAGCCGTGATGTCCAGTGATGTTTTGCCTTTAATCGTATGTGAAAGATGTTTGTAATCGGGCAGTTCGTCGAGGAATTTTTCTGCGGTTGCACTATAGGCACGCACCCGAAAATGACCCGGGCCGGCCTCAAAATAAAATCCGCCGAGATGCCCCTGTCCGAATTTTCCCATGCCGGGGATAAATCCGCCAATGCGGCCGTTGGAGACAAATACACGATTGCCTTTGGGGACGACTTCGTAGGTGTGATTATGGCCGTGCATCCAGGCGATGACATTGGTATATTGATCGATCAGGTCAAAAACGGCCCGGCTGTTGCTGGTTTGGCGATAGCCGATGTCAGTCAGATAACTGGTCGTTCCTTTGAGTGAATTATGGCTGAAGATGACCGTGGTTTTATCTTTATTGATCTGCAGGTCGAGTTTAGCCCACGCCAGCGATTCCTCGGTAATATATGACATATTCATCATTTGCGGAAGGGAGATGAAATGAATGCCTTTAACATCGAAGCTGTAATAGGGGCGACATTGGATGCTTCCGAGGATATTGGCCCGCCATTCCGGGTCCCAGTCGTACCCGAACGCATCCATTTCGTGGTTGCCGGAGATGTAAAAAAATGGTTTTTGACCGCAACCGCCGGCAATGATATCCGTCCAGTTGCCGCGGTCGGTATCGTTGGCGTAATTGTGATGCGCATCGCCGGTGTCGATAAACATGTCGATATCCGGGAAACGCATCATGATACGATCGATCATTTCCCGTTGTTGCTGCGGTGTGGGCTGGTCCTGATGTTTCCATCCAAAATGGGAATCGGAAACCAGAAAGCCGCTGAGCATGCCGTTTTCCGACGCACTGGCATACAATGGATGTGTGATTGGATTCCAACAGACGGCCAGGCCGGCCGAAGCGATACCGGCGTTCTTTAGGAACAAGCGTCTTGATATGGGCTGGTTCATGCAAAGACTCCTTACTGTTAATTGGTAATGCATATCCTATTATAAACAAAAGAAACATGTTGTCCAGCGAGGTCGGGAAAGCAAGATGGTAAAGATTCGATGCAAAAAATGCCGTATTCTGGTATCAGTCCGGTGAAAAATTCACCTCAACGGTCAATTATCGTCGAAATAGAATTAGCATAACAACTTAGGGAGCCAAAATTTATGAACAATTGGACAGTTGATCTGTCGGGGCAATGGCAATTTAAGGAATTTCCCCGGGATGCGCGATGCGTCGATGATCTGGAGCAGGGGGATTGGGATGAATGCAGTGTGCCGAATTCGATTTTTTACTGTCTGGAAGAGGCAGGGAAACTGGATGTTTCGCAGGTCATCGCTAATCCACGGCAGTATGCGTGGGTGAGCGAGCGGCCATGGATTTTCAGGAAGCGATTCGATATTGATTCAGGACTGCTCCATGGCAGGTCTATTGAGTTGGCATTGGAAGGGCTTGACACGGTTGCTACCGTCTGGGTCAATCAGAAACTGCTTGGCCGGCCGTGCAATATGTTTCGCTCTCACCGATTTGATATCAGCGATTCATTAAAAGCTGGTGAAAACGAGATCATGGTAAAATTCGATCCGGCCGAGAACTATGCCCGGGGGCAAATGGGCCGTTATATTCGATTTCAGGAATCTGATTTTACAAATCCGCACCGGGTGTATCTTCGCAAGGCCCAGTTCCAATTCGGCTGGGATTTTTCACCGTCTTTGCCGGGCTGCGGGATTATCGGGCCGGTTCGGATCTGTGGGTGTTCCCATCCCTGTATCGATGATGTGTATATCCGCACGGTCGAATGTGACCATGCTCACGCTGATCTGAAGATCGATGTTCGATTGAATCAGGCCGCCGAATCGGCTTATGATTGCAGGATTGAACTGGTCCATCGCCAACATGTCCATACCCATCAGATTCAATTCAAGCCGGGCGAACTTCATCATTCATCGCTTATTCGCATTGATTACCCGCAATTGTGGTGGCCGGCGGGATACGGGCGGCCCAACCGATACAGCGTTCGGATGGAATTGAAAGACGCCGATCAGATATTGGATATTCGGCATATGCATACAGGAATTCGAACCGTCCGGCTGATTCGGCATTGGGACAAGAACGAACGTCATTTCTATTTCGAGATCAACGGTAAAACGATTCATGTATGCGGCGCGAACTGGGTGCCGCCGTCGGTGTTTATCGGATCGATCAAGGAAGCCCGCTATCGATCGCTCATTGAAATGGCCGCCGATGCCGGTGTCAATATGCTGCGGGTGTGGGGCGGGGGGCATTATGAATCGAATGTTTTTTATGAGTTGTGCGAAGAGCATGGCATTCTCATCTGGCAGGATTTTATGTTTGCCTGCGGGTATTATCCGGAACACGCAGCGTTTCTGGATGAAGTCAAAGCGGAGGCCTGTGCGGCGGTTGGGCGATTGCGAAATTTCTGCTGTATCGCCTTGTGGTGCGGCAACAATGAAATCGACTGGATGCATAGCCGCGGTGCGCTGGGCAAGGGCAAAAAATACTACGGCAAAAAGATTTTCCATCACCTGCTGAAACATGTCATCGACGAATATGATCCGGGCCGTGATTACATCGAAACGACTCCTTTGGCTTATAAACATAAATACCAGGATCGTTATATATTGGCCCACCATCAATGGCAAACATGGTCCGGGTATGCACCAATCAAATACTACCAGCCCCCGACAGAGGATATTCCCCCGTTTGTCACGGAATTCGGATTTCAGTCATGTCCTTCAATCGAAACACTCAGCGATTATCTGGCCCCGGCGCCGTTGAGATTAAATGAGCCCGGATTGGAAAAACTCAATTATCAGATCGATGGGATATCCCGCATGTATCGGTATATGGTCAAATGGTTCGGTCCGCCAAAGGACCTTAATGAATTTATCTATTTGTCTCAATTGACGCAGGCCCGTGCGATGAAAATATATATTGAATATTTGCGGATGCATCCCCAACAGAACTATGGGCAAATGGTCTGGCAATTCAATGATGCGTGCTGTGCGATGAGTTGGTCTGTGGTGGATTATCAAGGCCGCCCTAAAGCATTGTATTACTATTTGCAGCGGCTATATCGACCGGTGATGGTGGGTTTTTTGTCGCATTCGAACGAAGATCCATTGCAGCCGGTTTTGGAGGTGCCGACTGCTGTGGTTCTCAATGGTACGGCCGAATCGTTGACTGCCAAACTGCAGTGTCGGCTGATGAGCCTGCAAGGGCAGATATGTGATGAGATGTGCCTGTCGGTTTCAGTAATGCCGCATTCGCTATCGCCGAAAATGAAACTGCCAAGAACGTTTTTGCCGCCTGAACATCCCTCCCGATATTATCTGGATTTGCGACTCGAACAAGACGGGATACAGACTGCTTCGAATCTTTACATGTTTGGGCCGGATAAATATATGCCATGGTCGAAACCGAAAATAAAAATAGAACGTGAACCAATTGATGACACCCGAATTGAGATTCGTCTTACATCCAATCGACTTGTCAAAGATGCATATCTTAGATCTGATCCGCCTTCTCGATTGGCAGACAATTTTATCGATCTCAAGCCGAACGAACACATTAGTGTGCCATTATCGTTCGACAAGCCGGATGATTGTAGGGATATAAAATTAACACTACTCAGTATCAATGATATTTTAGCATTTCCGACTTAAAAGTCAAATTCGTCTTCGAAAGGATCTGGAAAAGGTGACATCCGATCGCGGGTACCGCCATCGCTGAATGAGCCAAATGCCCGGAAGGGTTCACGGGGCCGGCGTTCGAGTTCTTTAATATTACGGAATTGTTTTTGTAATTCCTGGGGCCAGAATTCACGCTTGATTGGTATTCGTTCGAATTGCAGGCCTTTTATGCTATATAGCATATCATAATGAGTGCGGGGGGTCAGTGTTTTGCCGATGGAAACCCATTCATTGACTAATACAGCATCGACGACAACCTTGTCTGTTGTATAATCAATTAATTCGGGAAACGCAACATCCTGGATTTGGCCTGTTGTGGGTGTTGAGGTCATATCATCCTGTTCGGAAAGGAGGTCTTTTTTAACTTCACGGATTGATCCGATAGTTTCTCCCGGCCGCACCAGAAAATCATCACTATACCAGTATCCCAATACATAATTTGCAACCTGGACGGTAATGTTTTTAGTGGATTCCTGTATGTTAATCGGGAACACATAAGTCATTGCAGGAATACTGACACTCGAAGGGACATCGGTAAACGCGCTCCACAATACCGGTTGATCTTTCATGTCTTCGTATCCATCAGCAAGTTTGTCCGTTCCGGCAAGCACATTCAAGGTGCCGATGCGCATACGGTAGCGGTAGGTTTTACCCGGTCCCACGGTATCGTCGAATGCCCATACCGTTATCGGTTCATCCAGTTGAGCCAGGTCGGTATCCGGCTTAAGCAGCATCATTTCGAAATCTTCACTGACATCCTCAAGAGTGGGTTTTTCCTGTTCCAGTCGAGTTGTCGCGTCGCTCATATCTTCGCGTCTGCGACGCGGTTGGCGGTCTCTTTGCCCCGATCGAGAAGTGGACATATCATATATCCCGAAATCCATGTCATCTTCGTCAGAAAAGTCCTGGCCGGGGGTTGTTGTTGATCGCCCCGGACGCTGGCGGCGGTTTTGGTCGCGCTGGGACGCTTTTTCCTCTTGACGCATGAGCATTTTGGCTCGACGTTCTTCGGCTTTGATTTGCTGTTTGATTTCTTCGTATTGTAGGTGCAAAATCGGTGGATACCATTCCTGGTCGTTTGAGGCAATACTATAGACAGGGGGCTGGAGAATCGCATGCTGAACCTCCGGCCGATTGAGTTGAATTGTTTTAACATTCATCCCGCCGGGAGGCATCGACGACATATCCGTTAGTCCTTTTAGCAGATACGCATAATTGTTAATTTGCGTTGTCGGAACAACCGTCCAGTCACTCCAGCGATTTTCATCAAGCAGTTCTTGCCGTTGTAATTGTATTTCGGCAAAGATCGGTTTAGCTAAGCAAGGATCCGCCCATTGTTCATTCAGCAGCTTATCTCCATAAAAATGGGCCTTGTACCGTCCATAAATTTCAGGGATATTTAATGTCGCCTGAATCGTGACCAGATCCAGGTCGTTCAGGTCTTTCTCAACAGATGAATAGGTCATCCCGCGATCGAGTGGGACCGCCGGGAAATAGGCGACTGCTCGCAGATGTCCGGCGGCGGGATTTTCTAACGGGGGGATTTGCGGCGGGATATATTCCTTTTCGATATCTTCAGATGCAATCGTCGGCACAAAAGCGATGATTGGGTGCGATACATCAAAAGGCTGTCGTAATTGACGAATAAAAGTATCCATTTTTGATGTGGGCGCTTCTTTGGTTTGCGCCTGATCATTCAGGATATCGACGAGAGTCTCTTTTTGTTGGGATATGTATTGATCGATCTCGCCGGGGACGAAAGTGCTGTTGTTCAATTCGACCTGATTGGGACTGATCAGTACGTTGGTCACGATGATGCCGAATGAGATTAGGCCGCAAAGTGCCAAAACAATTTTTTCGATATGCGCTTCAAAAAAGTTGATTTCCTTTTTATTCATAAAATTGTTTCCCATTTTCCGAATTATTTTCAGTATTGATAATAGTTTGACTGTGTTTGGTCGTCGACATTATCCGGTTGTGCTTTTACCGATTCCGGCTTAATCGGTTCATATCCGTCTTTATTGAAAAAATACTCACAGACCATCTCGACAAGACCAATCGCGCCGCTGCCGTACCGGTAATAATTGTTCCGGTCGTCGTTGGTATTGTCTCGCTTGAGTGGTTCTACATTGCATTGCAGGATTGTAATTTGATTATGTAAATATGTCTGAGCCGGTTGGTTGCCGAAATATCCTTTGAAGCGATGCTCTTTAGCCGAGCACAGCGACTCCATCAATCCAAACAAATGGTCCGTATCCATGATAAACGAAACCCTGAAATGGACAACGTCAATATGGTCGTTCGAGATGCGTTCGGTAAAACTGGTTGTCAACTGTTGATCGGGGTTTTGGATATAGAACGGTCTGTCATCGCCAACCGTCATCGATGAAGCATAAGATTCTGAGGAATAATCGTATGAGCCGCTGTCGGCACCGAATGAAACAGTAATCAAACGTTTTACCGGCGCATCGAGCACGTTCATCGCGTTTGCATCTCGATTGATATGATCGATACTTTTCAGTATGTCTTCAATAATCCAATATGCCAATTGATAAAACCAGCAATCCTCGGTTGCGGTTTGGGTGTTGACAAACTCGTAATTATCCCAGAAATCGTACCCCGGTAGGGCGGACGGATTAGCATAAAAAGCAATGGATCGTGCCCGTGAGAGACTCATGGCCCCAATGATGGCGGATTCAATATTGCCCCCGCTGCGGGAGGAATAACCGCCTGAAAACCTATCCTGCCCGAACGGCTCGCCAAACGAAGCGTAATCAGAGCCGGTAGCGGAAGGATTTCCCAATTCTTGAGTTATCTCAATTTCACTGGGTGCGTCATTGATATTCATCGTATTGAAAAGACGGTCAACGGCAGCACGATATGCACGTCCGAAATCCTGAAAAATTAACATGGATGTATCTTTAGGATTTGGGAATATCTGGTAACTAAGCAGTTCGCGTTGAGTCGTTTGTGACACTAATCGGGCGATCGCGTTGGCATCGGCTGCAAACGAACGCTGATATTGTTCTTCAACAACATACTGGTTTTTGGGGACGGCGGTACTTTCAAGTGATTCCAATTCTCGGGCCATATTGATGCTTTTGGAACGAATATGTTTTTGAAGTTTGCTGTTCATGATATAAGCCGGAACATAGATCATGGCCGCTGCTATCAAAATCAGCAAGAAAACGACCAGCGGTAAAAAACTTCGTATTTCGCCAAGACCTTTGGTCAGTTTGGAAAAGTCGATGTTTGGTAACTTCAGATCCATAGCATTCTTTCTTTTATAAAATTAATAAAAATCTTTGGCATCCGACTCATTCTCGGAGGAAGGTGTTTGGGATTCACTTGTTTCTGTTTCCCAAAGCAATTTAAAGTTCATGATGAACCAATGGTCATGCGTTTGGTATTTAATTTGTCCCCGATTATCCAGTGCAGGTCTGCCCTGTGAAGTCAACACAGGGGTTTGATTAATCACTTCACCGGTCAGCGGATCAACAAGAACGGTTTGGCGTTCAGTTGAATCGTCTGATTTATCGATTATTTGTCGGATACCGATTCCGGGCGGCATTTTCTGCTGGGATGTTCGGGTATCCGATTCAGGCATTATTTCCTGAATTTTCAATTCGAAGTGTTTGGTATCTGTTTTACTAAACAGTGAAAGCGGGATATTGATATCCGTGACCTCCTTGGGATTCATCAAGCGTGTGACCATACCCCATTGATCGGTGTTATTACCCACATTCGGCGGGTCAAATATTTGCCCGGGATTTTCATACGGCGTATATCCGGCGATTGAAACGACAAATCCCCGCTTGCCGGTTGAGCCGGTTGAACTGTCAACTTGTCGCGAATAAGACGGATAAGCGGGTTGGGGTGCACCATACGGATCCATCATGAGATCGTCTTCATAAAAAGTTTGGTTTTGTCCGGTTCGCTGGTAACGCGCACGGGATGAAGATTGTGTGTCCTGAAATGGTTCATTTTGAAGATCTTGGGTGTATTGGATTTGGATCGTTGTCAGGAATATCTGCTTGCGCTGATTTCGGGGAATTTGCTGAATGGTCTGAATGTCCCGACGGGTAAACGCCTCGTATAAATGGCGCTGTTGCGGATTATTCTCGGCGTTTGGCAAGGCAGAAAAAATCAACTGATATACTTGTGGTATGACGTCGCGATATTCGAATAATTGCATTTCTTTTTGAATTTTTTCTTCATATACGACGGCCTTACTTTTTTGCTCTTCTAACTGTCGAACGCTGTTTTCGGTGGTGGAAATCACATTTTGGATGTCTCGCCGAACGGGCTGCTGTTTGGCATATTGCATTTTATCAAAAAAGGTGCGTCCTAACGCCAAGGCACAGGCCAAGAGGATCAGGGATGCGGCGAGATTGAAAAATTTAGCTTTACTGGCCCACAGCATGGACTTGGCTACGCTTTTGGGCAAAAGGTTGTTTTCCATTTTGCCGGCACCGAGTCCCTGAACCGCCAAACCGTACACAACGCCAAAGTCGCTGACGTTTTCGTGAAATTTTGCGGCCGAAAGGGACGAATCGATGCTCAATTGCTGGTATGCATCGGGGATATCGACCGGCACCTGAAGGGTTTGCTGGAGGTATTTGACCAGACCCCGCATTTTCGTGCCGCCGCCCAAGGCAATTGCGTGAACCACTTTTGAATTTGGATTGGAACTGGAATAAAAACCGATTGATCGTTGAATTTCGCCGGCCAGATCGGTAAATACGGGTTTCATGGCCTGCAGGATCTGGCGGGCGTATTTGCTCATTGTGGCCGTCCGTTTGAGCTTTTCCGCTTTTTCAAAATTTAATTTGAAGGTGTCAGAAATTGCACGGGTAAAGGTATTGCCCCCCATCGGAATAGACCGTTGCCAGACGGTATCTTTGGTTCCGATCACAAGGTCGGTAAATTCGGCGCCGATATTTAATACGATCGATGCCTTGGAGGATGATTTTGTCAGATCGGGGCGGTCATAGCAAAGAAAATTATATAATGCCATGGGTGTGATCTGGACCGTGCTGACCGGCAGATTCTCGGCCTGTAGAAAGTCCAGTTCCCGCATGACGGTTTCGTTTTTGATTGCGAATAAACCCACTTTGCGTTCTTTGCTGCCGGATTCGCCGATCAATTGCCAGTCCCACTGGACCTCATTCATATCGAAGGGGATTTGCTGGGCGGCCTCGAATTTAACGATCTCCGGGATTTTCTTTTCTTCAACCGGCGGCAGCGTCACAAATCGGGCAAAACTGTTCTGGCTGGAGACCGACACGATAAAATCTTCTTTGCCGATGGAATTGTTGCTGACAAATTGGCGAAGACTCATGGCGATCAACTCGTCTCGCTCGATGTCTTTGATCCCCGGGGATGTCAAAATTTTACCGTGCGCGATATGATCGAAACCGATTACTTCAAAACGGTCCCCCATATCGGCAAGATGCAGGGCCTTTAACGAACTGTTGCCGATGTCAATTGCCCAGACAGAATTCGATTGTGAAGCCATAATGATTCCTTAGATTAAGTCATACCTTCCGTACAAATCATCTTGCGAGTTTACCGCGATCATTATACGATATTATCCTTATGAAAACCTACTCAATTTTTACGCTTGGCTGTAAAGTCAACCAATATGAAAGCCAGCAAGTTCGTCAATTGCTGAACGATCACCATCTGGTACCGGCCAAAGGTACAGGCTCGCCGGACCTGGTTGTTGTAAATACCTGCTGTGTTACCCATTGCGCCTCAGCAAAAAGCCGTCAAGCCATCCATCGATTACGGAGAAAAAATCCCAACTCTGCGATTGTAATCATTGGGTGTTTGCCCACGATCACATCCGAGCAGATCCGTCATCCGGATGATCTTATGTACACTATTGTTAATCGGGATGAAATACCCTCTGCTTTGCATGAAATCGTGCAAAAAAACGGGTTTTCACGCCCTGAATCCAAATCAACATCTATTAAAGCAGAAAACAGGCCAAAAATCAAGCCTAAAAACCTTACTAACTCTCCAAAACTTCTTTGTTTAACATCATTTGAAGGCCAGACCCGAGCGTTCGTGAAAGCCCAGGATGGCTGTGATGCGTATTGTACCTATTGTATTATACCGACAACGCGGCCTGATGTTTGCTCTCGAGGTCAAAATGATATTCTCAATGAAGTCCAGGCATTGATTGAGGCAGGCCATAAAGAAATTGTCATAACCGGCGTATTTTTAGGGGCTTATGGTAAAAAAACCGCCAGGAGAAAAAAGTGGGATGCCCCCTGTAATGAGAAATTTGTTCAATTAATTGAAAAAATCGCACAGGTTCCCGGATTGAAACGGCTGCGCCTCAGTTCGCTTGAACCGGGCGATATTACCCCCGAATTGGTGTCCCTGTTTAAGCAATATCCCAATTTAATGCCGCATTTTCACCTGTCTCTGCAGTCCGGTTCCGATAAAATTTTACGAAAAATGGGGCGTCAGTATCGCAGTCATGAGTTTCTTGAAAAAGTCAATTTGATCCGAAGTCTTATCGATATACCGGCCATTACCACCGATATCATTGTGGGATTTCCTTCAGAGACCGAGGATGATTTTGAAGCAACACGGAAATTTGCAGAGCAAATCGGTTTTTCGAGGATGCATGTTTTTCCCTACTCGACCAGAAAGGGGACGGCGTGTGCGAATATGCCCGAGCAAGTTCCTGAACATGTGAAGAAGAAACGTTCAATCATATTGCATGAATTGGATCGGCACCTGCAATATCAGTTTCGTCAACAGTTTATCGGTTCACATGTTCACGTTTTGATCGAGTCTGTCTCGAATACGGCTAAAGGATATACACAGCGATATTTTACGGTTGAAATCCGAAATCCCGATACCATTCAAAAAAATGATTTAATGATTGCCGAGATCATTGATAATATCGACCATGCGGCGATTGCCCGGATGATTGAAAAGATTGAGGATTGAAAGAAAGGGATATGTATGCGTTTCAGTGCATTTGACATCATTAAGCTTGCAGAGACGATGGAACGCCGCGGTGCAGACTTTTATCAAGCGGCGGCCAATGCTGTCGAAGTGCCTGAGATCAAAGAGCTGTTTGAATCGCTGAGTTGCTGGGAACAGCAGCACCTGGATTATTTTATTGAAATGAAGCAAACGATGTTAAGCGATGTGGCCGGCAAATTCAAACTGGACTGTTCACAGTATCAGCACGTCAATCCCCAGGTGATCGATGAAATTGCCCAAAAACTTTATGATACAGAAAACGCTGAGGAATTGACCAAAACGATGACGAAAGAGGAAATTTTTCGCGCGGCCCTTGAGCGTGAGAAAATGGCCATTGGGTATTTCAATTGCATCGAGGAGCTGGCCCGGGATATCAAGGCCGAACGACAGCTTCAACAGATCATCGACGAAGAAGAAAAACACGTGCGCATGCTTGAAAAATCCCTGGAGCGATTTGAATAAGCAACACGAGGAAATCATGAAATTTGCAATTATCAGCGACACTCATGACCACCATGAAAATGTACTCAAGGCGGTTCGATTATTCAATGATCATAAGGTGGATTACATTTTCCATGCCGGCGATATGGTCGCGCCGTTTACCGCCAGGGCTTTTGCCGATGTTAACGGGGCCAAATTGATCGCCGTTTTCGGCAATAATGAAGGCGAAAAACTTTTTCTGAGGGATACGATCGAAAGCTTTGGCGGCGAGATTCACGATCCGTATTATAAGGGTGAGATCCATGGCACGCGGATTTTCATGACTCATCGGCCCGATGTGATCGAAGAGGTGGCTCTATCCGGGCATTTTGATCTGGTCATCTACGGCCATACGCATAAACCGGATATCCGAAGGATCGAAAGCTGTCTGATCGTGAATCCCGGCGAATGTTCCGACTGGATGACCGGCCGGCCACAGGTTGTATTATTGGACGTTGAAGATGGACATGTCGAGCCGATTTGCTTAAGTTCCTGAGCTGCATTTGCCGATTTTTAAACATACGGATATTCAGGTAATCCCAAGGATAAGGAAAAGACCAATTATGTTAAACCTATTAAAAAATAACAGCCAGAAAATGACACTTAAACAAATCAAGGCCAAAGCCAAGGATTTGGGCATCCAACCCGGTAAGATGAAAAAAGCAGAGTTGATCCACACGATTCAACGGACCGAAGGCAACATCGCATGTTTCGGCCAAAGTGGCGGATCATGCCCCAACACCGATTGTTGTTTTATGGATGATTGCCTGAAAATCGGTTAATCCTTTTGTCGGATCAAAGAAGCCGTTTAGGGAATTTAGGCATTTTTTTCAGGATCGTTCTGCAACTGCTTGATGTCCCGTTTCATCTCCGTAAGCCGCCACTCGATCGACGAGAGAATCCAAAATTTGAAATGATTGATCTTCATCTGGCAGTGGATCAGGTAAATGATCTTTAAGGATAACGTAACGGTTGCCACCTCGATCATGATCAGCCGAATATCACGGCCGCCGATGATCGAGATCACCAATGAAGCGACGATGATGACAATAAACAGCACGTTCATCAGCTTGGTGCGAAATTTCGGGACTCCGCCGATCTGACCGATGATCGTCCGGACTCGCTCTTTTTCTTTCTGAAAATTCTCTAATTCGTGCCGCAGGTCATTGATTTCGTTTTCCAGATCGTGAAAATCATGTTCAGTCATGTCGACTCCTTCATATGAGTGTTAGCATGGCAATCATTATAATCTAAAATACGCTAACTTCAATAAAAAGTCATGTGATCGAGGGTGTATGCAAATGCTTGACAGTGGCATTTTGGCGGCGTAATATGGTCATATCGAATGAACATTTAGGAGCATCGGATATGGCTAAAAAGCGAAGTTGGGAAGCACGGCTGACCGGTCAACCGACTGAATTGGCACAGGAATTTGTCGAATCGCTTTCGGTTGACAGGCGTTTGTATAAATACGATATTGTCGGCTCGATCGCCCATGCTAAAATGCTTGCCGCCCGCAAGCTGATCACACGGGATGAATTGTCCAAGATCAAAAAATCGCTTTTGGAAATCGCCGACGAGATTGCCGATGGCAAATTCAAATTCAATACAACCGATGAAGATATCCACATGGCCATCGAATCGGCGCTGGTTCGTAAGATTGGCGAGACGGGTCAGAAACTTCACACCGGCCGCAGCCGCAACGATCAGGTGGCGACCGATCTGCGACTCTGGTCCCGAGATGAGATCGAGATTATCACCGATCGTATTCGGGCGCTTCAGTCGTCACTGGTGAGGCTGGCTGAAAAATATACCGATGATCTGATGCCGTCCTACACGCATCTTCAGCGGGCTCAGCCGATCGTCCTTTCGGCCTATCTTCTCAGTTTTGTCGAGCAATTCGAACGCGATGCAGTCCGTCTGGCCAATACCAAACAATTGCTGAACGTTTCACCGTTGGGAACCGGAGCGATCGCGGGTTCGACTTTGCCGCTGGATCGAAACCTGACAGCCAACGAGTTGGGTTTTTCCGGTATAACAGCTAATAGTATGGATACCACCAGTGACCGGGACTTTTGTGCCGAATTTATCTTTGACTGTGCGTTGATCGCCGCCCACCTGTCAAAAATGGCCGAGGACTGGATTGTGTACAGTACGACTGAATTTGATTTTATACGGCTTAGCGATACGCATTGCACGTCATCGAGTATGATGCCCCAGAAACGCAATCCGGATCTGTTGGAATTAGTACGGGGGAGGACCGGGCGTATTTATGCGGCCCTGACCGGCATCATGACCGTCCTTAAGGCCCAGCCATCCGGCTATAACCGCGATTTACAGGAAGATAAAATTCATCTGTTCAGTGCGGCCGATTGCATCAATTCGTCTTTGGCGATGACCGCTGAGATCGTTTCGAACACAACGTTCAATACCGACAAAATTGCCACGGGTATGGACAAGGGTTTTCTGGATGCGACCGCTTTAGCGGAGTATCTGGTCACCAAGGGAGTGGCTTTCCGACAAGCCCATCGTTTAGTGGGGGCACTGGTCGCAGAATGCGAAAAAAAAGGCAGGCGATTATCGGATTTGACACTGGATGAGTATCGACGCTGCTGTCGCGGATTCGACGAGGATGTGTTTGATGTGTTGAGTGCCCGGAAGGTTGTCCAACGTTACGCCACTGCCGGATCGGGCGGCCCGAAACAGGCCAAAGAGCAGATCCGTAACTGGCGAAAGAAGCTCTCCCTCTCATGACACGCGGTGAAGACCAGATCACAACATGGTTCGCACGGCAAAGCGCGCTTAGCGGTGATAGATTTCCTATCGGAATCGGCGATGATATGGCGATGCTGCGGCTGGGCAAAGATGCCTCGGTTCTGATTACTACCGATATGCTGCTCGAAGGCGTACATTTTGACCTGAAAAAAGCCGGCCTCGAGCAGGTTGGGTACAAGGCGATGGCCGTCAGCCTCAGTGATTGTGCCGCGATGGCGACTCAGCCGATCGCTGCGGTTGTCGCGGTCGGTTTACCTGCTGATTTCAGTTCCCAACAGCTCAAGCAGCTCCATATGGGTATCGTGCGTGCCGGTCAAAAGCATAACTGTGAACTGATCGGCGGTGATATCACCAAATTTAAATCCGATGGCCCCTTTGTCATCAATGTAGCAATGCTCAGCAAGCCCGCCCCCGGGATTGAACCGGTCCGCAGAGATTCGGCGCAAGTCGATGACTGTATTTGTGTTACCGGCACGCTCGGCGGTTCATTACAGGGCAAGCACCTGGAATTTGACCCGCGTATCAATGAGGCCGTCAAAATTGCTAAAATAGTCAGACTGCACGCCATGATGGATATCAGTGACGGCCTTAGCCGTGATTTGCCGCGGATATGCAGCCAAAGCGGTGTCGGGGCGATTATCGAAGCGGGAAAAATCCCGCTCTCAGATGCGGCCGCAAAATCAAATGATCCTTTGGCTGGTGCGCTGAACGATGGAGAGGATTTTGAATTATTATTCACGCTCTCACAAAGCGATTGCCAAAAGCTGCTGGAAACCTGGCGGGATACACCACCGATTACTTGTATTGGTACCATTACGGAAAATAAGGACATTTTGATAAAATCGGAATCCGGCGAAACCAAACTTCTACAGGCGGCCGGGTTTGATCATTTGAGTTTAACAATGAGTGAACCAGGTCAATCAATTATTATTTTAAGCAATTCGGCGACTGAGACGATCGATCTTGGCGAACAGTTAGGCCGCCAACTTCGCGGCGGTGAGATTATTGCGCTGATCGGGACATTGGGAAGTGGCAAAACGCATTTGATCAAGGGCCTGGCCAAAGGCCTTGATGCAGAAGATCCGGACCGGGTCAACAGCCCGACCTTTGTGATCGTAAACGAATACCAGGGAAGATGTTATGTTTATCATATCGATGCCTACCGGATCGAACGGGCCGAGGAATTTGACATGCTCGGTTTCGACGATTACTGCCGCCCAGACAGTGTTGTGGTGATCGAATGGGCCGACAAGGTCATCGATTCAATCAAAGAAATTCCATTGATCAAGATCGATCTATCGCATAAGGGCCTCACACAGCGAGATATCTGCATACAGGGATTGCCGGATTATGTTCAAATTTCCTGATTTTCTCGAAAACATTCTTGTGTAATTACTTGTTATAATCTACAATTATGTCGAAGGGGTAATTTGGAAGGACAAAACTGATGCAGAATCGTTACGAAAAAGATTTTGAACTTTTAGCAGATATCGCCAAAGCCCTGGCCGAGTCTCTGGATCTGGATACCAGCTTGAAAGCGATCCTGAAATCGCTGGATACGCATCTAAAACTCCAGCGGGGAACGATCGCGCTGCTGGAGTCCGATGGCGAAACACTCAATATTCGCGTTGCCCACGGGATCGATGAGCAGTCTCAGCAGCAGGCAACCTACAAGGTCGGCGAGGGAGTGACCGGTACGGTCGTTCAGACCGGCAAAGAAATTGTCGTTCCGGATATCAGCGAAGATTCGCGATTTCTCGATAAGACCCAATCCCGTCGCGATGCTACCGGCGATCACATTGCGTTTTTCTGTGTACCGGTCAAGCTCGAGGGCAAGACCATCGGTGCCTTGAGTGTGGACCGTAAAGTGCAGGCCGATGATGATTTCGACCGCAATGTTAAGCTGCTTAATATCATCGCGACGATGGTGGCCCAGGCGGTCAAGCTGCATAATATTTTTGAAATCGAACGGCGAGAGATTCGCGAAGAAAACATTCGCCTGCAGCAGGAGCTTCGTTCGAAATTCAACATCCATAATATGATCGGCACTAGCAACGCAATGCGCGAGGTCTATCGGCTGATCGAACAGGTTGCCGACAGCAATGCCACCGTGTTGATCAACGGTGAAAGCGGTACTGGAAAAGACCTGGTTGCCCATGCGGTGCATTACAACAGTTATCGTTCGCAAAAACCGTTCGTAAAGGTCAATTGTACCGCACTGCCCGATACGCTGTTGGAGAGTGAGCTTTTCGGTCATGAAAAAGGATCCTTTACCGGTGCGGTCGATCGCAAGATCGGTCGATTCGAACGCGCGCACGGCGGGACGATTTTTCTCGATGAGATCGGGGATTTCTCGCTCGATCTGCAGGTCAAGCTGCTGCGCGTGATCCAGTTCAAGGAATTTGAGCGTCTGGGCGGTACTGAAACGATCAAGGCGAATGTCCGCATCATTGTCGCTACCCACAAGAACCTCGAAGAGCAGATCCAGCAGGGGCTGTTTCGTGAGGATCTGTATTACCGCATCAATGTGTTTCCGATCTATTTGCCGCCGCTGCGGGACCGCAAAGACGATATTATGCTGCTGGCGGACCATTTTCTGGAGGGCTATGCCAGGGAAAACAAGAAAAAGATCGAGCGGATCTCGACGCCGGCGATTGAAATGCTGACCAGTTATCACTGGCCGGGCAATGTTCGCGAATTGGAAAACTGTATCGAGCGGGCGGTGTTGGTTGCAGACGGCAGTGTGATTCGTTCCGAACATCTGCCGCCGTCACTGCAGATGGCGCGCAAGACCGATGCCCCGGTCACTGGCCGAACGTTTACCGAAATCATCGAAAATACCGAAAGGGAACTGATTGTCGATGCGCTGAAAAAATGCGGCGGCCAACAGCGCCGGGCGGCCAAGGAACTTGGTCTGACCGAACGTATCATCGGTTATAAGATCAAAAAATACAACATCAAACCCAAAACCCTGTCTTAAACAGTTCTTAAATCTGATCAAGATGAGGAATTCGGCACTGTATAAGCGAACAAATTGTATATGTCTGTTATCGTTTAGCTCATGTTGTTTATCGAATTCAGGATTAATCTGAAAAAATGACACATGATGCAATTATGCCCATTTTCTCATTCTCATGAAAGCCAATTTGATGTAATATCATCACTTTGAAGTGAATCACATAATTTGAAAAGGTACAAATAAGAATGATCAGGATTAAGACGCCATTGGATGATGAGGTGGTTCTCGGGTTGAAGGCGGGCGATGAAGTGCTGCTGAGCGGGGTGGTCTATAGCGGGCGCGATATGGCCCACAAGCGGCTCTGTGAGGCGATTGCAAGCGGCCAGCCGCTGCCGCTGAATCTGGCAGGGGCGGTAATTTATTATGTTGGCCCGACCCCGGCGCCGGAGGGCAAACCGATTGGCTCAGCGGGGCCGACGACCTCGTCACGAATGGATGCCTTCAGCCCCATTCTGTATGAGCATGGTTTGAAAGCGTCGATCGGCAAGGGCTACCGCGGCCCGCAGGTGCGCGAAGCGCTGCAGAAATTCAAGGCCGTACATTTTTCGGCGGTCGGCGGTGCGGGGGCACTGCTGAGCAAGCATATCACCGGCAGCGAGGTGATCGCATACGCGGACCTCGGCACCGAGGCGATCCGACAGATGGAATTTGCGGATTTCCCGGTCATCGTCGCTTACGACAGCCATGGCAAGACGATCTATAAGGAGTACGCATCGTGAAAACCGCATTACTGGGATTGATGCAATCGGGCAAGAGTACGATTCTGGCGGCGATCAGCGGTAAGGACGTTTCGCCGATGGGCTCGACGCATATCGAGGAGGCAATTGTGCCGGTGCCGGATGAACGACTCGATTGGCTGACAGAACTCTACAAGCCGAAAAAGACGGTGCATGCGACGATCGATTGCCTGGATGTGCCGGGTTTTAATTTCTCTGACGATCACGGCCGAGCGGCCGCCCGACGGCTGATCGGACAGATCCGAACGGTCGAATTGATCGTGCTGGTCGTGCGGGCGTTCGAGAATCCACAAGCCCCGGCCTATAAGAACCGTGTCGATGCGGTAGCGGATCTGGAGGAATTGCGAACGGAACTGCTGCTTTCAGATCTGGAATTGGTAACCACGCGAATCGAGCGGCTCGAGAAACAGGTCAACCGGCCGACGAAGACACAGGCAAAGGACCGGGCCGAATTGGAACTTCAGAAAAAACTTCAGGCCGCCATCGAATCGGAAAAACCGATCAGCAGTGCGGTTGAAAATGAGCAGGAATTGGAACTCATCAAATCGCTCGGATTCTTGACACTCAAGCCGATGGTGGTTGTGGTCAATATCGATGAAACGAAGATCGGCAAACCGGTTGAGATTAATATAAAAGATGAATCGATTCCGGTGATCGGATTCTGTGCGAAGCTCGAGCATGAATTGGCGACACTCGATGCCGAGAGCAAGGCGGAATTCATGGCTGATCTGGGGATCGATAAATCGGCAGTCAGTAAATTTGTAAATGCCTGTTATAAGGCCTTGGGATTAATCAGTTTTCTGACGGTCGGCTCGGATGAGGTGCGGGCGTGGCCGATCAAAGCCGGCACGATCGCTCTCGATGCGGCCGGCAAGGTGCACAGCGATATCAAACGCGGGTTTATCCGGGCCGAGACGATGCATTATGATGAGCTTAAAGAAGCGGGGGACGAAAAAGCTCTCAAGGCGGCGGGCAAGGTACGGCTGGAAGGAAAGGAATATGTCGTTCAGGACGGCGATGTGATCAGTTTTCGGTTTAATGTCTGATGGGTAAGGGGTTAATGATGAAAGCGATGCGATTAACCAATATCGGACGGATGGAGTTGGCGGATGTACCCGTCCCGGAACTCCAATCGGAACATGATGTTCTCTTGAAAGTCGATGTTGTCGGTGTGTGCGGCTCGGATGTGCATTATTACGAGACCGGGCGTATCGGCGATCAGATTGTGGATTTTCCGTTTATCGTCGGGCACGAATGTGTCTGCACGGCCGTGGAGGTTGGCAACGCAGTCACGACGGTCAAAGCCGGTGACAGGGTCGTGGTCGATCCGGCGATCTTCTGCGGCCAATGCGATCAATGCCTGGCGGGGCGGGAGAATACTTGTCGTAACCTGAAATTCCTCGGTTGTCCCGGCCAGGTTGCGGGCTGTTTGTGTGAATATATCGTGATGCCGCAGCAAAGCTGCTTTGTTGTTCCGGCAAATTTTGATCCGGGTCTGGGCGTATTGTGTGAGCCGTTGGCAATCGGTTTATATGCAGCCAGATTGGCCGAAGGCAAAGCCCAAACATCAGCGATCCTCGGGGCCGGACCGATCGGCTTGAGTTGCCTGATTTGTGCACAGGCCGAGGGGATCGAGAAAAATTATGTCACTGATAAGATTGATGGGCGGGTCAACACCGCGAAAAACGCCGGCGCGGGTTGGGCAGGGAACCCGGATCGGGAAGATATTGTAGAGGTTATTCTTAAGCAGGAGCCGAAAGGCGTTGATGCGGTATTCGAATGTGCCGGTCAGCAGGAAACGATCGATCAGGCGATTAAGCTGCTTAAGCCCGGCGGCAGGCTCATGCTGATCGGGATTCCGCGAACAGAAACCATCAGTCTCGATATTCATTCGTTCCGGCGACATGAGATCACGATCTATAATGTCCGTCGGCAGAACAAAAGCACCGGGGCGACGATTGAACTGGTCCGCACGGGCCGGATCGACCCGGAATTTATGATTACGCATCGCTATCGACTTGAACAAACAAAAGAAGCCTTTGATCGGGTTGCACATTACAGCGATGGTGTGATCAAAGCATTGATCGAGATCGGATCATGAAAAAAGCATATGTCATTTGTATCGGTAACGAACTGCTCAACGGGCGAACACTCAATACGAACCTGCAATATCTCTCGCAGCAGTTTTTCAATCACGGAATTGAAATCGCAGGCAGTTCGATTTTGCCGGATGAGCAGGGGACGATTGTCAAGGGATTGGATTTCGCTTTGGGCGAAGCCGAGATCATCGTATTGACTGGAGGATTGGGGCCGACCGATGATGACCTGACCCGTGAGGCAATGGCGGAATTTCTCAAGGTTGATTTGGTGCAGAACGATGCGCAATTGATGCGCCTCACGGAATTTTTTGAGAAACGAAACAAACCAATGCCGCAGCTTAATGTATGCCAGGCCTTCATCCCAAAAGGTGCACAGGCGATCGATAATCCCAATGGGACCGCGCCGGGAATTTATGTTCGGCAGGCGCAGGCACTTATTTTTGCACTGCCCGGTGTGCCGTCGGAAATGCAGTCGATGGTCGAATCGTTCGTTTTACCTCAAATCGCCAGGTACGCGGACGGACAGCATGTTTTGATTCGCCGATTGCATTGTTTCGGGACCGGAGAATCGAATATCGCTGAGATGATCGGGGATATGATGCGGCGCGATCGTAATCCATTGGTCAATATCACGGCCGGTGCGGGTGTAATTACGTTACACATTATTGGTCGCGGCAAGGACGAAGCGGCTGTCCAGGCACAGATAAGCGAAGATGAACAAAAACTGCGTGGGATACTGGGTGAATTGGTTTTCGGGTGTGACGGCCAGACATTGCCGCAGATTGTCGGGCAAATGCTTGTTGAAAAAGGGCAGTTCCTTTGTGTGGCTGAATCCTGCACAGGCGGTTTAATCGGCAAAATGGTCACAGATGTGCCTGGCTCGAGCCGCTACTTCAGCGGGGGATGGATTACATACAGCGATCAGGCCAAGACCCGCGAATTGAATGTGCCCCAAGAGCTGCTGCAAGCGCATGGCGCGGTTTCAAAGCAAATCGCAAAGGCAATGGCTGAAGGTGCCAGACAGCGATCCGGAGCCGACTGGGCGATTGCGGTTACAGGCATTGCCGGCCCCGACGGTGGAACCCCCAAAAAGCCGGTCGGGTTGGTATATATCGCGCTGGACGGACCAAATGGCAGTGAGGTTTATGAGCAACATTTCCCATATCAAAGAGCCATTGTACGCCAGCGAACGGCCCTTACGGCCTTAAATCTGCTGCGAAAGCAACTCTATCATTGACTTCGAGCAACCGAAATGATATAATAAGGATGGTTGTATTTTCATTTTTGGGGCTCTTATGGGTAAAAAGAAAAGACGCTTAGGTGAAATCCTTTATAAAGCAGGGATTGTGCAGAAAGAACCGCTGCTCGAGGCGATCAAAGAGTCGAAGACTGGGCATAAACGCCTTGGGCAGGTGCTGCTTGAAAAGGGATTGGTTGACGATGAAACCCTCACCAAAGCGATTGCCAAACAGTTCGGCATCAAGTACGTTAATCTGAACAAGGTTAGCTTGCCCGACAATCCCCGTGAGATGATCCCGGAGGATTTGATCAAACGGCATAAAATCCTTCCTCTGAGCCAGACAAACGGCAGACTTCAGCTTGTGGTCAGCGATCCCACGGATCTGGATGCAATGGATATGATTCGGCTCCGCCTGAACTGCGAACTGGATTGTTTGATCGCCCCACTGAGCCAGATCGAATCGACCATCGAAGATGTGATGGCGGAGACAAAATCGGAGGAAGATGACCGCCTGAAATACAGTATTGATGCGACGGCTGCCGAATTGGCGGAAGCCGGACACGATTTACAGGCGGCCGCCCGCAGTGCCGCAACCGCCGGAGAAGACGATGAAGGACCGGTGATCCGACTGGTGAACCTGATTATCGATAATGCCTACCATATGCGTGCGAGTGATATCCACATCGAGCCGATGGCCGAACGCGTTCGCGTTCGATATCGGGTGGACGGGGTGTGTATGGAACGCGACAGTTTGCCCAAAAACATGCAGGCACCGGTTGTTACCCGTTTTAAGATTATGTCGGGAATGGATATTGCGGAGAAAAGGCTGCCGCTGGACGGACGTATCAAAAAACAGATTGACGGCAGTGACATTGATTTTCGTGTATCTTCAATCCCCGGCAACCACGGACCCAGTATTGTGCTGCGTATCCTGAGGCCGGATGCGGTTAATATCGGGATTCAGGCACTGGGATTCGAGAAAGATGACTATGCTCGATTCCAAAAGATTATCAAGCGTCCCAATGGTATTTTCCTGGTGACCGGCCCGACCGGTTCGGGTAAAACAACGACCCTTTATGCTGCATTGCAGGAGTTGAACACCCCGGATCGCAAGATTATCACGGCCGAGGATCCTGTCGAATACAATTTCGAAGGGATGAACCAATGCCAGGTGCGCGATGAGATCGGATTGAGCTTTGATAAGATTCTCCGGGCGATGCTGCGACAAGCACCGAATATTATTCTGGTCGGCGAAATTCGAGATGGAGTTGTAGCGGATATCGCCATTCAGGCGGCGCTGACGGGGCATTTGGTGTTCAGTACCCTGCATACCAACGACGCTCCCAGTGCGATCACCCGTTTGATTGATATGGGCGTCAAACCGTTTTTGGTCGCCAGCTCTATTCAGGCAATTATGGCGCAGCGATTGATTCGAGTGATTTGTAAAAAATGTAAGGTTGTCGATGAAAATCCCGATCCTGAATTGCTGAAGGCACTGAATATTTCATCAGAGGACCTGAAAAATCATCAGATTTATAAAGGGAAAGGCTGCCCTGCGTGCCAGGATACCGGCTACCGAGGGCGACGCGGTATTTTTGAGATGTTTGAGCTTAATAACGAAATTCGCGAACTTGCCTTCTCCAAGGCGCCCACATCGGAATTACGCAAAGCCGCCCGGGCCGGCGGAATGCGTACGTTGATGAAAGACGGCATCCTAAAAATATTTAATGGGATTACAACACCTGAGGAAGTGGTACGAATTACCCAGACCGAGGGTATGGTAATGGACGAATAAAGCAAAAGGAAATTCTATGGCAACAGTAAATATGGATCGTTTGCTTCAGGCCTGTGTTACGCAGGGGGCATCGGATATTCACTTGGTTACCAATCGCCCGCCGGTTTTCCGTATCGATGGTCGATTGCGCCCCCTGGAAACAAAAGTTCTTACGCCGGATGACACGGTAGAATTGATGAAAAGTATTACGCCTGAGCGCAACCAACAGGAATTGCAGGAAGAGGGGGGAACAGACTATGGTTTTGCGTTCGGTGATAAAGCACGATTTCGTGTCGCGATTTTCAAACAGCGCGGTCATGTATCCCTGGTGCTTCGGCAGATTCCGACGAAGATTATGAGTTTTGACGAGATTGGTCTGCCCAAGATATGTGAGGCGCTGTGCCGAAGGCCGCGCGGTATGTTTCTGGTCACCGGCCCGACCGGTTCCGGCAAAACAACAACGCTGGCGTGTATGATCAATTATATTAATGAAATGTTCGACCGTCATATTGTGACCGTCGAAGATCCGATCGAATATTATCATCCGCATAAAAAATCGGTGATCAATCAGCGCGAAGTCGGCGTGGATGTACCGAGCTTTGCCGAAGCACTGCGTCGCGTGTTGCGTCAGGACCCGGATGTGATCCTGGTTGGCGAATTACGAGACCTCGAAACCATCGAGGCGGCAGTTCGAGCGGCGGAAACCGGGCACCTTGTCTTCAGCACGCTGCATACAACCAGTGCCTCGGGGACGATTACCCGTATCATCGATGTGTTTCCACCAAACCAGCAAGAGCAGATCCGTACTCAGCTTTCCTCCAATTTAATGGCGGTCTTGAGTCAGGCCCTCTGCCCGCTGGCTACGGGAAAGGGGCGAGTGGCGGCCTATGAGTTTATGGTGGTTACTCCGGCCATTGCCAACTTAATCCGTGAAAATAAGACTTATCGAATTGATTCCAGTATTCAAACCGGAAAGAAGTTGGGGATGCAATTACTGGACGATCATCTATGGGAACTCTATGAGCACAAAAAAATCACCCTGGACGAGATGTTGGAAAAAGCCAGACAACCCGGTGCGATGCTTGAAAAAGCGCAGGGTAAAATAGCGAAGTTGAGAGGTGAGGAAGGTAAAAAGGGCAAGGGTGATCTTGATGAATTAGGTGAAATTTTAAGATCGTAATAAAAGAATATGACATCTAAGTAGAAATTATATTTATCTAAGTTTACTTCCTAATTTTTCACCATCAAAAATAACCAAGTCATTATTTAAAAAGAAGTTATGTAAAACAAGAAAAAGTCCTGTAAACCACATGTCTAAAATATAATTGTTTTGAAAAAAAGGTTTTAATGTGATATAATGTTTTTGCGATGGAAATAGACAAAGTTCAAATAATGAGTTTGTGAGGTTAATTATGGCTCAAAATGAAATTCCTCGTATGCCTCCCATAGAGCAACTAAAAGGTCGAACAATTGGTCGCATCCTGATCAAAATGGGTCTGCTGACGCGTGACCAAGTTCACAAAGCCTTACTTGAACAAAAAAAACAAAAAGGTAAAAAGAAGATCGGTGAAATATTACAACAGCAGGATATGGTTACCGATCGTCAACTTGAGATTGCTCGAGCCGCTCAATTAGGTATGCAATATGTCAACCTCAGCGATTTTGACATTACGTCGGAGATCATTGAGAAGGTTCCGGCCCAAATGGCAAATACCTACAAAATGATACCATTGGCCTACGATAAAGACGCTAATGAACTAACTGTTGCATTAGACAGCCCGGACAATTTTCGAGACACCGATAACTTAACCGTTTTGACCGGATATAAAATTAATGCAAAATACGCCGATAAGGACACCTTGGAGGCAATGTTAAATAAGTTTTACGGCCAGGATGATGAAAATGAGACATTCAGCCAATTAATCGGAGAGATCCAAAAGGACAGTTTTTTGGCCACGTTTGAAGGACGTGACCAAAGTATCGACCTGGATGATATCAAAGAGCTTTCAGAATCGAATAACGTAATTCGATTGTTAAATTTGGTGTTGCTGCAGGCCATTCGCGATAAGGCGTCCGATGTTCACTTCGAACCATTTGAAAATGAATATAAGATGCGATATCGAATTGACGGGGTACTTTACGAAATGACGCCGCCGCCGCGGCATATTGCAACCGCGCTGAGTTCCCGAATTAAAGTCATGGCGAATCTTGATATTGCTGAGCGGCGCTTGCCGCAGGATGGTCGAATTTCACTGACGGTCCATGGTAATCCCGTGGACCTGCGTGTCAGCATTTTACCCACGATGTTTGGCGAAAGCGTTGTGTTGCGTGTGCTGGACCGAAGCCAGGTCAGTCTCGATGTCAATAAACTTGGCTTTTCATCCTACGATCTGAAAACATTTCACAAATTGATCAAGAAGCCCAATGGAATTATCATCGTGACCGGCCCGACCGGATCAGGTAAAACAACGACATTGTACTCGGCATTAACGATATTGAACGATATCGAAACAAAAATCATCACAACAGAAGACCCGATTGAATACGATATCGAAGGGATTCATCAGGTCCAAATGAAAACCGATATCGGTCTGACATTTGCACGGTGTCTGCGGTCGATTTTACGTCAGGACCCTGATATTGTGATGGTCGGAGAGGTACGTGACCTTGAAACGGCTCAAATATCGGCTCAGGCCTCATTAACCGGCCACCTTGTTTTTACAACGCTTCACACCAACGACGCCCCCAGTTCGGTTGCCCGACTGTTGGATTTAGGTGTGGAGCCGTTTTTGATTACGGCAACAATTGAGGGCATTGTGGCTCAACGCCTTGTCCGAAAAATATGTGAAAATTGTCGAAGACCCTATGATCCCACGGAAGAACAATTAATGGAGCTCGAATTAACACCAGAGGATGTCGAAGGTAAACAGTTTTATTACGGCAAAGGATGCTCGCGATGTAACAATACAGGCTATCGCGGGCGATTGGGTCTGTTTGAGATCATGGTCTTTACCGACGAGATACGCGAATTGATTATGAATCAGGCGTCCACAGGCGTCCTGCGTCAGGCCGCCCAAAAAGGCGGCATGAAATTATTGCGAGAGAACGGAATGGACGCAATCTTCAAAGGCATCACCACGGTGGATGAAGTCATTAAAGAAACGATATCAGAAGGTGAATAATTCAGTTGGAGGTATATAACAATGCCTATTTTTCAATATGAAGCATTAGATTCGCAGGGTGTCGGGATTAAAGATGAAATTGAGGCCCTGAGCGAAAAGGAAGCGATCAGTAAGATACGCAATATGGGTTATTTCCCGACGAAAGTCGCCTCGCGCAGTGCGGCCAAGAAAACGGCCGTGCGTGCCGCGGCTAAACCCAAACCTCGTCGGGGTGCCGGTGGAAAGGTCAAGACGAAAGTTTTAACACAGTTTGCACGCCAACTTTCCACACTGCAGGATGCCGGCCTGCCGATCCTGCGTTCACTGCGTATTCTGGAAGAACAACAGAAATCCGGCACATTTAAAAAAGTGTTGGGGTATGTGGCAGAAGATATCGAAGGCGGCTCCACACTTTCGGAAGCCATGGCCCGATTTCCGCGGTGTTTTGACCGGCTGTTTGTCAACATGGTGGCTGCCGGCGAAACGGGCGGTGTGTTGGATTTGATTCTTTCACGTATCGCAGATTTTATGGAGAAAGCCCAGAAACTTAAAGCCCGCGTCAAAAGTGCGATGATCTATCCGATTGTGGTTCTTGTTGCCGCTTTTGCGATCCTTTTGGGGCTGATGACCTTTGTTATTCCCCAGTTCGAAAGTGTGCTCACTGAAATGCTGGAAGGCGAAGAAATGAATAAGGTCACTCAAACCGTTTTGGACATTAGTAATTGGATCGCGCTGCAATGGGGGTGGTTGATTTTGATCGGTGTCCCATTTGGGATTATATTTATCTTGAAACTCGTCCGCCAATTCAGGCCCGGCCGGTTGGTGCTGGATACGGTCAAGCTGCATTTGCCCGTCATTGGGCCATTGAGCAGTAAAATTGCTGTGACGCGATGGACCCGAACGCTCGGGACCTTGATCAGTGCCGGTGTGCCGATTCTGGATGCGATCAATATTACCCGGGAAACATCGGGAAACGAGGTCTATGCGAATATGCTTGGTAATGTGCACAATTCGATCCGTCAGGGTGATTCCTTTGCCAGTCCGCTTAAACAATCCAAGACGGTGGACCTGATCGTTTCGAACATGGTGGCGGTCGGTGAGGAAACCGGTGATCTGGATAAAATGCTGCTCAAAGTTGCGGATAATTATGACGAACAGGTCGATGTGCTGGTGGCCGGGCTGATGTCGATGCTGGAGCCGATTATGATCATCGTGCTCGGCGGCATTGTGGCCATGATCGTATTGGCGATTTTCCTGCCGATGATCCAGATCATCAGCGGTTTGTCAGGCGTTTAATTGGAAAAATCAAGAAATAGTCAGAATCGTTAAACAAATAAAGGAGAACACGGTGAACACGATAAATCACACATCCCGGCGACGCAGGGCGTTTACCATTGTCGAGTTGCTGACGATCATGAGCATCATTGTTATTTTGATCAGTATTCTCGTTCCGGCGCTCACTAAGGTCAAGCGGTTTGCCACGAAAGTCAATCAGAAAGCGCAGTTCCACAGTATCGACGTGGCGCTGGAATTATTCAGTAACGAATTTGACGGCCTGCCGCCTTCCGGGGCCAGAGACGGGGACAGCGACGAAGATGGCCGAGATTATTGCGGGGCCATGAAGCTGGCCGAGGCCTTGATGGGCCAAGACTTGCTGGGTTTTAATCCAGATTCACAATTTAAGTATGTCGATGAGGATGGCAGAGAGCCGGATTCGGGAGATTATATTTATCCCGAATATGATCAACCTAACCCTTCAGCCTATCAAGAGAATGTCGATTCTCGTTTAGCGGGCGGGCCTCTGTTACCAATCGATCAGGCGAACGCACGGCGTATGGGTCATTATTATGGTAACAATATAAACATGGCCGGTGAAGACGTTACACACTTATTTGTTTTGGCCGATGAATATTCACGTTTTCGTGCCCAGTCAGCCATAATGAATGATCCGATTGCCGGTAAAAAGATTGGGATGCCGGTCTTGTATTATAGAGCGGATGCGACCGGCAAGAATCACTATACGACCCCTGATGCTCGGATTCAAGGATTGACTAATACCGGCGAATTGCCGACCAGGTCAGATAAGAAAGGCAATTTCTACGATTATTGGGACAACCAGGAGCTGATTGCGCTTGGCATACCGGGCAATACGGGTTTCAAGCACCCGATGGATGCGGAATCGGGCAAAACCCTGGACGATGAGGATACAGACGTCGGTGAAAACTTTTATGACCGTATTTTCAATCGAAATATGACAACCGCTTACCGTTCCTATCGCCACGATTCCTATTTGCTGGTTTCGGCCGGATTTGACGGCGAATACGGATCGGCGGATGATGTTTATAACTTTAGCGAGTGATATCGATTGCGCTGAATCGATGATATATTGATACTTATAACCTGCGAGAAGGGTATGACATGTCTCATGAACTGAATATGGAGGTGAAGAGAAAATTTCGGGAGAAATGATGAGCGTATGTATGAAAGTGAGTTTGGTAGTGATCCTGGTGATGATGGTTTCGTCCGTGCGGGCGGAGGTGTCGGTGGACTGGTATCAGCATTATGGCGATGCGAACGATACTGAAATTTTCACCGATATGGCTGTGGACGAAAGCGGAACCACTTATATTACCCTTTTAGATCGGGATCCGGTTTTAGGATACGGCTATACAACGATCAAGTATGATTCAAACGGCATTGAGCAATGGGCGGATTTCTATGAAACGCCGTCCAACGCCTTTGATATTCCAGCGGCTCTCGATGTCGACTCACAGGGGAATGTGTATGTTGCCGGAGATGAAGGAAACGGTTTAGTTCTGATAAAATATTCTCCCATAGGCACAATCGAATGGATTGGCAATAGTCCGAATATGCCGGCTCCGATTGGGCCGGAAGATATGGTTATCGACGATCAGGATAACATCTTTGTGACTGGTTATACCTATGGCAGCCCTGACAGCAATTATGTCATTGTCAAGTACACACCCGACAGCAATATTGCAGTTTGGGCGACTCAGTATGACAGCGGCGATAATGATCGGCCAAGATTGATAACGGCTGATAAAAATGGCAATGTGTATGTGTCCGGAGAGAATCTCGATAGTCATTGTTATGTAACCGTGAAATATGATTCGAATGGTACTTGGCAATGGGCGTCGTCGTTCAATCCACCGGGTTATACGGCTGATTGGGCGAATGAGGTTAGAGATATCGCTATAGACAGCACCGGTCATATCTATGTCGCCGGTGATTTTAAGATGAACGGCAGTATCGCAGGGTGCCTGGTTCAATATGCGCCTGACAGCAACATTCCCCAGTGGTATAGCATTTATGACAATGGAGTGGATGGCCGCATCGAAGCGATGGCGATCGACAGCCATGACGATATCTATTTGACCGGCCGAAAAGTGGTGGATTCGGAATTGGCCTGTGTAGTGTTGAAATATGCATCCGACAGCAATGTGCTGGTGTGGGGTTCGATTTACGATGCCTGTGACGGAGCGGATATCTACTGGGACTACGGCACCTCGGTCGATATTGGTCAGGACGGTTATGTGTATGTCGGCGGATCGACGGGGTATAATGATAACCAGAACATCGGAGATTTTTTGATATTAAAGTACAGCCCTGACAGTAATATCCCCCTATGGTGGCTCTCTTATGGGGACCCGAATGTTGAGGAAACCATCGGTGGGATCGGGTTGGATGCACAAAACAATATCTATGTCAGCGGCGGCAATACCTGGAAATATGCGTCTCATTCTGACATCTTGACGTTTAAGGTCATTGAAATCACATTGCCGGAAGAACCGACGGTATATACATCGCCATCGTTAATCCGCAACGGTAGTTTCGAGCGCGACGGGGCGATCAGTGACATATCAACGTTTGCGCCGCGTTACTGGTGGGATGTGAATTTGCCGGATACCGAAAATTTCGGGTCGAAGGTAACGGACGGCTGGTCAACCTGCGGCGATCATTCATTGTTGTTGTATTCGGATCTGTTTGCTGCTTGTGGGGCCGGCGAAATGGCATTTGTTTCTCAGGATGTTCTTATGGATGAAGTTCAGGAACTGACATTTGATGTTCGGTTGGTGTCTTCGTTTGGTGGTTGGAATGCCGATGTACGGACGGCATTGGTGTTGCTGGATGATCAGGTGATTTGGAATTCGGACGAATTTACCCCTGATGCAAACGATGAACTTCGGGATATGCAGGTGCTGTTGGATGTCAACGACGGGAACATGCATACGCTTTCGCTGGCAATGGTATCCGATATTGATGAAGAATCACCCGATTTTGTCGAGTATCGGGTGTATTGGGATTTCGTGAAATTCAATTTATATTGTGATGGCATGGGGTATCTGCGTGAGGATATCGACCATGACTGCGATGTGGATTTCGATGACTTTGCGCTGCTGGCCCAACACTGGCTGACACCTGATGCGGCCTATCGGTATGATTTGTACGAAGATAGTGAGGTCGACGTGTTCGATCTTAATAAACTGGCGGACCATTGGCTGAATACGACCGATGCGGCCCAATGCGGACAGCCCAATTTTCAAACACCTTTGTTATTAGATGGAGATTTGAACGATGACGGGGTGATCGATCTCAAAGATTACGGCATTTTCGTCGAAGGATTGGAGTCCCAAACAGTGACCAACCGAAACGATATTAATCGCGATGGTGAAATTGATGTTCGTGATATGGATACATTATTCAAAGACTGGCTGATAAAAAGCTGGTTTTATGAACTGGATGAATACAATTAAAGGAATAGGATCGTGAAACGACAAAAACATGCATTTACATTAGTCGAAATGCTGACCGTATTGTTCATTATCACTATTTTGGTTTCGCTTCTGGTGCCTGCGATCATGACGGTGCGGCGCATTACCAAAGAAACGCAGCAGCGCGCCCAATTCAATACGATTGAATTGGGGTTGGGTGCCTTTAAGAATGATATGGGCTATTTTCCGCCGTCTACTTTGACCCAGGATGGTGAGTTTAATCCTGCGGGTGACTATTGCGGCGCTCAGAAAATGGCCGAAGCGCTGGTCGGCTGGGACTTGCTGGGATTCGATCCGAATTCCGAATGGCGGGCAGATGGAGAAGATGATACCGGTTTCGAAGTTTATTATCAGGGCACAGATCAAGATACGCAGGCCAAAGACCTTAATGAGCGTTTAGGGCCGTATCTGGAATTGTCACGGACAGAGGTATATCGTCTGGGCAGCACCCCGGGTGAAAGCGATGGTGTTTTCGATAAATTCAGCGAACGAACATCAACGCTGGATTCACAACGCTATGTTATCTGTGATGTTTTTGGTGTTAAAAAAGTCATTCTGAAAAGCACCAGCGCATTACCGAATGCCAAAACAGAATCGAAAAAAGCCGGTACGCCGATATTGTATTACCGCGCAGACCCATCGAAAATGGATATCGATTATGATGGCGGCTTTTCATTTCAGGATTATATTTACAATTATTACGATAATTTACAATTGATCAATCTTCAAACCGTCATGTCAAAGGACGTCGAACATGTTTATTATGGTTCGTCCGGTGCGGACAAATTTTATGAAGACATCAAAGACCTGAATGTTTCAACGACGACGCTTCCGCGACCGGTTCGGGCGGACAGTTATATTCTGATCTCGGCCGGACCGGACGGGATTTACGGTAATGGAGACGATATTCATAATTTCTGATGATTCATGGGGGTGTTGACAATCGAAATACGATGAGGTATCGAGCACGAAACAATGCGTTAAGTCTGGTCGAAATGATCATGGTTATCTCCATTGTGGCGATTTTAGTGGTGATCGTGGTCTCACTGGCTTCACGTGTGGAAGAACGGGGTCGCATCGATCTGACTCGCAGCACGTTGAATATCTTGAATGGGGCGATTCAGGAATTTTCGAGTTCGGGTTTTCGATATCGTTTCGAAGATCCCTGTGACCTTGGCTTTGATCAGCGGTTGCTGAAATTTCCGCTGGATTGTAACGGTATGACGAAAAATGAGATCGAACGGCACCTCGATGAAGCGCTCGATCCGCAACCGCCATTGACGATTTCCGGTACGAATTTTGACGATCCCAATGCCGCCGCCATCGCCGTGGTTCATTTTTTGCTGCATCGGGTTGGGCGATGTCGGGAGATTCTTGGCGAGATCGATAAGTCTATGATACGGCACTGTCGTGACAGTACCCAAAGTGAAATCGTGATCGAATACGAAGATGACGACGAAGTGTATAAGCTGCTGTATTATTCGGACCCGTGGGGCCGGCCGCTGCGGTACAGTTATTATATCAATAAAGAAGAAAACATAGTCAATCCCGAGGCCTTGGAGCCGAATCCGATCGCGGAAGAAGGCGTACGAGCGTTTCCGCTGCTGATCTCGGCCGGGCCAGACGGGGTGTTCGGTTCATCCGATGATATTATGAATCGATAGATCGAATAGAGATGAAACGCAGGAAAAGACATTTTGGTTTGTCATTGACCGAACAAACGATCGTTGTTGCGATTGTTGCCGGCTTGATGGCGTTATCGATGCCGGCGGCCAAGAAGCTCGTGCATTCGTTTGAGACCTACGGCAGTACCAAGGCGATGGTGCAGGCGGCCTTGTGTTCGGCCCGGGCTATGGCGCTCAAGCACCAGAGGCATGTCGGGCTTCGATTCCAGCATACCTATGAAAAAGGGCTTGATGGCCCGCAGTATATGATTCTCATCGTCTATGATTACGATAAAACCGGATTGGCACATGGATTTCGGGCGCTCGACGGAGCCGAGCCGATCAAATTGCCCGAGACGATGGCGGTGATGGATATGACGATCCACCAAAGCTACAGCGACACCGATCCCAACAGCGATAACGAATTGGCGATTGATAGTGATATCAAAGTCGATGAGTTGCAGGAATTACGCGACACGATGACCTTTTCGGTAGTGTTCTCGCCTTCCGGCAAGCTGGTTATCCGCAATGTTCGTGTTCGTAATCGTGACGGAGCGGATAAAAACGAACCCGAATCGCAGCAAAGCATGGACGATATATTTAATACCGAACAACGGATCATGCATCTAACCCGGCCGATGGGAATGTTTCTTCAGGATGAGGATTATTCCGAGCTCGAACAGGGTTTGGGCGAAGAAAAGAGCCGCACCCGTTTTATGATCGTGGAAAAAGACCGGTTGATGAGCATGGATACGCAATTGCGTTACAGCGAATATCTCGAAGAATTGCAGCAAACACAGACGCTTTATGTCAGCTCCTATACCGGCCGATTTATTCAGAAAGACACGATCAAATTGGAATAATCAGATGAGACACGTACCCAGACAACACGGTTTTTCGCTGACCGAGGTGCTGATCTCCCTGGGGATCCTGACCGTCGCAATGCTGTTTATTGCCGGGGTATTTCCGGTGTCGATCCACTATATCACGACATCGGCGGAAAAATCCATCGCCCCGGTCGTCGCCGATGAGGCCTTTGCGAAAATCCAAATTTTTTCACGCGGCATGTTGTATGAAAAAAATGGAAACCCTTATCACGAGGATGATATCAGGCTGTTTGAATTATCTCGATTAAATTACAGAGAAACAGGAGGCGATTGGGAACCCAACGGCCTGACAGATTTCAACAATCCCGATATCTTTCCGGTACTTGGCGATACCAATGGGATTATTGATGATGATGCCAAATATTGGGAAGATGATCCCACCTTTTCGATGCTGTTTCTCTACCCCACGACCGAGGACAATAATGATCACAAGCAGTACTGCTGGTCGGCCTTATTACGACTGACCAAGCCGATTATCGAAGAAAATGCGTCGGCGGATCCAAACCGTTATGTGCAGACGACAGTTTTTGTTTGCCGCCGCCCATCACCGCGTCCGCGGTATATTGCCGATGTAGATTTTAGCGAGATACGACGGTTGCCGGTGCCGGTGAAGATCGCGGTCGAGGTGGATGCGCAATACGTTGAAGATGATCAAACGCGACGGCTGCAACTGGCTGACCCGGACACCTCAAAGATGGTCCGCGAGGGGATGGTGGTCGTCGATAATATCACCGGCCGTATTTACAAAATTGTTCGCAAAAGCACAGTTGATCCGCGAATCATCGAACTCAATGCCAATTGGGATATCGAGAAAAGCGGTCCTTCGAGAAATATTGATGATGCTTATATATGGGCCGTACCGCCCCCGGTGCAGTTGCCCGAATCCGAACGGCGTCTGATCGGCAAAAGCCCGTGTATCGGTGTTTTTCAAAAGGTGATCAAATTCTGATGACGAAAATGGTAAGAACAAAAACATATTGCCCTAAGGCATTTACCTTGGTGGAACTGGCCGTCGCAGTGGGAGTACTGGTGATTATGCTGACGGTTTCCGGGGCGGTTTTTCGCTACAGCATCGAGGCCTATCGCAAGGCCAATGCCTATGCCGAGATTCTGGAGAAATTCCGTGTTATCACCCAACAATTTGATTCCGATTTTCGCAGTTGGCGCCGCGAAGGGCGTTTCTTAATCCGATATCACTGTGGAGAAGAAGACGGGGAATATATTCGTTCGGACAGGTTGGGTTTTTTTGTGAACGGTGATTTTCAGACGACACGGCAATATGAAAAAAGCCGATCCGATGATAAGCAGACGGTGTACGGCCATGTCGCCGGGGTGCTGTATGGGCAGACGACATATCCGGATCCGAACAGTTTCGATCCAATCGACCGGCGAAATAAGATCTTGTTCCGGCGACAGACGATTCTGACATACAAGGATTTTGACGATTTCAAGGACCCGAATTTTAAAACCAATGACGGCTACGAAGATTATATGAACGAATTTTATAATCTTTGTTTTTCACAGTGGATGGGTAATGTGCCCTGGGGGACAGGAGAAAATCCGATCGCATGGCCGAGCTGGACGCGGCGTGTGCCATTTAGTCCGAGTCAGCCGGAAAACTTCGGCCGCGACAGTGTAACCTATCTGGCCCGGGGCGTCGATAATTTCACGATTCAGTACGTGGGATATGAAAAACAAGAATACCGCGATACAGACGATTTGAAATTTTATCAATGGCGTCCGATCAGTGAAGAAATTGTGACCCAGGATGATCGAAACGAGTGGACGGTCGAAAGACGCTATAACGAACGGGAATTGGCGGTTAAGATCACCTTTACCCTCTATGATTCCAAAGGGATTTTCGAGGATGGCAAAACATTCAGTTACATTATATGGCGGGATATCGAGTAATATGGCGAAGGATCAATCTGTCAAAATATGTTTTGAAAAGCACCCCAACCGGATGAAATGGGACGGTTCGGCACTAATATTAACCGTGGTGCTGACATCGCTGCTGGCGGTGGTGGGAGTTATGTTTCTATTCGGCTCACGGCTGGAAAATGCCGGGACCCGTTCGATTGCCGACGATCGCCAATTGAATTACGCCGTCGAATCCCTGATTGCTCAGATATCCCATGAGCTGGTGCTGGATATGCCCGGCGAACCGAACCAGGAGTATTACGATTACCCCGATCCGTGCAACCGCTGGCTGGCGTCGCTGGAACCGGTTGAGGATCCGAATAATGAGGGCCGCTATCTCTGGCCGCAGATCAGCGATATCAATGAATTTTTCAAACGCAAAAAAGGTAATAACACATCCGATGACAAGTGGGCAACGCGCAATATCAGCATTGAGTCCGGCAAATCCGAACGGGATCAGTATTCCCGGATCGAACTGGATGATGCCAACGGCAGTCTTCTGGATACCGAGTTAGCGGCTAATGCCGATGCCGACGGTGACGGCGTGGCCGATGCCAAGTGGTTTATCCTCGACCATGTGAGCGGTTGCGAAGGCGAGCCGATTTATGCCGCCGTGCGGATTGTTGACAATGCCGCCATGCTCAACATCAATACTGCCTATAAATTTGACATGAACGATGTAACCCGTCCCAGCGATCCGAATGAAAAGGGAATTGATCACAAACTCGACGGCAGTCAGTTGTGGCATGTGAATCTGCTCGGATTGTCCTATCGCGATGAAACCGAAAAGGACCTGGATGAGGCGGCCGAGCGGCTGCAGCGAATCCGTTGCGGTGAAAAATTCGAAAGTGATTACGACACGATTGAAGAAATGATCGCGTACGATGCCAATGTAGCCTGGTCGTTCGGCGAACTCGATCATCTTAAAAATAATCCATATACACCATTCGATATCGCTGATGAGCTGGAACTGCGAAATCGTTTTATTTTGAATAACAAAAATATTAAAACGCGAATTGAATTAGGCAGCGATGGTTTATGGCCCAATGCGTTTACCGGCGGCTATCTCGATGAACCGGTAAGCCCCCGCTCCGATGAACGGATCGACAGTACGGATAAAAAATGGTTTTCCAGGGTCTTGTTGCCGATGGATGACGATATTTCAGACGAGGATCGGAACCGGTATTCCTATCGTCATCTGGTCACAGCCTATAATGCCGACCAGTTGGTCGATCCCAATGGCGACGAGATGTTTAATGTGAATATCGAAACCGAGTATCGAAAACGTCGCTATAAAGGTTCCGATCGTCAGTACATTGCGGATTATAAAGACAGTTATACGTATTATGAAGATTCATTTGATGAAGACAACTCCCGAGATATGGCCGTCGATCTCTACGAGCGTCTGTTCAAAGCTGTGCTGGAACGATTTGAGATGATCCAAAAAGATCAGCATACCCAAATCGAAAAAAAAGAGGAAGCGGCCGAGATTATTCGCAGTATCGCCCAGTTAGCCGTCAATGTTGTCGATTTCGGCGATGAAGACATGGATCCGACATGGCTGCGGATCTGGCTGGATTGGGATTGGGATGCAGGGCGAAGCGCAAGTGATGTCGTTGAACCCGAAAGCGATCTCGATGAGAACCTTCGAAGACGATTTATGCGATACGTCGATAGCAGTATCGATGAGGATGATATTCAAAAAATCTTGGATGCCAATGATTGTGATGTGGTGTATGGCTTTGATGCTCAGCCGTTTATTTCCGAGTTAGGCCTCGATATTGATATGTATCCGGAATCCGGCTTGAACGGATTCGCTCTGGAATTGTATAATCCATTCAAAAAGCGGATACGGTTATATCCTGACAGTATAAGCAATAGCATTAGTAATGGAACAGATAATAGATATGGAGTCGATCATAACGGCATTTTGGGGGAATACCAGATTCTGCTGTATGATTACAATACTCCGATGGGCGATGCCAATTTCGGCGTGATTGGCCCCAATTCGCGCAATAACACTTGGCTGATCACGTTTGAGCCCGAAGATATCGTAGATCCCAATACCGCTTTTGTTGTGTTTACCAATGATTCCAGAACAGCGAACAGGAATTATTTCCGAGGTTATACCCAATTTGACGAAACTGACAGCAGTGTCCGCGTGGATCCCGATCTGGTTTTTTTCGGCGGCGAATGGATTCCCGCAGATCGCAGAGTCCCAGTTATCGATAATCAGCGTAATCCCAACAAGGCCAAGCCGCCCATATATCTCGGCTGGCAATTTGATACGATTTTGTTATTGCGTCGATTTGTGTTCAGCCCCAATGCCGATCCGGATGAAGACCCGCGAGAACGCGGCAAATGGATCTATGTGGATCGCCAGTTCATTCCACGGGAGTGGGCGCCTGCCGGCTCAAAATCTTACTATGAACGCTTGCCGGATGAATGGCATATTGCGATCCCGACGATGGAAATACCCGAGGAATCCCGAGCCCGCCGTTTTACCTATTCCTCGAAACGAGGAACTTTGTTCCGGCGCAATCGCATTGATAAAGACGATTTTAAGGATACATACGAGGGGCGTATTCAGCTAAAAGAGCATATGTTTAGTTTTTTGCTTCCCAATCCGTATCGACCGCGAAATCCGGCAGACAGTCGATCGCGAATTCGCACAGTCGGCGATATCGCACGGCTCTTGACAATCGGGCATTCGACGAACATGGATGGTTCGATCGCCCAGAAATTAAATGAAGCGGCCAGGAAGGTCTTGCGGGAAACAGACCGCCCGGATCGCAATCCCGAATATGTACGTCGGGAAGAACGAAAGCTTCGACTGGACCTGCAAAATCCCTATTTTGCCAATATCTTTCAATATGTGACAGCGATTCACCCGGAAGATCATCCGTATGACAATGATCCCAATAGTACGCAATCTGGCAATTGGCAGGTGTTCGGTAAGGGGTACGATCGCCCCAATACCGGTAATGATCCTGATCGGGTGCCCGGCCGGATCAATATCAACACCGCTAACTGGTTTGTCCTTTCGCAACTGCCGTACATGACGCCGCAACTGGCCCGGGCGATCGTGACCTATCGTGATAAGCTCAAACTCGATACTGCCCGTGTCGATTATGAAGATCCGTGCGATGGTCGATACAATGCGGTGCGTAATTATACATTGATGGACACGGTGGATTTTGACGATCTTTACGAGCAGTATGATTTTTATGAGAAGAAAGGATTCACCAGTATCGGCGAGCTGAATTTTGTGATCGGCGGCGACTGGGAATATAGTCTTCAGCAGTGCGCACTGGATGAAAGAAATATCTACGATGACGGCGCCGATCTGGAGAATTTCCCGGATATTACCCGCGATGACAAACCCGGCCAAAGCCAGCGTAAAGGCGATGAGATTGTTAACGATTTCGAAGAGCGGGACGTGCTGTTTTCGCGGATCAGCAATCTGGTGACCGTTCGCAGCGACATCTATACGGCCTATATCCTGGTCCGCCTCGGCACCGATGGGCCGCAAAAACGGATGATCGCGATCCTCGACCGCAGCCGTGTCCAGAACCCCACCGACAAGGTCAATATTATTGCCATCCACCCCGTCCAGGATCCAAGGTAAAAGACAGGGGCAAAGAACGGATAGCAACTTTTGAGATCAGAAAGATATGTCAGTTTCGTAAGGCCTTACGCAAGCGTGATGAACTTGCGGTAGAAGCAACCGGCAATACAAGCTGGTTTGTCGAACAAATCAATGGTCGAGTATTGAAGGGTGTTGTGGTTGATCCATAAGTTGAGGAAAGCAAAAGCGAAAAATGGACCGGACACCGTTTTTTCACGGGGCTGAAAAAGAAATCATCCCCGACCATTCATAAGGTGTTATAAAAAAGCTCAGGGCGACTTTAACAGCCGCCCTGAGCTTTTGTTTTACTGCATATTTTAAGGTGCTCTATATTTTCACATGAGAAAGAGCATTTCGGCGTAGCTGGGCAGGGGCCAGAGTCTTGCATCGGTGATCGTCTCGAGCTGGTCGGCATAGCTCCTCAACTGGTTCATTGCGGGGATGACGTTGGCCTTGAAATGGTCGGCCTGTTCGGCGGCATCGCCGATTTTCGCGGCCTGGGCAACCGCCTGCTGCAGCGGTTCGATGCTGTCGTGCATCCCTTTCATGAGGGTATTGACCTGGTTCAATAATGCGGCTTGCACGGCCGCATCGGCGCCGGCATTTTTGACGGCCACGACGGCATTGGCCAATTCCTCGCAGTATTGGGCAACGGCGGGCATGATCTGACGCTTGGCGATATCGAGCATGGTCTTGGCCTCGATATTGATTGCCAGGCTGTAAGCCTCAAGCAGGATCTCGGTTCGGGCCGCCAGTTCGGATTGGGTCAGGACCTTATGCTTTTCGAACAGCTCGATGTTCTGCTGGTCCATGATGGTCTTAAGCGAATCGACGGTCGAGGGGATATTGGGCAGGCCGCGTTTCTCGGCCTCTCTGACCCAGTCCTCGGTATAGTTGTCGCCGTTGAAGATGACCCGGGCGTGGTCGGTCGCGATCCGCTTGAGATTCTGCTGAACACAGGCCTTGACATCCGAGGCTTTTTCCAGCTCGTCGGCGATCTCCTCGAGCACATCGGCCACGATCGTGTTGAGCACGAACGTCGGGCCGGAGGTCGATTGCGATGAGCCGACCATCCGGAACTCGAACTTGTTGCCGGTGAAGGCGAACGGCGAGGTGCGGTTGCGGTCGGTGCTGTCTTTGGGCAGTTGCGGCAGGGTATGAATCCCCATTTTCAGCTCACCGCCTTTTTTGCTGGTCTTGGCGCCACCAGCGGCCAATTGCTCGAAGATATCGTTGAGCTGCTCGCCGAGGAAGATCGAGACAATCGCGGGCGGTGCTTCGTTGGCGCCGAGGCGATGCTCGTTGCCGGGATTGGCGACACTGGCGCGAAGCAGCTTGGCGTATTTGTCGGTTGCGCGAACCACCGCGCAGAGAAAGACCAGAAAGACCATATTATCGTGCGGCGTATCGCCGGGATCGAGCAGGTTGTTGCCGTCATCGGTTACCAGGCTCCAGTTGTTGTGTTTGCCGGAGCCGTTGACGCCCGCGAACGGTTTTTCGTGCAGCAGGCAGATAAATCCGTGGCGGACGGCGACTTTCTGCAGCGTCTCCATCGTCAGTTGGTTATGATCAGTCGCGACGTTGACGGTATGGAAGATCGGAGCCAGTTCGTACTGGGCCGGTGCAACTTCGTTGTGCTGAGTCTTGGCGGAGACACCCAGTTTCCAGAGTTCGACGTTCACATCGTGCATATACGATGCGACGCGTTCCTGCAGCGTGCCGAAATAGTGGTCGTCCATTTCCTGGCCCCGCGGCGAGGGGGCCCCGAACAGCGTGCGGCCGGTCATCACCAGATCAAGCCGGTCCTCGTAGAACGCCCGATCGATCAGGAAGTATTCCTGCTCGGCGCCGAGGGTGGCCATGACGTGTTTGGCGGTCTGGTTGCCCAGTGCCCGCAGGACGCGGATCGCCTGGCGGTTGAGCGCTTCCATCGACCGCAGCATGGGGGTTTTTTTGTCGAGCGCATGGCCGGTATAGGAATAGAACGCGCTGGGGATATACAGGGTAACATTCTTGCCGTCTTCCTTGATAAAGACCGGCGAGGTGCAGTCCCATGCGGTATAGCCGCGGGCCTCGAAGGTCGCCCGCAGGCCGCCGGAGGGAAACGACGAGGCATCGGGTTCGCCCTGGAACAGTTCCTTGCCGCTGAATTCCATGATCGTTTTGCCGTCGGGTGTGGGCGAGATAAACGAATCGTGCTTTTCAGCCGTCAGACCGGTCATCGGCTGGAACCAATGGCAATAGTGGGTGGCGCCTTTTTCGATCGCCCAGTCCTTCATGGCGTTGGCGATCACGTTGGCCATGGCTGGATCGAGCGGCTGGTCGCCGGAAATCGTTTTCTGAAGCGAGCGGTACACGTCCTTGGGCAGGCGTTCACGCATCATCGCATCGTTAAAGACGTTCGAACCAAACACGCTGGTCACAAATTCACATTCTGTGTTCATCATAATCCTCGTTTCTGTTCTTAATCATTCATTGGATTAACACGAATTACTGATTAAGCATTGGGTTTCGAACTGCTTAATATACGCTTTCCGGCGGGCATGGTCAATCCGAAACCGGCTGGATTTTATTGGAATATGACGATCAATACGGCCTTATTTCAGGTCGAATGGGGTGTTATTCATGGGTTCGAACCAGCCGATGTCGAAGTCGGCCGGGCGGGTGCCGTCTTCATTATATCCATCATAATCGCCGATTCGCTCATCGCTGATATGGCCGTCGGCCCAGCCGATGTTGGCGCGGTTTCGGTGTCGAAAGTGGATCGAGGGGTCCGGATTCCAGCCGCTCTCGACGGTCGGCTCGCCTTTGACCACAAAAAACCGCGGCTCGGCAAACGAGTATTCGATATAGCGGCCGTCGTTGGCCATGGCCGTGTCGGCGAACATCAGGGTTTGGGCCGGCTTTCGTATGGCGGTATCTTTTGCGGTTTTTCTGCAGCTATCTTCCTCATAGCCGTCGATCCATACCGTTGAGCCGATATAGACCATGTTGTAGCCGTACCCGCCGCTGCCCCGGTCGTATAATTTTTCCGATGGCTGCAAGTCGGCGTAGTTGACTTTCGTCGGGCAGGCGATGCCGCTTTCGCCCAAGTACGATGCCAGTGGTCCTTCGGCCGTGTCGAACGGTTCATTGTCATTTTCGCGAACGCCGTACCAGCGATGCGTGTTGTCGGTGTAGATATCCAGTGTGCCGGGGACATAGTGACCGAGATGACTGTCGGCGTAAGCGGCATTGGCTAAAACGAGTTGGCGCAGATTGCTCTGGCAGGCGATCTTCTTGCTTTGGGCGCGAGAGATAACCAGTGCCGGCATCAGAATCCCCATCAGTACCGCGATCACCGATATTACCACAAGTAATTCGATCAGGGTGAATGCACGCGGATATCGGATCGCCTTGGGGTTGCCAAATGCATCCTGATGTTGGGTCATTGTGCAAGTGATCCTTCTGCGAATTCCAGCAGCCATGAGATGCCCATACTATCGCGACATTTGGATTGGGGTATGCTGATTTTTGAAGGTGCGATGAATTTATCGGATGCGGGATCGCAGTTCTGAGGATAAGCGAATTGAAGAACGCCGATTGTTTCATTCTCGCCGATGAATTCGATCTGATCGATGAGGTCTTTTTCGATATCAACGGTATAACGAATCGCGGCCTGTCCGGATGAATCGAACAGGGTGATTTCTACTTTTTCACCCGGGCCTTGATCGCTTTTGGCTGTATCAAAGCGAATGCGTTCTGCAGCGGCATGCCTGCGGATCATGTCGATCGTATGCATTCCCATCCACGGCTGCGAGAGGCCTTTGAAGAAACTGCCGGGAGGATAAGCGGCCACCAACGTATCATCCGTATCCAGCAGGCACGCGCCAAAATCGGTGTCAATGATTCGAAGCTTGTCACCGACGGTCAGTTTCATCCACGGCGAATGTTCAGCGACCATATCGTAAATAAACGGGATCCGGCCCGAGCCATAGACCGGCCGGCCATTGAGTCGGCCATTGATCTCGAAGAACGTCCAGCCGCGTTTGTGTATCTCGTCGCGTTCATCGATCACCGGCGCATCCGGCCAGGTGTAGCGGAACGACTCGAAGCGTTTTTCATCGACCTTGTTGTATGAGAAAGTGGACTTGAAATGCTGTGCATTGTAAAAGCGGTTGTCCAGCACGCCGGTCAGCAGGCCGGTTTCATCGTCGCGTGTATAATCGATATGCAGGTTCTTGCCCTCGATCTCGTCGAGAAACGCCGTAAATTCCGGCGGGTCCGACGGCAGCCGCCGCGTTGTCAGGTACCGCATCGGCAGGTGGTAATTGTACTGATAGATTTTCTTTTCGCCGGCTTGATAATAATAGTTGCCGTTTGAATTCTGCAGCCAGCCGCAGAGTTTATTATTCTGCTGCGGGTCCCACCGCTGCATCATCATCAGAACCGGCCCGTCGATTTCCTCTGGGAAATAATACCACTGTTCATAGGCACCTTTGCTGAGACTGCGGCCGCGGGCGAGGTTCGGATTCGGGCTGCCGCTTTTGTCCCACGCCTGCTCGACATAATGAAAGCTTTTGATCTCAGAGCGGGCGGGCAATTGCTCGCTTGGCCACCGGGCCGATTGATTCATATTCAAGGTAACCGAATAGACGGTGATCGCCGCCGCCGCGAACAGGGCGGCAATTGCAGCGCCGATCTTGGTCCCGGCCGCACCGATCACGGTAGCGGCGCCGCCGACCTTGAGACTATTAGCCGAAACCGTTACGGCGGCGGTATTTTTGGGCGTGGTCATCAGGCCGAACAGACCCATCCCCGCCAGCAGCATTCCTTTGCCAAAGCCGTTTCGGGAGAGTTTGCTTTTCAGTGCATGTTTGGCCCGAAAGAACATAACCTGAGCCGATGTTCGACTGCAATCCATGATTTCGGCAATCTCGGCGTAGGACCGCTGCTCGTAACAGCGAAGGACCAGGATATTGCGATGCTTGAGCTTGAGTTTTGTCATGGCATCGAGAATCGCCTGCGAGAGCTCCTTTTGGATCATATGGCTGAGCCCCTCGTATTGTGATCGGGCGGCGTTTTGCAACATTTTGTCCTTGTCCATGGCTGACATAGCCTGTTTTTCTCTTTCGCGCTGCTCGTGCCGGTAATGATGCTGGACCTTGCTCAGCGCTGTGCGATACAGCCAGGCCCAAAAGTGCTCGGGTTTTCGCAGGTTGCCCAGCGACTTGACCATTGCCAGCAGCGTTTCCTGCTGCAGATCTTCAGTCAGGCTATGATTCAGCGTAATTCGGTAAATATAGCCGAACAGCACAGGCTTCGCCTGCTGGGCCAGTATATCCATACTGTCCGAGCAGCCGTTTTGAGCCTTTCTGACCAGTTCAAATATTTGGCTGTTTTCCAATGGATCCATACAGCCTCTATATTAGTCCATGATTACGTGATTTCTTACAGTTTTTTTCATGATTGGGGAATTTTTATGGAAATATATCCGGCGCACATGAGAACCGGATATAAAACATAAGGGCACCTCTGTGCGAAAGAGCACGTTTTTTAGATTATGGCAACTGTTTTTAGACAAAGAACCATTAACCTGTGCTGCGAGCACGAATAACAGAATGAGCAAAATAACTTTTGCATGAAAGGTGCGTCATATTAAATTGTAAAAGAACAAAAAATTTAAATTTTATACTTGAAAGCTGGCCTCATAACAGAGGAACCCATAAATTGAAATAAAGAAAACCGGGCAAGGATTGTTTCGCCCGGTTTGATTTTGGTATTGGTTGAACTCAGGACAATTTGGAGTAAAGGCTGGCGGTGCGTTTGGCCTTTCGCATCCGGCGCCGGTTCTTCTCCGATGGTTTCTCGTAATAGGAATTTCGCTTCATATCCCGAATCAAGCCCTCTTTCTCACAGAGCTTCTTGAACCGTTTGATCATTTGTTGAACCGATTCGCCGGTTCGCACTTTTACTTTCAGCATTAAGCGTCAATCCTTTCCAATTTGATTATAGAGTCATACATTAATATTAATAGAACTCCGAATTTTAAGGCAAATACTGAAAGGTTTCAAGAATAAACTTTTGAAAAATATGATTATTTAGCTAAAAATGGCGTGCATATGCTAAAATCGGGCTTTTATGAGGTGGCCAAATCGGACATTACGCCGATTTCAAGCACAAATCAGTTGATTTTGGCCTTCATTTAAGTTATAGTATATATTTGGAAAGACGGTTTTGGAGGTTTGAACAGACCATTGAGAGAAACATTACGGGTTCGTAAAGAACGAGCGGTCCTGGTCGGCGCGATTCAGGACAGCGATACCATTCAAGATAATCTCGAAGAGTTGACCGCATTGGCCCAAAGTGCCGGGGCGGTTATCGTGGATCGATTTCAGCAAAAGATCCACACCATTAATCCGGCGACCTATATTGGCAAAGGTAAAGCCGTCGAACTGGCATCCCGAGTCAAACGCTTCAAAGCCGATGTGGTTATTTTTGACAATGATCTTTCGCCGAATCAGATTCGCGAGTTGGAATCAATCATCAAAGCCAAGGTACTCGATCGCAGCGAACTCATTCTGGATATTTTTGCTACCCGGGCGAAAACTCACCAGGCCCGGCTTCAGGTCGAACTGGCCCAACTGGAATATACCTATCCGCGATTGACCCGGATGTGGACCCACCTCGACGCGGTCGCCGGGGCAGGCGGCGCAACGGGTGCCGGTGCGGTCGGTGGGATCGGAACCCGTGGACCCGGGGAACAGCAGCTTGAAATTGACCGGCGGCTGGTCCAGAAACGCATTTCCGAACTGCGTCAGGAATTACATAAAATTGACCGGCGAAAAATCCGTGAAATCGGCGGCCGCAAGAAAATGTTTAAGATCTGTCTGGTCGGGTACACCAATGCGGGTAAAAGCACCTTGCTCAATAAATTGACCGGGGCGCATGCCCTTGTCGAGGATCGCCTGTTTGCAACGCTCGATACACGAACACGCCGGTGGAAACTCAACGGGGCACAACAAGTGCTGCTCAGCGACACCGTCGGTTTCGTTCGCAATCTGCCGCACCAACTGGTCGCATCGTTCAAAGCCACGCTCGAAGAGGCGATCAATGCCGATTTGTTGATCCATGTGGTTGATGCATCAAATTCTGAAGCATTGCACCAGATCGAATCGGTCAAACGCGTGCTCGAGGAGATCGGTTGTCATGGAAAGACAATTCTGCATGTGTTCAATAAGATTGATGCGATTCGTCAGATCAACTCGCTTGAAACCCTTCAGACGATCATTCCCGAATCGATCTGTGTGTCGGCCCGGACCGGATTGGGTCTGGATACCCTCACCCAACGAGTGCTGGAACACTATCACGGTAATGAGATTTGTATCCATGTTCGCTCCTCCCTTTCGGATGGCAGGACACAGCATTTTCTCAAGGCCCACGGAACCATTGTCGATCAGCAATACAATGAAAACCATGTTTTGAGCAAGGTTCGTCTCGGGTCCAATCAACTGCCCGACCTGGAACGCCTCAAACCCGAACATATTGAAATACTTGCCTCGGAATAATCACGGCTTGCAAAAATCCCCGATTTCGTGTTTAATACCCGGCATGTTTAAACGAATCGCGATAATTGGTGACGGAGCGATGGGCACCGTTCTGGCGATGCTGCTGTGCGAAAAAGGCCTTGACGTCCATATGTGGGGTCATGACAGCGAGCAACTGCGTCAGATCGAGCGGAATGGGGAAAATACGCATTTTCTGCCCGGATACAAAATTCCCGAATCGATGAGTTTTGAACCAGATGATGCCAAGGTTTTTGAAGGGATTGACTTGGCTGTCTCTGCCGTCCCGTGTCAATATGTCCGAGGCGTATGGCAGCGTTTGGAGGGTTCTATATCGTCGCTTAAAGCGATTGTTTCGGTAACCAAAGGCATCGAAAACAAGACTCTGCTGCGGCCAACCCAGATATTAAGTGAATTACTTCAGCAAAAAGACATTGGCGGTTTATGCGTACTTTCCGGTCCGACCATCGCCGATGAATTAGCGCGACGATTGCCGGCCACCGCTGCCGTAGCCTCCAATCAGAATGCTTTGGCAATAGAGGTGCAGACTCTTTTGACATGCCCGTGGTTTCGAGTTTATACCAATTCAGATATGACCGGAGTCGAGCTTGCCGGCGCAATGAAAAACGTAATAGCGATCGCAGGAGGCATGATCGATGGCCTGCAGATCGGCGATAATGCTAAGGCGTCCCTGTTAGGCAGGGGGTTGGCAGAGATCACCCGTCTGGGTGTCGCAATGGGTGCAAGCGAACATACATTTTCGGGTCTTACCGGCTTGGGCGATCTGGTCACGACCTGTATCTCACCGTCGGGACGAAATCGCAGTTTCGGCGAACGCATTGGCCAGGGGCAAAGCCCTGATCAGGCCCTGGCGGCAACCTCGTCGGTTGTCGAAGGGGTGGCCACATGCCGTTCGGTCGTTGAACTGGCCCGGCAGCATCAGGTCGAAATGCCTATCACCGAAGCGGTTTTCAGTATTCTTTTTGAAGGCAAACCGCTTAAACAAGCGATCACAGATCTGATGACCCGACAGCTTAAAGCCGAATAATGGCATTGCGCAGTGTCCGATAAACACAGACGCTAATAAAACAAGCCGATTCATTTCCATGAAATCTTTAAATTCCTTTTATTTTTTTGTCTGATCTTGTGCAAGCGATCATATCGACGATTTGTGGCAATAGCCGAAGAAATTATGATCATCATATCGTGACAATTCATAGCGGCTGTGCAAGGCATCTTTTATGGGACCTGGGAGACGTGTTTGGGCTTCAGATTCCCAATATAGCGCCTTCAGCAGTTGTGCGTTATTGGTTTTATTTCATATATTTTACATAGCCCCCGCCTATCCGTCGGGAGTGCGGATTGCAGGGCGATTCAGTGCTGAACTTCGGTGTCATTGTGGCCGATGAAGCAGGTATCGCATCGCAATGCAACCCGTTGAAATAAATGGTGTAATGAAACATGAACAAGACCGCTGGAGGATAGGCTGAAGGGTCAAAGGAAAGATAGAGGCTCGGTATGCTTAGTTTTTTGAACAAGAAGCCCTTTTTCATTGGCATTGATTTGTCGGGCGGCGAGCTCAAAATGGCTCAGCTTGGCCGCTGTGGCAAAGGGGATATTTCGGTAATTTCCGGAGCTTTCGAGGTATGTCCGCAGGAAATCGAATCCGGCAGTGCACAATGGCAAAAATGGATGATCGATACGATCGGCACATCAATGAAAAGCCGTCGGTTTCGCGGCAAACAGGTTGTGGCCGCTATGCCCCCGGCTGAAGTCTTTTTGGATACGCTTCGTGTCCCCGATGAATGTATTGCTGATGGTCAGCAGATTAACCTGGAAGACCGTAAGGTACAGGATGCCCTCTATGCCCAAATCCGCCATAAACTGCCCAGTGATCTCAATGATGTTATGATCAAGTATTTACCGACCGAGGCCGGTCAGGTGATTGCGGTGGCAATCCAGCGCTGTAAGGTAGATCGCAATCTGGCCATTTATGACCGGGTTGGGCTCAATGTTCGGACAATTGCCCTGTGGCCGATGGCATTGATGAATACCTATGCCTGTTTTTTTGGAAGACGAGAATCCGATCTGACTGCGGTCGTGATTCTGATTGATATTAATTCGAATCATACCAATCTGGTGATTTGTCGTCATAAACAATTATTGTTCGCCCGTTCGATCAAAATCGGCAATCAGTTACTGGATCAGGAAGGCGGCCTGAAACAACTGCTGCTTGAATTGACGGCCTGTAAGGACCGATTCAGTCAGCTCTACCCGAATTGCCCGATCGAACGGCAAATCTTTTTAAGCGGACAACTCGTGGATCGAGAAATTTATATGAAAATCGCGCCGAAGCTGGATATGCCGGCCCAAATGGGGGATTGCCTGACAGCGGTCGAGATATCAAATCCGCAGCAGTGTGGGATCGACCGCCGTGAATGTCAGACAAGCTGGGCTTCCGCTTTCGGATTAAGTTTGCCATAAACAAAAGGAGATCGAATCATGTTGAATATAAATTTTGTGCCAGACGATTATGTGCAAAGCAGCGAATCGAAGCGGACGAATATTTTGTACCTTGTTCTTTTTGTGATCGTTATGGTCAGCCTGGCCGGCGTGTTTGCATCGATCAAGGTTCGTCAGCATTCGATCGAACAAAAGGAAAAGATGATTAATCAAAAAATGGCTGAAGCGGAGCAGGCCATCAAGCAGTATGAAGCCCTACAGGCCCAGCGCAAGGAAATGATTAAAACCGCGCTGACAACAGCTGAATTAATCGAGCCGGTACCGCGCAGTGTACTGTTGGCCTATATGACAAACAATCTGCCGACAGGTGTTTCGTTTTTGAAGATTGAACTCATTCAAAAAGAACCGGCGCATACAGTACGACGCCGACGTGCGACGACCCAGTATCAGCAGGCCAAACAAGGCAGCGATGATACCAATCAACAGCCCATTTCTCGTGAAAAGCTGATGGAAACGTATATCGATATTGAAGGACTCGCGCCCAGTGATCTGGAAGTGGCCTCCTATATCGAGCACCTCAGCAGTTCAGCGATGCTGGAAAATGTCGAACTGGTGGAGTCAAAAGAACATAAGATAGAGGAAGTCATGTTTCGTCGATTTAAGCTGACGGCGATATTAGCCAAAGAAGCGACTTTAACAGAAGATGACATTCAGCAGATCAAAACGAATAATGCCTTTGTCAGCCGAATCCCGGCCAATCAGGCCGAGGTCATCATAGGCAGCGAATTAGATGAAAACCAATCGGACCAATAATAAGCATGAGAGGGTATAACCATGAGTGAAAACCTAAAAAAAGCCATATTCTTTGTCCTGCTCTTAGCAGTAACGTATGTGGCGTATCGGTTCATGATCAAGCCGGCCAATCGAAACTTAGCCCTGCAAATGAGCCGTCTATCTGAGAAATCGGCTAAGTTAGCAGAATTTGAGGAGGCAACCTTTGCCGCCGAAGGGATCAATGAACAACTCGAGCAGCTCCAAAATGCGGTTGAATTTTTTGAGAGTAAGCTGCCGCCGGAGAGTGAAATACATAAGGTGCTCGAACAGGTAACGGTGATCGCCCAGCGTCAAAATCTCGAGCCCAAGTCCATCCGCACATTAGGGCGAAAGGACAGTCAGATGACGAACAGCAGCAATGGCGGAACCTGTTATATCGAGCAGCCGTTGAAGATGGTACTCAAAGGGAATTTCAATTCCTTTTATTCCTTTATGCTCGAACTGGAAAAGCTGCCTCGAATTATGAAAATTCGGGAATTAGAGCTGGCCAAAGCACGCGATGCCGAAGGTCAAATTGAAACCGATTTTATTGTGAGTATCTTTTTCCAGGACAAAACCTGAAGACCCGGGAAAGATACCCATAAGGACATTCATGGAGTGATATGATGCTGGACTATATGAAAGAACAAAATAGCATGAATAACAATCAAGCGGCCCGATCAACGGGAGGACCCGATGCTGCCTCTGCCCAGGATCGAGATGCCTCAGGGGATTATTACAGTGTCTCCGGAAAGAGTCAACAAGCCAGTAAAAGTACGTACCTGTTGATCGCCTTTTTCATTCTGGGATTCGGCCTGCTGTGGCTGATGATCATCAAGAGTACCCCGAAAAAAGCAGGGGCCGCAAGTATCAATACCCAAACACCCGAGGAAGTCCGATTGGAAAATGCGCTGACAACGATTACCGGCTCAAAATCGCAAATGAACAGCGGGATTAAGAAAATCGTCAAAAAGTTTTATCAATTCAGCGACGTCCCTCAGGTGCAACTGAATGAATTGTCCAAGAATCCGTTTTGTAACGACTCATTTATGAATATTGCTGCCAGCCAAAACACTGTTTCCAGTACAAGCGCAGAGATGATTCGACGGGAGCAGTTGGCCAAACTGGCCGATTCTCTGCAGCTTTTCAGTATCATGCAAGGATCGGGATCGCAGGAAAAGCCCTGTTGTATGATTAATGATCGGGTCGTTTATGTGGGAGATCGGATTAAGGAATTTGAATTAGTCCGGATTGAAGATAACTATGTTGTACTTGAACCTGCAAATTTTGAGCAGTTCAATGTGGAAGGTGCGCGCGACCAGTGGCAAACCATCTTAAAATTAACAGAATAAGAAAATGAATTTGTTTGGATTCGAAAAGAAACGAGAAGAACCCCCTGGCGGCCTGGAAGACTTCTGGAGTCCTCAACGGAGCGACGATCCAAAGGAATCCGATGGGAATGAGGTTGATGCGGATACAATCATGGAAACCGCACCGCCTCAACCGCAACTGACAGACGAGGAATTGCTGGAGGAGTTGGATATTAGCGAAACGTCAAAGACGGTCGACAAAACTGAGTCTTCGAAAGAACCGGATGAGTCGAATGAGTCGGATCCGTCGCCATCTGAGGATGAAATACGCGGCCTGAGTTCGTTGTATAGTCCGCAACAATCGTCGAACGAACAGACCGGCAGCAGTGAGGCGCAAGATGATCTTGCAGATATTCTCTTTGAGATCGGGGCGTTAACACCGGAAGCGCATTGTCGTTTGCGTCAGGAATTGGTGGTTCGTCCGCAACTGGATGTAGAAGTGTTCTTGCTCGAATCAGACTTGATCGAGGAAAAAGATCTTCTTGCGGCCAAGGCCCACAGTTACGGACTCGAGTTTAAAGAATTTGATATTGAGCAAGTCGATCGCAGCGTGCTCAATAAAAGCGGGCTTGAGATTGATTTTTTAATGGATAATTATCTCTGCCCGGTAGCGCTGGAATGGGACAACCTGGTGCTTGCCACCAGTCAACCGCCAAATGTACTGGCGGTCGAAGACGTCAGACGACGCTCGCAGATGAAAGTCTCGGTGGTCGTATGTACCCAGCAGAATATCGAGTTGCTGTGGGAACATATTAAGGAACAGGAAGTGGACAGTGATTTCGACGGCATCATCAGCGATATGATGAACGTCGAAATTGTGGCCGACCAGGATGACGGCAGCGAAGACCTTGAAGAAATGGCGGCGCGGTCGCCGATTATTAAATTCGTAAATTATTTGATCAGTAACGCGATCGGTGAAGGAGCCAGTGATATTCATATTGAACCGAAAAACAAGTGTACACGGATTCGGTATCGTATTGACGGCGCGTTGTTCGAGGTTCGCCAAGCCCCGCTGAAAATGCATCCGGCGATCGTTTCACGTATTAAGATCATGGCGAATCTGGATATTTCCGAGCGACGCCTGCCACAGGACGGAAAGGTCTCGGTCTTGGCGGGGGGCCGGACGATCGATTTGCGTATTTCAACCTTGCCGACCAATCGCGGCGAAAAGGTGGTGATCCGATTGTTGGATAGTCGATCCATTTTGCGAGGGCTTGAAAAGCTGGGGATGGAATCGAAAACACTGGAGTTATTTCGACAGCAAATTGAAATGCCCAATGGTATTATGCTGGTAACCGGGCCGACCGGTTCGGGTAAAAGTACCACGCTCTATTCGGCCATCTCTCAGATGGACGGCGATAAAATGAATATTTCGACTGTCGAAGATCCGGTGGAATACGAATTGGATTTCTGTAACCAGGTCCAGGTCAAAGAACAGATCGGGATGGATTTCGCAGCGGCATTGCGAAGTCTGTTGCGTCAGGACCCCGATGTCATCATGATCGGTGAAATCCGTGATAACGAAACCGCGCGGATTGCAGTTCAGGCCGCTTTAACCGGCCACCTGGTTCTTTCCACCCTGCATACCAATGATGCACCCAGCAGTATCACCCGGTTGGTGAATATCGGGATCGATGCATATTTAATCGCAGCCTCGCTGAATGCGGTCCTGGCACAGCGCTTAGTACGACGAATTTGTTCGCATTGTAAAGAATCCTATTCGATCCCCGAGAACATGCGGGCCTCAATCGAACGCATGGGAATCGATCCGAAGCTATTATATCATGGTAAAGGCTGTGACAAATGCCGTGAATCCGGCTACAGCGGCCGAGTCGGTATATATGAAATGCTGATTATCGATGAGCGATTCAGAGATATGATCAATAAAGATTCGTCGGTCAGTAATATGCGGCGGGCATTTCGGCAAAGTAAAAGTCCCGCACTCTATGAGGATGGGATTGAGAAAGTCAAAAAAGGACTGACCACTGTAGAGGAGGTTCTTCGGGTAACCCAGGTATATGGTAAAAGTGAAGATGAGGTTTTTGTCGAAAACATCAATTAAAAAGCAAATAATTGGAGATTAAAATGAACGACGTCAAAACAATTTTGCAAACAGGAATCGATGAAGGGGCCAGTGACGTTCATATTAATGTCGGCATGCCCCCCGTTTTCCGGCGTAATACGGAATTGGTTAAAATGGAAATGCCGGAGGTGACTGAAGACGAGGCACGCGGCATGGTCATGGAAATGGTCGGTGAAGAACGGTTTGCTCAGTTCCAGCAGAACCGCGATCTCGATTTTTCCACGTATCTGGACGATGGCCACCGTTTCCGTGTCAATGCGCACTTCCAGCGTGAAACGATCGCGATCTCATTTCGTGTTATCCCCAACGAGATCCCGAATATCGAGGAACTGCATCTGCCGCCGATCGTCAAGGAATTAACCGATCTGCCGCGTGGGTTGGTGCTGGTGACCGGCCATACCGGTTCCGGTAAAAGTACGTCGCTGGCATCGCTGATTGGTGTGATCAATCAAAAATACACCAAGCGTGTGATCACACTGGAAGATCCGGTGGAATATGCCCTGCAGAACGAGAGTTGTATGATCGAACAGCGAGAAATCGGCTCGGACTGTCCGGCATTTGCCTCCGGCCTGCGCCACGTCTTGCGGCAGGACCCGGATATTATCATGGTCGGCGAAATGCGCGATCTGGAAACGACCAGTTCGACCATGACGGCTGCCGAGACCGGCCACCTTGTGTTCAGTACCTTGCATACGGTCAACGCACCGCAGACGGTTGAGCGAATTATCGATATATACCCGGCCGCCCAGCAAAACCAGATCCGGACGATGTTGGCCAATACGCTTCAGGCGGTGATATCGCAGACGCTGTTTCGTCGCGTCGATAAACCCGGCATGGTGCCCTGTGTAGAGATCCTCTTGTGTACTTCGGCCGTTCGCAACTGTATTCGTGAAAACCGGGTCTATGAAATTCCCAATATCATTGAAACTTCGCGACGACTGGGTATGCAGAATATGGACAACAGTATCGCGGACATGTATTTCCAGGGATTTCTGGATTTCGAGGAAGCCGTGGCCCGTTCGACGAATCCGGGTAAGATGGATAAGTTACTGCGTTCGCGCGAACCGGTCAAACGTGAAATTGAAGAACAGGAAGATAACACTGAAATGAAAGAGGTCGTCAAGGCATCCGGTGTGTCCGAATTAAACTTGTTTTAAGCACCCGGTGTGTTGATATCCTCGAACAAAAATTCATATAGTATATGAGGTGACTTATGTTTATGGATTCACCCGAACAATCGAATAACAGTTCGACGGTTTTAAAAGAGCCGTCCAAGCCGTCGGCCAAGCCGAAGCAAGACGATTCGGCTTCATTGAGTTTTTATGACGCCGATTCAATGATCGATGCCCGGCAGGGCGGTCCCGGCAACGTCGTCCAGGGTACGCTGGACTCGTTGCGGAATTTCAAAGTCGAGATGGGACCGAGCCGCAAGGATATTCTCAATTTCACCAATCAACTGGCGGTGATGATCCGCGCGGGCATCAGTCTGCAGGATTCGCTGCAGTCAATCGCCGAGCAGGAGGAAAAGGCGAAATTTGCCGAGATCATCATCGATTTGAAAGATCAGATCGAGTCCGGTAAGAGCTTTTCACAGGCCTTAAGCGACCATGACGATGTCTTTGACGAATTATACATCAACATGGTTGCGGCTGCGGAGGTCTCCGGTAATCTCAGCATGATGCTTACCAAACTGGCGGAATATCTGGATGCCGAGGCCGAAACCCGTTCGCAGATTAAAGGGGCGATGGTCTATCCGATCATCATCGCGGTCATGGCGGTCAGTGTAACGATCTTTTTGTTATGCTTTGTTCTGCCGCGATTTACCGCGATTTTTGCCGGCAAGGAAGATCTGCTGCCCGCACCGACCAAGATCCTGATGGGGACCAGTGCGTTCATCAGACATTACTGGTATGTATTGATTGTCGGTTTAGGGGCTGCCTTCGGGGGGTTCTGGTATTTCATTCATCGACCGGCCGGACGTGCCTGGTGGGACCGGGTCAAAATGACGCTTCCGTTAATTCGTCGGTTGTGCCGCAACCTCTACATCACCCGCGGTATGCATACGATGGGTGTCTTGAGCGGCGCAGGTGTGCCGATCCTCAACACGATTTCGATCACCGCTCAAATTTCCGGCAACCTGCTGTATCGAAATATGTGGCTATATGTCCACGAACAGATCCGGCAGGGCGGTAAGATCGCCAGTGCCTTAATTTGCTATCGAAACGAAAATAAAACCAAAGGCATCTTCAAAGACCCGGAACTGATGCCATCCAATGTGGTCCAGATGATCCGCAGCGGCGAGGAATCCGGTACGATGAGTCAGGTCCTCGGCGATGTGTCCGAATTCTATGGTCGTGAACTGAAAGCAACGATCAAAACAACGGTTTCGATGATCGAACCGATCATGATCGTCCTGATGGGTATTCTGGTCGGCTTCATCGCGATGAGTATCATTCTGCCGATTTTCAAGATGTCCAGCGTTGTGACCAGCTAAACAGGTGATTTGAAAAACGAAAATGTTTTTCAACGTGCAGCACGAGCAGGAGGTGTTTGATGAATATCAAAACGTACAAGGCGTTTACATTGATTGAAGTATTAGTGGCGGTGATTCTGGTTGGCCTGGCCATTGCCTCGCTTTTGGCGGCCAACAGTTCACTCACCCGGTCCAATGGAGCCGGGACCCAAATGTCCACCGCCGAATTTCTGGCCGAGCAGATCCGGGAATTATCGGCAAAAAGTGCTTTCGGAGACTTGTACAGCCTGGAGGACACCTATTCACCGCCGATCAATTCCCGCAGGGAACAGTTAACCGATTTTGCCGATTATACCCAGCAGGTTACGACAGAAAATGTCAGCGGCTCGAATTTCGAGCAGGTGGTGACCGACCACAGCAGCGATTTTGTTCGGGTTACGGTTAAGGTGTTGCTCAACGGCGATGAAATTACCTCGACCAGTTGGATCCGAGCGAATTACTGAAGCGGAGAAAAACCATGCTGAATCATAAACGACAAAATGCATTTACGATAATCGAGTTGCTGATCGCATTAGCGATCTCGTCGTTATTGCTGACCGCACTGGCGGTTGCTTTCAATGCATCGGTGATCAATTACACCGAAAACGAAGATATTTTCAAGGCCGTCAATCAGGCTCGTCAAGCGCTGTTTCGCATAACGACCGAACTGCGTACGGCGGCCGCGGTTGACCCGAATACCCCCGCAAATGAATGTACCATGATCACCGCGCAGGGGCAGGATATCACCTATCGGTATGTCAGTGGCGACCAGACCCTTTACCTGGTCACAAATGGTTCGACATCGGACCCTGACTATACGCTTTGTGAGAATGTTTCAGCCATGACCTTTACACCGGAAACGTATGTTGAGGATGTGGGGGGAACACCGACTGCCTTTGTTAAGAGTATGCAGATTTCCATGACCGTTCAAGTGGATCAACAGATCCAGACAATCAGTGCGGCCGCGGTCGTACGGCGCAATCTCGAGTAGCTTTTATTCAGAGTACCTAATCGGGGTTACGCAATAGATGTAAATCAGCGGTTCGGTGCCGGTATTATGAATATCGTGAAGGGTGTGCGGGGGGATATACACCACTTTTCCCTGACCCACCTCAAGGGATTTATTTTCTTCGCCAATCAGCGATATGCCTTTTCCGGCTAAAAAAACCAACATTTCTTCGTGGGCTTCGGTCGAATGTTGACCGCACGATTGACCCGGCTCTAAATACACTCGGCCCGAACGCATCCCGTGGGTTTGCGGTTCTCCAATCAAAAGCGGCTGGTATTCGCCATTCGGTTTCAGGTCAATCACGATCGGCTCACCGAACATTTCAGAATCTGTACTTTTCATAAGTAACCTATTTGCATTAAGTTATAAATTTTTCCATTTTTTTAATTGACATCGTACTACGAATTTAATATTTTTATGCGTTAGTTTCATACGAAAATAATAAATGTATGCGCTATGTCAACAAAAAAATAATTTTTTAGGAGATGCTGTGATGAAGCAAATGAAAAAGATAAGATTAGCCATGATTGTAATGTGTTCTTGGGCTGTTTCTGCAGCAGTTGCGGACCCGAGCGTGGCTGAAGTGACCCACTGGCAGCTTCAGGATGTTAATTCGCAGGGTGTGGGTATCTATGAGGCGACTGACAAGGTGATGATTACCGGTATTATTCTAAATAATCCCGAAGAGATGCTGGATCCCACACCCGGATATACCGCCACGTACCAGCCCTGGAATATGGGCGGCGAGTGGCAGATATTTATCCAGGGCGAGGGTGATGACCATGCAGGCACCGCTCTTTGGATGGGGCAGAATTATGGGAATCTGCCGTGGAAAGCAGATCCCAACTTGAGCTATACCGATGCGCAGTGGATCTCGGAGTTGTGCCGTCTCAATCACGATCTTGCGACCGGACATACTTTTACCAAAGGGGATCGTGTTAAAGTCACAGGATGGCATAAGTTTTTTGGAGGCAAGACGAACATCAATGAACAGCATTTTACCGACCCTAATCTTAATTTTACGATTGAACTGATTGATGCGGCGGCGGGGCTGCCGCAGGCCGAGGTCGTTACCTTGGATCAGCTTAAAGACGGGAATGACGTTTTTATTTTTGATGCCGGCCGAACCAGCGGATGTGAATATTATCAAGGTCGTTTGGTCCGTGTGAATGATGTCAATTTCATTAGCGGCACTTGGGGACCGGGCCAGATGATGACCATTGAGGATGTCAACGGCCTGACATTTCCGGTGCATCTGGGAATCGGAAGTGGTTTCTCCAAATCCAATAATCTGACCGTTCCTTTCGATGTCATTGGGATTATGAATCAGGAAGACGATTCGCAGCCGCATAGCGGAGGTTATGAAATTTGGGTTACAAATTATGACGGTAATGGATTTGTTCTGACGGATCGCGGATACAGCCGAAGTAATCTACCCGGCGATATCAATCACGATTACGAAGTTGATTTTGAAGATTTTGCCCAAATGGCTGCCGATTGGCTTAAATGCACCCCGGGGCTTTGCGATTGTCCATAAGTTGTTTCTATTAGGAAAATGAATATGAAACGGGCGTTTACCTTGATCGAATTATTGGTAGTGCTCGCGGTCATCGCATTGCTGATGGCAATTCTGATGCCATCGCTCAACAGAGCCCGTTTGCAGGCCAAAATAGTGGCCGTCAATGCCGAATTAAAACAAATCGGGGTTGCGCTGGATATATATATGCAGGAAAATAACGGCAAGCACCCCCCAACCCGCGAGGATTGTATGCAGCGGGAGCATTATCATCAATTGCCCAAAGAGCTGGTTGAAGGAGGCTATTTGCCCGGGGCTTCCACCGATACATGGATGGTTTCAGGAATGGAGGATCGCTTTAACAGGGGATATACCTACAAATATCGCGGGGTCGGAGATGTGATCATCGACCGAAACCGAATCCATTCTTACCTAAAAGCAAAATTGTGGATACCCAATGGATTTCCCGGTTATGAAAGGGATTCCGGTAAAACCTACCAGGACCCTCAGATCTCGCCGGTGACATGGGTGATTTACAGTCAGGGGCCGAAATTCGATGGTGTCAGTATGGCTCGCCAACACTATCCGGTGCCGCGTAAAACTTGGTATGATCCGCAAAAGAAAAACGGGGTGATTACTCGCATACGGCTTAAAAAAGGTACACATATCGGTTCATTTGAAGGGTATAATTGAAATGTCTGTGCGGCGATTATTAGCTGTTCTTGTGTCAGCGGCTTTGATGGGTTTATTCGTCGGTTGCCGGAAAAATGCCAATTCGGACAGTCAGCCTTACATTGCGGTTTCGAATTCTTATCTGTATGCGGCCGTACGTGACCTGTGTCCTGACCAGCAGCATATTTTAAGTCTAATCCCGCCGGGGATGTGTCCGGGCCATTTTGATATCTCACCGTCATTGGTCAATCAGCTTTGCCGCTGTCGGTTTCTGTTTGTTTTCGATTTTCAGCAGAATATCGAACCGGCGATAGGTCGAATGAAAGATCGCGGCCTTCGCGTGTGCACGATTACGCCGCCGCCGGGCATGTGCATGGCCGATACGTATTTATCCGTAGTTCGACAGGTTGCCGATTCACTGACCCGATATAATCCCCAGGAAAAAACCGTCTATGAAGAACGTTATCGTCAAATTGAAGCCCGCATCAACGAATGGGCACAACAGGTGTTTGATCGAACGACGGGTGGTGACTGCAATGGAGTGCCGGTTATTGTTTCGGTACATCAGAAAACCTTTGCCGAATGGCTTGGATTGGATGTAGTATCGGCATTTGCCGGCCGCGATACGGTGACTCCCGCTCAGATTAATCAGAATCTGAACCACGCCCGTGAAAACCATATCAGGCTGGTAATCGCGAATCAGCAAGAGGGGACCGAATTGGCCCAATCGCTGGCCGATCATTTGAATGCCGGTTTGGTGGTATTCACTAATTTTCCTGAAGTGGTCGAAGATACCAACAGGCCCCAGCGTTTTGAACAAATGGTCAATGCGAATCTGATGCGTTTGCGTCAGGGATTGAGGGAATGATGGGGGCATCGCTAGAACTTTCGGATGTGCGTGTGATTCGCAACGGTAGAACGATCCTGGCTCTTGATGCCCTGAGTATTCTTTCCGGGCAGTTTGTCAATATCATTGGAACTAACGGTTCGGGCAAAACAACCTTATTAAACGTCATGTGCGGTTTAATCAAGCCTTGTGGTGGAAAGGTCGCATTGGGACAGACCTCGCTGTGGTCACTGACGCCATGGGAGCGGACACGTTTAAGAAAACAGATTGGCTACATTCCGCAAGCCGCCGAATATAATACTCAGTTGCCGTTTACTGTCTATGAAGTAGTGGCAATGGGGCGAACATGTGTCAAGCCATTGATTAGTCGACTCGATCGCAACGATATGGATTTGGTGAATATCTGGATTGAAAGGGTTGGGCTATCTGATCGCAAACATCAGACCTTCCGCAGTCTTTCCGGCGGCGAGCAGCAAAAAACACTGATTGCCCGTGCGATGGTGCAGAATCCCGAAATTCTAATGCTGGATGAACCCACTTCAAATCTGGACTTTCATTGGAAACACCGGATAAGCACATTAGTCCAATCGCTGCATGATCAATTAAATCTGACGGTGATTATGATCTCCCATGAAATCGCGTCTCTGCAGCTATACGCCGATCGCACCATTCTGCTGAATTGCGGCCGTATTGCGGCCGATGGCGAAACCCGTCAAATTTTAACTTCACAAACTATACAGGATATATATCAATGCCGGATTGAGATCGCCGAATCACACGATCAACCTTATTTAATTCATCGGGAGGCGGGGGTATAGAAGAATGGATTCCTTTTTTTACATGATCATTTTTGCCGGTGCGGTTGCCGGGGCCAGTACTGGATTTCTTGGCGTATACATCGTGGGAATGCGCATGCCGTTTATCGGGACCTGTATTTCCCATGCGGCCATGGCTGGTACCGTTTTTTCTTTTCTGCTTGGCATTCCACCGGCGGTCGGTGCAATTTTATTTTCAATTGTTTCGGCGCTGTCGTTGACCACCATTTCTCCTCAGCGCTCGCGGCTTGATACCAATGTCGGGCTGGCGATTCTTTTTTCGTTTTTACTTGGATTGACCTTTCTGGGTATCGGCCTGATCCAGGATAGCCGTTCACAAGTTCTGGGGCTGTTGTGGGGCAGTATTCTGTTTGTCCGGACACAATCGGTTATTGCCATTTCAGTCATAGCGATTTTTGGGGCGGCTTTTGCGTTGATGTTCAACAAGGAGATGAAGGCGCTGTTGTTCAGTCGATCATTGGCAGCAGCGACCGGTGTTCACGAACGTTTTGTCTATGGTTTATTTCTGGCGCTGTGCGGCGTAACCCTTGCGGTGAACCTGCAGATCATCGGGGGATTGATGATTTTCAGTCTGATCACTAACCCGGCTGCGGCGGCTTATCAACTATGCACCGGTCATCGGTCGGTAGTTGTCACGGCGACATCGTTTGGGGTATTCTCGGCGGTGGCCGGCTTTATGGTATCGTTCTGGTTCGATTTGCCGACGGGAGCTTGCATCGTATTAGTTAGCACGCTGATCTTTGCATTATCAGCGGCTTATCGAGTGCTGTTTATAAAGATGAATTAATAGCTCATCCTGTTGCCCGGATTTCAACTCTTTATTTTCTACTGCTCTAATAAATAAGCCTGCCGAGGATATATCAAAGCGGCACTAACTGTCTTGGTTAATTCTGTCTAATATTATTATCCGGGGGTACCATCGAAGGCAGGGCAGGGTAAGCGGTATACTCACAAGGGTGGTGGCAGGAATAGGGATTACGACCAGAGGAAAAAGTTATTACAAAATGTGCGAAAGATTCTTGATGCTATCTCGCACAATCAATCAACTGCTTATGGATGTGATCAGTCTGTCAGAAAAGCCACAGATCAAGTGAATCGTAAATGAATTTCAACCCGAAGATAACCAGCGCGCTGCTGCCGAAAATAAGGATCGCTTTTTCAATATAACCGCTGAACAGCCCGACATGTTTGCTGGTATAAAACGCACTGAAGGAAAGAAATGAAAGCCAAATCAGATCGCACATCCAATGGACAACGGCAAATAAAACCAAAGCGATCACCCCCAGTTCCTTGGCCCCCAGTGCGAGGTTCAGTCCGACCGTTGCCCACCACAGCAGAAAATAGGGATTGCCTGCGGATAGAACAATACCGGTGGTTATCGCCCCGGTCCGGGGTGGGGGATGCTGGGCCGCAGGGATTTGTCGGATCTGCCTGAACATTCCTGTCGCCATCCATATGAGGAACCCGCCGCCAAACAGTCCGATCGCGATCTGGACAGCGGGCCATTGAAAAACAAAATGCAATCCCAGTATCAGCACGACAATTAAGGGGATCTCAACGGCAGCATGACCGATCGATATCAACACTCCGGCCCAGCGATTGCGAGTGCCCTCTGCGATCGTCGCGGCGGTCATCGCGCCCGGTGCCATGACCCCGGACAGGGATATCAAAACGGCCTCCAAGAGAAATATCAACGTTGTTTGCATAATCGGCTTCGATCCACAGTGAAAGCTGTGGTTCGCAAAACCTGCTTATTTTGCTTTGAGTATATTGTTGATGGTCTCCAGCGGAACAAGACCTTCGACGGCAAGTTTGATCTTACCTTCTTTGTCGATAAAGAAGGCCGACGGCAGTGCAGCGATTGCATTGAAGGGCGTCGGCATTTCAGTCTGATCGATCGAAAAAACGGTATAATTCAGTTGCGCATCTTTGGCGAAGTCCTTGACCTTTTCGGTGGTTTCCATTGGTGAGATATATGAGATAGCAAAAATGGCCAATTCCGATTCGGGCATGCCTTCGCGCAATTCTTTAAGATGCGGCACCTCCATACGGCAGGGCGGACACCACGTCGCCCACAGTACGAGCATCACATTCTTGCCGCGATAATCATTCAGGGAGTGCTTTTTACCGGCAATATCCGTAATCGTAAAATTCGGTGCGTTCTGACCATACCAATTTCTGAATATCGGCCCCCATCCTTGAGCGTTTTGAATAATATCGGTCAGCGCCGGGGCATTTTCGTCACTGTGGGTGGCATTTAATTTGCCCGGATCATCGTGATGATGAGTAGTGTGGTCGTGGTTATGGTCCTCGGCCGGTGTCGTGAGCGCTTCATTTTCAGTCGACGGCGGTGTGGCTTGCTCTTTTTCTTCCTTGCAGCCGGATAAAATGAAAAGAATACCTATGAACAGAATCACTGTTAAAATGGATAATTTAAACCAATGCTTCATAATAGAGCCTCCATAAATAATCGTTTTTATTAACTATAATCGGGAAAGGGGCTTTGAGTTCGCCACAAATCGTTCAGTGGCCTGAAATTGGAAGTTTTGTGCTTAAAAATTTGGTGATTTTGCCGGAAATCACCGGAATCGGCCTTTCAGATTGACAGGTATCGCTGAGCTTATTATAAAACGGCGAAAATCGAATAAACGATTCTAATACCAAACGATATGTGAGGAACTGAAATGGCAGATAAATACCTGATCCAGATTGGCGAGAGTGTACATGCGAGTATCCCCAAGTGCGGTGCGGCCATGAAGCAGTTGGTCGAGATGGGCGAGGGGGCCTATCAAAAGCCCAGCGAACCGCTGGATTTCGTGATTGGCTTGATCACCGAACAGGTTGAAAACGGAGCTGACTATATTGCGGTCAATGTCGATGCATTCGGCGAAACAGATCCGAAACTGGCGGTGGAACTCATGAAGGTTTATGTCAATCTGGTCAAACAGCATGGCAAAGGTGTGCCGGTGTGTATCGACAGCAGTGACATGAACGCCCTGAAGGCTGGATTACAAACTTGGTATGGCGACGGCGATGTACTGATGCCTTTATTGAATTCGGTCAAGACCACGACGGTGGATGAACTGCTGCCGTTGCGAGAAAACCATCCCTTTAAGGTCATTGGAATGCTGGTCGATGAGGGTGGTGGAGACGATGCGACGGCTGACAAGCTGTATGAGATCGCAAGGACCATTTTCGATGCGGCCAAGAAATATGGATTCCAGAACGATGATATTTTCTTTGATACCACGACTTTTCCACTGTCGATCGACTTGCCGATGAATCCTGGCCAGCCGAGTTTTACCTATCGCGCATTTCATGCGATCCAAAAAATCAAAAGCGATCCTGAGATGCAGGGAGTGCACTGTTCATTGGGAATATCCAACAGTGTGCGTGATCTGCCGGCCCGCAAGATTGGTATTTGCCGAGCCTATGTCGCCAAGGCCAAAGAGTTCGGCCTGGACGCGGGGATTGTCAATGTAAATCACGGCTACGGTCAAAAAGAACCTGATCCGGAACTGGTAGAACTGGTCGATGCGTTCGCTCAGAACGACGGCGCACCCGACGCCAGTATGAAAGCAATGCAGATGATGGGTGATTTCTGCAGCCGAAACCGAAGATCATAAAATTCAATCTTTTGACGACTTTCAGGGCCGTGATGCTTGATCCCGGCCTTTTTCATTTAATTTTTCAAGCCTGAATTATCGGACCCAAGAAATCAGCCGGGGGTGTTTTTTTGAAAAATTCACTTGTTTGTATCGGATAAAGGGTGATTCAGATTCAGTTTAGGTGGAGTGTAGCCGATTGAAAAGTGAATAGGAGTCCGAAGCGATGGATAAGAATAATCCAATAGATGAGGTCGTTTACTCAGGGAGTATGAAATAATGAATCGTCCGCAAATACTCGTTTTGATTGGTGCTGTTTCCATTATTGTTTTGATGTGCGTATATCCGCCAATGGGTACTTGGCAGGTCAGCTCGGCGGATCAGTCCGGCGCGGTCAGCACCGGTAAAACGATTGATTTTACCAAGCTGTTTATGCGTATCAGTCTGGTGGTACTGGTCAGCGCGATCCTGATACTGCTGTTAAAACACGGTCATCCGTATATCAACCCGGACTATCAGAAGGGCTATGAACAGGGCAAAAAGAGCGGTTATATTGAGGGATTCGAACGCGGCCACGTGGAAGGGATTCACAAAGTGACTCATAACCAGGCCTCTTCCGACTCGCATCATTCTTTCCCACCTGTATCCCCGGCCTGATGGATTGCTTCATCTTCTTCAAATCAGCTTAATTTGCGGTGGCCTGCGGCAACTGGTCCCAGCGGGTGGTGTACTTTTTCGAGCGATTTTCAAATCGGGCATGCCACGGCTTATCGATCCCCTCGGCGGCCCAGCGCACGGGACAATCACCGAGCATATTGATCCGATCGATGGTCTGCATTAACCGCCGGGTCTTGGTTCGGTCGGCTCGGTCGAAGAGATTGCCCTGCACGCGTTTTTCAGACACCAGACCGTACAGCAGGACGCCGGCTTTTTTGTATTGGTAACCGCTTCGGTAAATGGTCTCCAGGCCGGTCAAGGCCGCCCGGAGCAGTTCAGTACTGTCGGCCGTCTCGACGGGCAGTTCAATCGTCCGGGCATTGAAATAGCGATTCTCGATAAACCGACTGGTCGTGATCATCACGGTGATATAGCCGGCGGCCAGGCGCTGCTGCCGCAATTTTTCGGCGGCGCGACCGGTATAGGCGGCCACGGCCTCGCGCAGTTCCTCGATTGATTCGACTTCGCGGCCGAACATGCGCGAGACGGTCAATGATTTTTTAGTGGGTGGGTTCTGTTCTAAGCGATAACAGCAGATCCCTCGCAGTTCATAAACGGTCCGCACGCCTTCGACCCCGAATTTCTTGCGGATCCAGGCGATATCGGCCCGCGACAGATCTAAGGCCGTTTCAATGCCTGCTTTTTTGAGCTTGGCCGCGATACGGTACCCGATTCCCCAGACATCACCGACAGCGATCTGCTCAAGTGCGGCCTCCAGAAACGGCGATTGGTACAGGTCCAGGACACCGTCTGCTTTGGGCGATTTTTTGGCGATGCGGTTGGCGATCTTGGCCAGCGTTTTCGTCGAAGCGATCCCGATGGACACCGGAATCCCCGTCCAGCGGCGGATGGTATCCCGCATCATGCGGCTGTAATCGGCCAAGTCATCTTTGATCCCAAACAGATTCAAAAAGGCCTCGTCAATCGAATAGATTTCAATATCCGGCGAAAATTGATATAAGCTTTGCATGACCCGCCGCGACATATCGGCATAAAACGTATAATTCGAAGAGAAAGCCCGGATACGGTGTTTTTGCAGGATATCGCGAATCTCGAAGACGGCCTTGCCCATCGGAATCCCCATCGCCTTGACCTCGTTCGATCGCGAGACAATACAGCCGTCGTTATTGGACAGAACCACAACGGGCTGGTTCTCGAGCGTCGGGTCGAACACCCGCTCGCAGGAAACATAAAAGTTGTTGCAATCGATCAGTGCGAAAATATCGGTTTTCATAGCTTATGGATGACGTTGGTCACTACACCCCAGACCTCGAATTCGGTTTCACTGGTGATCCGGCGGACAGGGTAGTCGGCATTTTCCGGTTCCAGTGTAATTTTGCCTCTGCGGATACGGATCCGCTTGACAGTCAGCTCGCCATCGACAACCGCGATAATGATATTGCGGTCGCGCGGCTCAAGGCTGCGGTCCACGATCAGCAGATCGCCGTTATGGATACCCGCACCGGTCATCGAATCGCCGCTGACACGAACGAAAAAGGTCGCCGCCGGATTGGCGATCAGGTGTTTGTTCAGGTCCAGTTGATTCTCCTCGTAATCGGCCGCCGGTGAGGGAAACCCGGCCGGGACGTTTGCCTCGAAATAGGGCTGCTCACGGACCGTCGATCGGTCCGGCTTAAATATCTTGTCGATCTTGATTTTCATGCCTCGATTATAACATACCAGACAACCCGCTTGAATGTGAATTTCGAAAAAGCTGTAATTGCCTGTGGTCCAATAGATTGTGAAATTAGAAAAGCGGTTTATTTTTGGCGATCGCCGCCAAATGCGGAAACCGCATCAATAGATCTTCGGGAATTTTGACATCCCGGCTGGTCATTGCGGCCTTCAGCTCCAGCGCATTGACCACCTCCGAGCCTTGATAATGATTATTGGTGATCACGATCAGCGATGGATAAGCCGCCATGAGCTTGCGAATGCGATCCTGAACGTCGGCCAGTTCTTCGGCATTATAAAGGTAGTCATAACTTTCATCGCGGGTGGATTTGGTGAACCATTTATCCGCATTGCGGCCGTGCAGCCGAAAATACCCCGTTTGACCGATCGTGCAGTTTTGCAGATTAAACGATTGCTCACCGACCGGATAATCGAGATTCGCTACGGTTACGTTCGATTCCTGCAGGAAATCAAGGGCATTGGAATTTTCCCATGATCGGTGCCGGACTTCGACGACAATCTGGAATGTTTCAACGAACTGATCGACCAGTTTTTGCAGATGGACGCGATGGGCCTTTGTGTCATCGAAATCATAGCGAAACTGCATCAGCAGATGACGCAGTTTGCCGGCGTCGGATAACGGCCGCAGACCCTGATGGAATTCGAAGACGAGTTTCGGATCGATTCGACCTTCGTGCGTAAAATCCTGGTGCAGTTTGGCCGTGAAGAAAAAATCTGGTTTATATTGTGTTCGTTCCAGCCAGCTTCGCGTGTATTTTTCCTGTGGTGGGCGGTAGAATGTGCTGTTGATCTCGATGCAATCCACGTATTGGGACAAATAATGCAATGGATCGCGAATGCCGCGCGGATATACAATTCCCTGCCAGTCGGGGTACGACCAGCCGGCCACGCCAATGAACAGTTGACCTGCCATGATCATGTTCTACGTCCAACTTGCATTTCGATCGAGTTAAAACGGTGCAGTGCGCCTGAGAGGACTCGAACCTCTGACCTCCGGTTTAGGAAACCGATGCTCTATCCTGCTGAGCTACAGGCGCGAAATTTCGTAAGGCATAAAATCCGATACCATCATATCGTTTGGCCCGCTATAAATCAAGCTGCTGAGATCATCGCAAACAACACGGAAACATCATTTGTCTTTCTTGTGTATTCGCTTATCGGGTATATTGAAATCCCAGCAGCGATATATCGTCTTTGATCGGTTCGGGGCCGCACCAGTCTTCGACGGATTGAATAATTCCGCTCAGCAGCATATCCGGTTTCTGTTTGGGTTTCGATCTCAATTGGTTGATTAACCGATCCTCGCTGAACGGTTCACTGGCCGTATTGAAGGCGTCGGTAACCCCATCGGTATAAATCATGAATGTATCGCCGTTTTTCAGTTCGATTCTTCGCTGGGTGTAGTGAGGTTGATCGATAACGCCAACCGGAAATTGTTCGTCATGAAGAATTTCCGGTTCGCCGGTTGCCGGCAGAAGGACTGGAGGCGGATGGCCGGCACAAATATAATCAAATGTATGGTTCTCGGTATCCAGGACGCCATAGATCATGGTCATAAATTTTGATGATTCCTCGTCTAATTGAAAGTAAGCATTGAGCCGTTCGGCCACCGTTTTCGGCGGTGCGATTAACCGGTTTTCTGAACCAGGCTCCTCGGTTAAAAAAAGAACGGATGCATCGGCGGCGGGGGATAATAATTTACTCACAGCCACCGCCATCAGCGATGCCGATACCCCGTGTCCGCTGACATCGACCATATAGACGGCCGTGTGGTGTTCATCTAGTTGAACGATATTGAGAATATCCCCGGCCAATTGTTCGCAGGGCTTAAACTGCCAAGCAAATTGTGCATGTTCAACCGCAGGTAATCTGTTTGGCAGCAGGGACTTTTGAAGTTCCGCGGCTGCATTGAGATCTTCAGTCATTTTTGCATTGGCCGCTTTTAAGGCATCCTCGACCTGCCGCCTCGCGGTGATATCCGACTGAATACCAATGAAATGGGTCGTTTTGCCAGATGCATCCCGCACGGGTGTAATTGACAGGCGATTCCAAAAAGATGTACCGTCTTTGCGATAATTGAGTATTTCCACCGTACACGGTTTTTCGGCGTTAATCGATTCGCGAACGATATCGGCCGCTTGTTTATCTGTTTGATCGCCTTGGAGAAATCGGCAATTGCGTCCCAATACCGATTCGGCCGAGTATCCAGTAATACGTTCGAATCCTTTATTAACATAGATCAGCGGATTATCCGGCAGCGACGGGTCACTGATCGTAATGCCCTCGGATGAAGAGGCTAGCGCTCGATCCTTTAATTCCAGCCGAACGTCAAATGTATTGTCTTTCGGTTTTTTCATAAGGATATATGGGCATCATGTCTGTTGGCCGAATTTCAGATTTAGGTAAAGCCCGCCGTCGATTCGCAAGGTCTCGCCGGTCACAAAATCATTATCCAGAAGATACGCCACAGCCCGGACGACCGGTTCGGTATGACCCCATTTTTTCAATAAACTTTGGTTCAGGATGGATTGTGAATCGTCCTCATTTCGATCCGGCGGCGGCAGCATCGGCCCCGGCGCAATCGCATTGATACGGATCGCGCGACCGGCCAGTTCCATCGCCAGTGTCTGTGTCAGGTAAACAATGTCCCGCTTCGCTAACGTATAGGGATTCTGGTGTCGCGGCGGGGCAATCTCGGATAGCTGTACCAGCCCATGTTCTTTGATGGCATCCAGCCTCGCTTGGGCAATTCCGCCGATCTTTTGATAAGGATCGCATATGTCATTGGTGACATAAACCATGCTGCGGGAATCGGAAAAATTGATAATACAGGGAACCCCAGGATTATCTTCAAGAGCAAGCAGGGCATCGATAGTATTTCGAGTACTGAGAAAATTGGATTCATAGTATTTCCAGTCATCCTCGGTAATCGGGTTGCCGGTTTGCCAGCGTTTCCAGTCTTTTTTTTCACTCGGGTAGCCCGAAGCGATATTGATCAGGGTATCGACGCAGCCAAATTGACCAAGGGTACTTTTCAGCAAATGGTGAGCTTGCTTGAGTTCGGTCAGCTCAGCCGATATTCCGATGATCTTGTCTGGGAATTTCTGCTGCAGATCGTTAACAGTCTGTTCGGAGGTTTTTCCCTTGCGATAGCTGATCACAACCTGTCGCCCCTCACGAGCCAGTTTTTCAGCGACCGGTACGCCCAATCGACCGATGCCCGCAAATATAACTGTGTTTGCTGCCTGCATAAATACCTCATATTCCTGTTCAATAAGATTTTAGCATGAAACACAGATATCTTCACGGGCTATTTTGAGCAAACAAATTACCCCCTCTCCTGTGACGAGGTTTTCGACTTCAGTCAAAGTTCAATCTGGCAACAGCCTGGTATTGGGTATTTAGGCTTGTTGAGAGCTTGCTTCTTTGCTTTGGCAGGCCATCAGTGCGGTGATAATCGTGTAGATCGCGGCCAGCCCGACCAGAATGTAAATAAGTTTTGCGACAGGGGATTCGCCGAAAATAAACGCAACCAGGTTAAAATTCAGCAATCCAACCAGGCCCCAATTCAACCCTCCCACAACGACCAGGATCAGGGCGACCCATCCAACGGCATTAAGTTTGACCATTTTTATTCTCCTTGTACTATTTTAACTTTGTTTACAAAGAATGAATCATGGCGTTGAATTTCATATTTCGCGATAGGTTATTTATACACTATATCGGCGATTATTGAAAAGGATAGGAATAAAATACACTGATTGGAAAGCGTTATATGATAAATACCCCGTTTTTTGCTAAAAAAGTTGGTTTGTCAATCTGGGCGATTTTCCTTTTCGATAATTTTTGCTAACATTGCCTTGTAAATTTCTTGTTGATCTGGATTATTGGCCACTATTATCAAGCGTGCCGCTTTCAGTGAATCCAGAGTAAAAGACGTATTGACCCCATCAGATTTGAATGGGATTTTATCAATCGCATTGGCAGAAACGGACAGGGCTTTTTTCGGTTTGATCCAATTGGGCAGGCGGACCGAAACTGAAATATCGTTTTTTTGGGTAAAGGGATACGCCTCGTCATCGATTTGATAATCAAGATTGGTGACAAAGACAAAGGCCTTGTCTGGCCCGGCCAACACCGCAACGTCGATTTTGTCAGCAGCCGTATCCTGTTGGATCAGCGGTTCACTGCTCAACAGATCATTTCGGATCAATTCGAGAATTCGACCCTGTTCTTTGATGCAGTCACGCAGGTCAGGGTATTTCTCGCCAACACTCTTTTTGAAGGTAAACCAGAGAATCCCTTTGGCGCCGCGGCTGAGATTAAAATAAAGCTGGGCGATGGCTTCTTCGGGCGTCGGAACCGGGCGTTTGGGCCGCTGATCCCAGTCGAAAATACCTTGCGTCCACACCCAGATCGGCTTCGGCTCGGATGCATATTTCAGGTCGCGAGTGTAGTAAGCCGTTTCTTCGAGCCGGGTGCCGTATCGGTGCGGCCATTTGCTGGTCGAGGGTGCGGTTACACAATAATGATCGTGGCAGGGAATATCCGGCTGGAATGCGTATTCCATGAATTTGACATTGCGACAAAGCGTGACAAAAGTCGGCTTGGTTGAGTTATAGGTTTCAACAACATTGATTGCACAAAGCACTTTTTCAGGGGTATAAGACCAGTCTGGCTCATCCTGGATCATCCAGCAGCTTACGGCCGGATGATCACCCAGATCGCGAATCATATCGATTTTCGGTACGATACCGGTATGCACCATGGAATAAAAACCAAATGCGTTGGCATCTTTACTGTAGAAAGAATCGGTAGATTTGCCGCCCTGAACAATCGTATCGATGTGATGCCGGCGAGCCATAAGATACATATCATCGGACACGCCCCATGTTCCGATCGGAAAGCGGTCCTCGAAGGCACGCCGGTGGGCATATATATCTCGCGATTGAGCAGTTTCTTTAAGCGTTACTTTGGCAATGCAAAGTTCAGAGGGCTTGAACGGGCGGGCCAACTCAATGGTGATGATCGCATTGCTTTTCGGATCGAGTGTTTGAGTGAGGAACGCAGATGTTTTGTTTTTGATGTTTTCAACTTGTGCTGATGCGATGTTGACAGGCTGATCGCTTTGGTTTCGCAGGTGGATTTCGACCTGCTTCATGCCGGGCAGGATATGGATCCATGATATACGGACCGGATCGGATTGCAGTTTCGTACGGATACCGGCGGCCGGCCTCCATTTTCGATCAATAAAACCGAACTCAAAAGATTTGCCTATTGCAAAATCATCAGATGTTCCGCAAATTTCGACAACGGTTGTCTGGCCGGCTCTTAAAGCCTTATCATGAAACCTGTCCCACGCAATCCGGTATCCCATCCGCCAGTAATTCGGTCCTTTTCCGTTCAGTCGCCAGTCACGAAGTTCAACCCGGTCATTTGTCGGGTTGTGAATATAGGCAAAAACCAGGCCGCCTTGATTAGGTCGTTCATTTTCATTTTCGTGAACATACTCGGTTTCATATTGAACAGGGCGATAGTGCAGATACGGAATTTTCAGCGGCAGACTGTTGATATCGATATTCCCGCGCTGCCGGCCTTCTTCGCATTGGGCTTTTTGCAGAAATCCCAAAAGACACAACCCGAACAAGGTAATCCAAATGATGTGATTTTTAGAGAATTTTGAACGTGAAGCTGACATTTTAATGCCTCCCAAAAACAACTTAAGTAAAAGCCTGTACCATTTTAAGCAAACAGAGAATGTGAAACGGTGCGTTTATATTATAGTCTATTTTTCTGAATCCATATAGGTTCATCATATAGAAAACAGGATGGACAGGCAATTATTAAGTGTTTCATGCAATGTTTGATTCTGTTCGGTTTACTTGAACAAACCGGCTAAAATATGAAAAATGCCATAAATTTCCTTGAACAAATAAGAATAACTACTATATAGTAATAACAATTATATATGACGTTCTTATGAATGCTGGGTCGGAGGAAAGGAAATGGGGGGCGTTATAATAATGAAAGATAAATATAGTAAAGAAAATGAGTCCAGTAACGAAGATCGATTTTGTGAGCTTTGTCGAAGCAGTGGCCTGAAAGTAACCCCGCAAAGGCGATTAGTGTATCAGATCGTTCTAAATTCAAAGGCCCATCCGACGGCCGAAATGGTCTATCGCCTTGCTCGCGAGCAGATGCCTTCGGTATCGTTCGATACGATTAATCGAACATTATTAACATTTAACGAAATTGGTGCGGCATTTATCGTCGAAGGATCAGGCGAAGCGAGGCGATTTGATGCGAATTTTGATAAGCATCAGCATTTTAAGTGTGTAAAATGCAAAAGAATCATTGACTTTCATTGCGACCGGTTCGACAATATCGGCGTTCCGAAAAAGGTTTTGGGAGGTCATAAAGTCTTGCGTAAAACAGTATATTTTGAAGGCATTTGTGAAGATTGTCTAAAAAAGCAAAAGATGAACAATTCACAATAAGAACATAGGAGATGGTACGATAAACCCGCCTTTGGCGGAAATAGCTCTTTGACAAGTGAA
>CAZFDE010000001.1:103709-117913 GCA_964517795.1 uncultured Pirellulales bacterium | reverse complement strand
CGCTTTTCAACTCAAAATCGAGGGCCGTAGGCCGACCAACGAACCACAAGTGATGAGTGGAAAATTGGCACAATATGGGCAAAGCCGGGTATATAAAAATAGGATGGTATTCGGGTTTAGCGTTTTCCGATGATGAGGCTGGCGTTATGGCCGCCGAAGCCGAGGGAGTTGCTGAGGATGTACCGGACTTGCTTTTCTTTAGCCTGTTTGGGGACGAAATCCATCTTCGGATCGCACGCTTCGTCCACATTATCCAGATTGATGGTCGGGGGCACTGTTTGCTTCTGGATTACTTTACAACAGGCGGTCAGTTCCACGGCGCCGGCCGCACCCAGGAGGTGTCCGGTGCAGCTTTTTGTCGAGCTGACAGATAGGTCGTACGCGTGCGAGCCGAAAACGCTTCGGATGGCGGCACTTTCGGCCGCATCATTGAGCTGGGTCGCGGTACCGTGGGCATTGATATAATCGACCTGGTTGGGGCTGATGCCGGCATCGTCAATGGCCATCTTCATGGCTTCACAGGCGCCGCTGCCGTCATCGCGCGGGGCGGTGATATGGAAACCGTCATCGGTTGCACCATAGCCGAGAATTTCGGCATAGACGGTCGCACCGCGTTTTTGAGCGTGCTCGTATTCCTCCAGTACCAAAATCGCGGCCCCTTCAGCGAGAACAAAGCCGTCCCGGTCCTTGTCGAATGGGCGAGATGCCCGCTGCGGGTCGTCGTTTCGGGTACTCAGCGACCGGGCCGCACAGAATGAGGCCAGGCCGATCGGAGTGACTGCGGCCTCGGAGCCGCCGGTGAGTTGGATATCGCTTTTGCCGTATGCGATATTGTGATACGCTTCGCCGATGGCATGACTGCCGGAGGCGCAGGCGCTGACGGTGCCGAAATTCGGACCGCGCAGGCCGTACATGATCGCGATATTGCCGGCGGCGGCGTTCGCCATAAGCTTAGGGACGCAAAAAGGCGAGACTTTGCGAGGGCCTTTTTTCAGCAGGCGAATATGCTGTTCCTCGATTTCCTTCAGGCCGCCAATGCCGGTACCGACAATCGAGCCGGCGCGGTGGGGGTCTTCGTTGGCGAAATCCAGGCCGCTTTCTTCGACGGCCTGTTTGGCGGCCGCAACGGCGAACTGGGTGAACCGGTCCATGCGTTTGCTCTCACGGACATCGATATACTCGCCGGGGTCGAACGATTTGATCTCGCCGCCGAAACGGACCGGATAGTCGCTCGTATCGAATGATTCGATCATCGAGATGCCGCTTTGGCCCTTGCAGAGCGCATTAAAAAAATCGTCCACGTTCTGCGCTAAGGCCGTAATGCATCCCAGGCCGGTAATGACTACGCGTCGTTTGCTCATCGGTCTATGCCGTATCGGTTCGAATTATTGTTTCGATTGGGCGATTTTCGCGATGTAGTCGATCGCCGCACCAACGGTCTGGATCTTTTCGGCTTCTTCGTCCGGGATGCTCATATCGAATTCATCCTCGAATTCCATGACCAGTTCGACGGTATCCAGCGAATCGGCATTGAGATCGTTAATGAATGACGTATCCCGGGTGACTTCGGATTTATCAACGCCCATCTGTTCGCTGATAATATCAATCACCTTTTCTTCGATTTGTTTCATATCCACGCCTTCTGCACTCACTTTTTTGTCCTCCTTGTCAAATTAGACAACTATTTACAAGTGACTTTTTGTTTTCCATTTTGGCTCGATAGTCTAACGCCTTGATCGGCCAAGGACAATTATTTTTTTATTTTTTTTAACAAATATTTAACATCTTACCTTAAAACAGCTTACATCGCCATTCCGCCGTCAACACAGAGTACCTGCCCGGTGATATATCCGGCATCGTCGCTTGCCAGGAAGGCAACGGCTTTGGCGACATCGTCGACGCTGCCGAAGCGTTTGACGGGAATGACCTTTTTGGCTTCTGTTTTGACTGCATCGGGCAGTATCTCGGTCATATCGGTCATGATAAAGCCGGGAGCGATGCAATTGGCGGTTACATTCTTTTTGCCGATTTCGCGAGCAATGGATTTGGTCATGCCGATCAGGCCGGCTTTGCTGGAAGCGTAATTACTGGATCCGGCCTGGCCCATGACGCCGGCGACGGAACTGATATTGATAATGCGGCCGAATTTGTTGCGAACCATCGAACGGGCAGCGGTGACGGTCGCCATGAAAGCCGCCCGCAGATTGACGTTGATCACCTTGTCGAAATCCGATTCGTCCATCTGGATCATCAGTTTGTCGCAGGTAATGCCGGCATTGTTGACCAGGATGCCGATCCCGCCGTGTGCTTCGGCCAGTTTTTCGAGCGTTTCGGTGAGTTTGGGGGTATCGGTGATATCCAGGCATTCGGTCCGGACAGCGAAGCCCATCTCGCTGACGAGCTGCTCGAGTTCTTTCAGTTGGTCGGCGTTGAGATCGATCCCTGCGACGTCGCGTCCCTGTTTGAGCAGTTCGATGACAATGGCTCTGCCAATGCCTCGCGCTGCGCCGGTGACGACGGCCAGTCTTTTTTCTGCCATGATGTAATCCTTTCTTATACTGCGCTGAGTTGCTTTAACGATTCACTGTTACTGATATTGATCACGTTTGCTTTTCGGTCGATTCGCCGCATCAGGCCGGTCAGTACGCGTCCGGGCCCGATCTCATAAAATGTGTCCACGCCGTCGGCGATCAGTTTTTCCATGCTTTTTTGCCATCGTATGGCACCGGTCAGTTGTTCGGTCAGGCCGGTTTTAATCTGGTCGGCACTGCTGTAATAATCTGCGTTGATATTGGCGATGACTTTGATCTGATCCGGTTCGGCGATATTTGTCTGCCGGAGTGCATCGTTGAGTTGTTCGGCGGCCAAGGCCATCATTTCGGTATGAAACGCACCGGCAACGGCCAGCGGGACGGCTTTGATCGCGCCCATTTCGCCGGCGCGTTTCACCGCGCGTTCGCAGGCCGGTGTCGAGCCGCTGATCACGATCTGGCCGGGACAGTTGAAATTGACCGGCTTGAGAATATCGCCCTCTGCAGCCTTTTCACAGAGTTCTTTGACGGCGGCTTCATCCAGCCCGATGATGCTGACCATCGAGCCCTGTGTCCGGTCGGCGGCCTGCTGCATGGCCCGGCCGCGTTTTTGGACCAGTTTGAGCCCGGATTCGAAATCGATCAAGTCGGCGGCATATAATGCGCTGTATTCGCCCATGCTCAGGCCTGCTGTAAAATCCGGTTTAATTGTGTTGCCCGTTGTTTGCCGAAAAATCTCCAGCAGGGCGGCACTGACGGTAAAAATTGCCGGCTGAGAAACTGCGGTTAGGTTTAGCTGATCTTCGGGTCCTTCGAAACATATCTGACGGATGTCCATTTCGAGGATATCGTTTGCTTTTTGAAAGATGTCCCGTGCGGCCGGAAAATCAGTGACGATATCCTTGCCCATCGACACGTGCTGTGCGCCTTGTCCGGGAAATATAAAAGCCGTACTCATTTTATATCAAGCATCCTTTCTTATTTGAATTAAAATTGCAGTACGTTCGCGCCCCATGTCAGACCGGCCCCAAATGCGACAAAGACCACGATATCCCCATGTTTGATCCTACCCTGGCGAATACAGTCATCAAAGGCGATCGGGACCGAGGCGGCTGACGTATTTCCGTATTCATCGATATTGACAAAGAATTTATCCATCGGCAGTTTGAGCCGCTTGGCGGCCGATTCGATGATGCGGGCATTCATCTGATGCGAGATCACCATTGCCACATCATTGACTGTCAGTCCGCACCGATCGAGGCAATCGGTCACGGCTTCGACGATGCGGCGAACGGCCTGTTGATATACCTCGCGGCCGTTGATCTGCATATAGACCATGTCCGGATCATCCAGGGGCTTGCCGGCCGGGTAACGCGATCCGTAGGCCAGACAATTTAAAGATGTCCAGCCGGATCCGTCGGAATACATTGTGCTGTAGAGAATCCCTTTTTGTCCGTTTTCGCTTCTCTGCAGGATAATCGCGCCGGCGCCATCGCCGAAAAGGATGCAGCTTGAGCGGTCCTGCCAGTTCGTAATTTTACTGAGTGTTTCGGCACCGATCAGCAGGGCATTTTGAAACCGGCCGCTTTCGATAAATTGCTGGATAATCGAAAGCCCGTAAACAAATCCGCTGCAGGCGGCCGACAGGTCAAAGGCAAATGCATTTTTTGCCCCGACCGCATCCTGTACAAAACAGGCCGTCGAGGGAAAGACCATTTCCGGCGTGATCGTTGCGACAATGATCACATCAAGTTGCTCAGGAGATAAGTTTGCCTCGGCCAGGGCCTGTTTGGCGGCTTCTGTAGCGAGCATCGCAGTTGTTTCGTTATCTTCGGTGATGTGGCGAACTTTGATGCCGGTTCGCGTAGTGATCCATTCGTCCGAGGTATCGACCATTTCGGATAATTGTTCGTTGGTGAGCTTCTTTTGAGGAACGAACGATCCGTAGCCGGTGATCACCGCTCTGTATTTGGGATTATTGTCCTTACTGTTCATCTGATTTGACACTGCTTTGGGATAGAAATTCGACGATCTTGTCATTAATTTTGAGGGTATGATATTTTTTAGACGTTTGGATAGCGTTTTTGATCGTTCGGCTTTGACTGGCACCGTGGCAGATCATCGCCGTGCCGTTGACTCCAAGCAGCGGGGCGCCTCCATATTCGTTATAATCATATTTTTGATAGATGCGTTTCATTACCGGTTTAAATTTCAACGCTAAAAAGAATTTTTCCTGCATGAGTTCCTGCTTGATGGCTTTGAATAAGCCGTCCACCAGGCCCTCGGTCATTTTCAGAATAACGTTGCCGACAAAGCCATCGCAAATCACGACATCGCAGGATCCCTTGAAGATATCGCGGCCTTCAATATTACCGATAAAATTGATTCGCTCGTCGGATCGCAGCAATTCTCTTGTTTTTTTGATGACTTCATTGCCTTTGGCGTCTTCGGAGCCGATACTCATCAGGCCGACGCGCGGCTGCTCGATGCCCAGTTGATGTTGTGAGTAAAGCATGGCCATGACGGCATATTGATAGAGGTTGATGGGTTTGCAGGCGATATTCGCACCGACATCGCAGATGGTAACCGGTCCGGAAAAAGTCGGAAATACCACGGCGATCCCCGGTCGTTTTACGCCTTCGAGGTTTCGCATTCGCATTTGGAACGCGGCGACGCATGCGCCGGTGTTACCCGCGGAAATCACAGCGTCGGCCTGCCCCTGTTTGGCAAGTTTGGCCATGATCCCGATCGAGCTTTTGGGTTTTTGGCGCAGGCTTTCGATCGGTTTTTCGTCCATACCGATCGTATCGGGTGCTTCGGCGATTGTAATCTGCGATGAAACCGAGGATTTTTGATCTGACAAAGCGCGTTCGATCTGTGCAGTTTGGCCGACTAATATCATTTGGTCGTCCTTGTCCAGTATTTCGACGGCTTCTACCGCACCGGCCACGATCTCGGCCGGGGCAGAATCGCCTCCCATTGCATCCAGTGCAATTCGCATCGGATTAGCTTTCTTCCTCCTTGCTCATATCCAAGGTGATCTTGGGATTTACATACCCGCAGTTCGAACAGGCCGCATGAGGCATTTTCGACTGATCGCACTTCGGGCAGACCGAATAATTATACGCCTTTAACGCATGATGACTCCGCCGTGTACGGGTCCGTGTTTTACTCGTTTTCTTTACCGGTAACATTCGTGTTTACTCCATACTGAATTTCTAAGTTAAATAAAACTCACATCTTAGCAGGTTTATGCTGCGAAGAAAAGCTTAAAAATGTCTAAATAGTGCAATATGAAGAAATTGTCAAGGAAAATTGCCATCGGGTTTTTCGTGCTGAAAACGCGGTATCTGCGGTTTAACGTGTTTTTAATGGAATTTACAGGCGAAATTTGGTATAATACGCCTGACAGAGCTATGATTTGTCGAGTTGGTTCATTATCCGATAACCCATAAAATTGGTTGGAAAGGGTGATTGTGAGAAAATTGTCTGTTTGGTTTTTCTGCATTCCGGTTTTATCGTGTATTTTACTCAATACGGCGATCTGCGATGCTTCTATTTCCGATTCGAATCGGGCCGAGTCGATTTTGCAAGCGGATTTATATCGGCGCAGTGCACGTTCATCGGATTTTTTTGATGTTTTTGGGCCAGACGGTGACGATGTAAATCTGCCGGCTCATCGTCCGGACGAGATCCTTGTTAAATTTTCCCCGACGCGGGATTCCTATCGTCGGACGTTAGACGATCAGGAAGATTCAACAAATTGGCTTGATGACAAACTCAGTTCGCTTCGCAGGACATACGGCATTCAGGAAGCCGAAGCCGTTTTACCGACAATTAAATCATCGAAGCGTATTTTGCGTTCACGCATCGAATTATCCGAATCGGATGCAACTGAAAAACCGCAAATGATGCGCCATGATCTTAGCCTTTTGTATCGGCTCAAGATCAAGCCCCAATCGGAGCGATCCCTATCTGATTTGCTGGACTCGTTGAATCGCGATCCGCAAATAGAATACGCCGAATTGAATTACCAGGTTTCGACTCACCGCCTCCCGGATGATCCGCTGCTGGATCTGCAATGGGGGCTGGATCACATTGGTGCAGCACAGGCATGGGATCGGCAAACGGGCGATGATACGATTATTGTAGCGGTGATCGACAGCGGGGCGGACCATTTTCATCGGGATCTGAACGGCAATCTGTGGGTGAATGCGGCAGAGAAAAACGGTCTTGACGGCGTCGATGACGATGATAACGGATACATCGACGATATATACGGCTATAATTTTGCTTACAACGATAATGCGCCGTCGGATGATCACGGTCATGGGACGCATTGCAGCGGTATTATTTCGGCGGTAACCGATAACGGTTACGATGTCGCCGGTATATGCTGGAATGTTCAGATCATGCCGTTGAAATTTGTCGGTCCTAGCGGTTCGGGTTTTGTCAGCGATGCGGTTCGGGCGATGCTCTATGCGGTGGACAATGGCGCCCGTGTGACTTCGAATAGTTGGGGCGGGCCGTATTTTTCATATGCAATGTATGACGCGATCCGTTATGCCCACGCGCAGGGTGTGGTTGTGGTTGCTTCCGCCGGCAATGCCTATGACGATACGCCGCAATATCCGGCCGCATATGATCATGTACTGGCGGTGGCCGCGATGGATAGTGAAGGCAATAAGGCCGCTTTTTCCAGTTACGGTGATTGGGCGGATCTGGCCGCCCCGGGTGTGGAGATTCTTTCGCTTCGGGCTAAAGGGACATCGATGGCCAATCCGTATGATGACTACACTACGTATGCTTCGGGTACATCCATGGCGTGCCCGTTTGTGTCCGGCGCTTCGGCGTTGTTGATGTCGATGAATCCCACCCTTGAGCCCAACGACTATCATTACCTGATTATGTCCTCGTCGCAGCCCTTGAATTGGTCCGTCTGGCCGCAGGCAAAAGCATTACAGCTCGACCAGGCCGTAAATGCAATCAAAGGCAGTATTGTGTTGAATCAACAACGATACCGGTGTGATGATGCCATTGATGTTACATTATTCGACAGCGATCTTCTGGAAGAAGCTAATCAGCCCGTTTATGTAGAGTCGGACAGCGGCGATTTCGAAACCCTTTTGCTGCAGCGACAGTTACCTGTCAAGGGAAAGTTTACCCGATCGATGCCCATATCTTTGGAAAACCCGGTACCAGAAGACCATTCGTTGCAGGTCGCCCACGGAGACACGATTTACGTGTATTATAAAGACCTGAACGACTCTGCCGTTTACGATGCGTGTGCCGTAGTCGATTGTCGGGGCCCGCAGCTTCTGGACCTGCAAATCGATGCAAACGGCCCACGACCTGAAATTTTGTTTGAAAGCGATGAACCGGCGATTTTTGTCTTAACCTATTTTCCGATAACGGATCCCAACACTGCCCAAACGGTGAAAGCCGCGGATTTTGATCGGCATCACACGGTCGTGCTCGGTGGCATTACGCCGTACACAGAATATGCATTTTATATTGAAATGCAAGATGTTCTGGGCAATAAAACCATCTACGACAATAATGCCGTATTTTATGAGTTTACGTCGAATGGGCCGCAGGATTTATATGTTCCCCGGGATTATCCAACCATCAAGCAGGCCGTCCATTATGCCTGGGATGGCAGCAGGATACTATTGGCGGACGGGATTTATCGTGGGCCGGGCAATCGGGATATTCGAATTCAGTCTGGTGGATTGACGATCACATCGCTGAACGGACCTGAAAACTGCGTCATCGACCCGAATTATCGCGGCCGGGCGTTTATCCTGATTAATAATGACAGCAATACAATTCTGGAGGGATTAACGATCCGGAATGGGTCGCCGTATTATGAGAGTACCTATCCTGACTTAAATGATGATCGTCAGGGAGCTGCGATCTATTGTTCGAAAAGCAGCCTTCAATTGCATGGATGCCGGTTTATTCAGAACATTGCGCCGGGCAGCGGCGGGGCAATTTTTGCAACAGACAGCAATCTGTCAGTCAATGATTGCCTGTTCCATCACAACCAGGCACTGGCCGCAGGGGCGATCTATTGTGTCGGCGAATTGGTGATTTCCCATTCACTGATCATTGGCAATATCGCGGAAAGCGGGGCGGGGATACAAGCATCCGGTGATGTAACAATCGATCAATGTGTTTTATTGGAGAATCGCTCAACCGGAAATTTGATCCAGACCGGTCCGGCATTTATCGAAGGCTATGGCGGTGCGATTCGCTGCCATTACAGCGATTTAAAGGTTACCAACAGTATCATTCGAAATAACCAGTCCAATTTCGGCGGCGGTATTTTTTATGTGTATTCGGATGCCCTGATCCAAAACTGTGTTATCGCAAACAATACGGCGATTTATGGCGGGGGGATATGTGATAATGGTTTTCCCGATGGCGCGTTGATTTACTATGGGAAAACCGGTACCGCTCAAATTGTCAATTGTACTGTCTGTGATAACAAAGCGGTTTACAGTACTGTTTCCCGGGCGGGGGGGGCAGGCGGCGGAATCTTCACCGGCGGACGGTCCACCACTGAAATGTCAATTAGCAATTCGATATTATACGGCAACCAGGCCGACGAGGGACCACAGCTTTATATTCAGGATGTGACCTATATGCTTGAGCCGAACTGCTGGGATCCGAATAATCCATACTGCGAGGACCCGAATTGCTGGGAACCCAATGATGCGAATTGCTGGGACCCGAATTTATTGCATCCATTGGATGTGATGAGTCGTGCCTATGTCCAGTTCAATCTGATCGAAGACGGATTGGGAGGAATCTTTGATACGAATTCGCTGATGTTTTATGGGCCGTCGAACTGCGACATGAATCCACGGTTTGCGTTGGATGGGGATTATCATCTGCTCAGGCATTCACCGTGTATTGATGCGGGCACAAATACGCCCAACAATCCATTGCTGTTATACGATCTGGACGGCGGTACGCGCGTGGTGGACGGTGATGGCGACGGGATTGATTTTGTGGATGTCGGTGCTTACGAATACGCACCACGTCGGCCCACTATTGCTGTTGAGCCCGGATTTATTTCAGTAATTGTGAATGCCGGTACCATTAAAAATATTGAACTTCAGATTCGAAATGCTTCCAGCGGAAGATTCAGATGGATGATTGATGAAGATATCCCTTGGCTTACGGCGTATCCGAAAAGTGGGCGACTGGCCGGCGGCAAGAAACGCATCTCGTTGCAAATCGATACGACAGAACTCCATCAAGGTGAATATCTTGCTAAAATTAAACTGATTGCCCCGCGCGCCATCAACAGTCCTCGGGATATCCCCGTGAGATTATATGTTCGAGACAATATCCGGGTACCGCAAGATTATCAGAATATCGAACTGGCCATGAAAATTGCCAGAGACGGCGATATGGTCGTGGTCGCCGACGGCGTTTATGACGGCAAAGGAAATCGAGACCTGTTCTTTAACGGTAAGTCAATGACGGTCAGGTCTGAGAACGGGCCGTTTCATTGCATTATTGATTGTAATGGTCAATCCGATGACTCTCATCGGGGTTTCAATTTTGTTCACCGAGAGTCCAACGATGCCGTTCTGGACGGTTTTACGATCAGAAATGGTTTTGTCGCCAAAGATTTCTTTTCGCTTTTTCCGCCGTGGGACGGCGCAGGCATCTATTGCTATTCGAGTAACCCGACGATTCAAAATTGTATTCTGGAAAATAATCGCGCCGGCTATTGGGGCGGGGGATTATACAGCTTTTGGACCAAGCACATTAAAGGTAAGATGGATATTGTGAACTGCCGCTTTATCAATAACACAGCGGGTCAATTCGGCGGGGGCATCTGGACGGACAATGATGTGGTTGTGAATAATTCATTGTTTAATGATAATTATGCAAGTTTGAGAGGTGGGGCGGTTTTTTGCCAGTGGAGTTCGCAGCGATTTAACAACTGCACCCTTGTCCGCAATACGGCCGGACGGGCCGGGGGGGGGGGTCTTTAGCGAATACTTCTGGCTTGAACCCAATCATCTGGATATCGAGAACACGATTATCTACAATAATCAGGCGTTTTTGGGGCCGCAAATTCGACTCGAGGATTGCATTACCGATATTGCTTATTCCAATATCGAAGGTGGGCCAGAGCAGATCGAGTCTCTTTCTACTGATATTATTCATTACGGCCCGGGCAATATCGATGTCGATCCGTGTTTTTTCGATCCGGACAATGGCGATTTTCGTCTGCTGCTCGAATCCTTGTGTATCAATGCGGGCGATCCGAATTTTAAAACGAAATCGGGATTTTACGATCTGGCGGGTCTGCCGCGGGTGGCGTTCGGCAGGCTTGATATGGGGGCTTTTGAATTTAATGCAGATGAAGTGGCCGCATATATTTATCCGAAACACGTCCGGATCAACAATCCCTTCTGGAAATATGTGGTCGGTATTGTGTTATTGCCTGATACGCATGTTTCGGATATTTTGGACGAGCCGCTGGTCCTGATGCCCGGACACACCGAATCCGATCGACAGCGATATCACGAATTTACCTATTTTGGCCGTCCGTTTACGGCGGTGATCGCTTATTTCGAAAAATCACAATTGGTCGATCGCACTGCCAAAAAAGGCGGCAAGATCCAAATCAATCTCTTTGGTCGATACCGTGACGGCGGTTATTATTACGGCACCGGCGATCTGCGGCTGGTCAAAAACGGCAAAAAAACAAAGTAGCAGAGCGGCATTGCACTATCTTTTCTTTGCGATATAATGAGATTCTATTCAAAGTCTCTTAGCTTAGTAACTTGAAATTTCGAATTAAACAATTTACAAGGAAAAGCCACATGCAAACGCACATCTCTCGCCGCGGATTCCTGTCGACCATCGGAACCTCGGCAGCGGCAATAATTCTCGCCGACTGTAACATCAATCAATTTTCAAAAAAGTCAAATTCTAAAAAGCCGAATATTATTTTGATTATGGCCGACGATCTGTCGGCCAAGGAACTGGGCTGCTATGGCAATCGAGATCATTCGACCCCTACGCTGGATGCCCTGGCCCGCAACGGCGTCTTTTTTGATACCTGCTGGTCCACGCCGCTGTGCCGCCCATCCAGAGCAATGATTATGACCGGCCGTTACGGCTTCACGACCGGATGGTTCCACAACTATCTGATGCCGGCCAAACCGGAAAAGGGTAAAGTGCTCTCGCGAACCAATATTGTTTTTTCCGAAGCACTCAAAAAAGCCGGCTATGCCACAGCCATCTCGGATAAATGGCAGCTTTTTGGTACACCGCAAGAGTATTTTTTCGATCAGGTCTGTGCTACCAGTACGGTAGTTGATAAAACTGCGTCATTCTCCAAAAGCCCGCCCCACGCCTTGCTGCCGAATCGGCCAAGCTACTACTGGCAGCCGGCAATCGTGCAAAACGGCAAGCAGATCGATACCACGATGAACGACTACGGTCCGGATATGTGCACCGATTTTATCATTGATTTCATCAAACAAAATAAAGACAGGCCTTTCTTTGCGTATTACCCATCGCATATTCCGCATAAACATTGGGATCCAATAAATCAAAAAAGGTATGGTTATGTGACCACTCCCGAACTCGATGAAAACCGTAACCCTACGGGCAAAAAAGGCAAGGCCACACTCAAAAGCAATGTTGAGTATCTCGATTATCTCGTGGGACGAATAGTCGATACACTTGATGAACTGGGTATAAGGGATAATACGCTGATTTTGTTTACCAGTGACAACGGAACCAGTGAAAAAAGCGGCAAAGGGTCAACGTATCAGGAAAAAGGCGTGAGGGTGCCGATGATTGCTTATTGTCCTTCGCTGGTCAAAAAACAAGGTCGGTCGGATGCCTTATTGGATTTAACCGATGTCATGCCTACCTTGTGCGATTTTGGCCACGCGTCCCTTCCCGAGAACTATCGCATAGACGGTGTGAGCTTTGGCCCGATCCTACGCGGCCAAAAGACGGACACGCGGGACTATATATTCTCGTATTTACTGGATAAACGGATGCTCAGGGACAAACGGTGGCTGCTGGACGGCAAGAATAACTTCTGGGATACCAAAGGCCGACGTGACGGCACCAGCTATGAAAATGTTACGAATTCAGAGGACATCGAGGTTCTAAAAGCCAAACAGCGGTTTATGAAAAAGCTTGAAACGCTGCCCGGGCCGGACAAAAACTCATCTGCGTGGCAGCAGTATCTCAATCTCAAAGCAGCACGCGAAAAAGAAGAGGAGCAAACACAAAAAGAACTCAAAAAAACAAGATAGCTTAGCAGTTATTACGGCACCAGTGATTTGCGGCTGGTCAAAAACGGCAAAAAAAAGTAAATAAGCCCTGAGATTATCCTTGTAATCCGGTGCCAATTAGTATATAATGAAAGTTAACCAAGCGAATGTGAGGCTCAGGTGTGGCAATTTTTATCAAAACAGTTAGAAGGGGCTGGCAATAAGGATAAAAGAGAAAACCGTAATTTTTTTGGAGAAAAATTAATTCTTTAGGGGATAGATTCCCGGGTTGCGCATCATAACGATAGAGGTATTTTTTAAATTTGTATAAATCAGGAAGTGTACAAAAACTTACATTGAGAAAGGGTTGAAAAATACAAAAGAGATCAAATTGGGTTATGGTTGTATCGGTTGTGTTGCTTTTAGTGGTCAATGGCGGGGCCTGGGCGGATAAGTCTGAACAACTAACCGGTCTGGATATTGTCGGATCGCGTGAAGTAGCGGAAAATCTGCATGCACAATATAAAGCGATTGCTTCATATAATGATGAGACAACACAAGATGTGACCGATTTGGCCGACTGGAGCATTGATCCGAATTCAATCGCCCAGATTACTGCCGGGCTTTTGGAAACCAAGATGATTGATGTGCCAACCGATATTACAATTACCGCCCATTACAGTGAGGGCGATGTCAAGATGACGGCCGACAAAGACGTGTCGGTTTTTGCGATTTGCCCCGAAGGCTATGCCCTGGATTTTGACGGGATCAATGACTATGTGGACTTAGGAAGCCCGGCCATCCTGGTTCCGCAAAAGATTACAATCCAGGCATGGATAAAACGTGCGAGTGCCGGATCAACGATGTCGATTGTCAGCAAGGATCGTTCCCGTTGGGAAAGAGTGTGGCAATTCAGGGTGACCCAGTCCGGTTTTCTGGAGTTTATTCCGTTCAAGAATGACGATGAATTTATCATCGTAACCGGCAGGACGCAGATCAATCCCAATCTGTGGTATCATGTGACAGCAACATGGGACGGGGATACGGTTAAACTTTTTGTAAATGGTCAGCCCGATGGCGAAGCCGCGTATGAGGGTGTCTTGCATCAGGGTGAAACTAATCATATCTTCATTGGAAGAATGGAAACGGCTAGTCCTCAATTCTTTAATGGCCTTATTGATGATGTTGCGATGTATGACAGGGCGGTGTCATTGGAGGAAATTCAAATGAATATGCATGCCGGGCCGGATATTTATGATCCCAATCTGATTGGCTATTGGGATTTTGACGACGGTGAGGGTCAGGTTGCAGCCGATATGAGCGGCAATGGCAATGATGGCCAACTCGGCGCAACACCGGAAATTGACGACAGCGATCCGAACTGGGTGCTTTCCGATGCCCCGGTTGG
>CAZFDE010000001.1:65205-103609 GCA_964517795.1 uncultured Pirellulales bacterium | reverse complement strand
ATCAAGGGCCGGGCTAACCGGCCCTTTTTTATGATATAGCGGTGGGGCAGACTCTAATCGCATTAGAAGCTCTAAAGGCAAGAAATCACTGTTTGCCGGTTAAAAACAGCTGTTTGCAGGGGTTTTACAAATTATCCTTGAAATCTGTGTTCAAATCCGTTAAAAAAGGTGTTTTGGATTGCGGAAAAAGTCTATGCGTCGAAAAAAGAACAAAATGGCGTTATACGAGGTGATCGGCCAAGGCCGTCTGGATGTCAAGAAAGACCGGCCGGTGGAACCGCTGCATCCGCAAAAACCAAAAGAACAGCCATCTACGCCGAAAGCCGAACCGGAACAAAAGCCGGCTGTCAGTGAAAAACTGACCCGCTGGCCGCGAAAACCCAAACCGGTGCAGGTCAATGGTAATCGGATCGAGTTTTCACTTCCGTGGCAGTTGGCTGTACTGGGCGGGCTGATCGTATTGCTGCTGCTGGTGCTTTTTTACAATCTTGGCCGCTCCAGTGCGGTTGAACAGTCCAATTCGCCGGCTGCCGGCCAAAATACAGCTTCGTTGGACCCATCTCGAAATACCGCATCGGTCAATCCGCAGTCACGCACGCTAAGGCAGGTGCCGACGACCGTGGAACCTTCTGAGCAACCGAAAACAGTGAACCCTGTCCAACCTGCCCCGGCCGCACAGGGCGATAACTGTATTGTGATCCAGCAGTACCAGGCCAAGGCAGACCTGGTGCCGGTTCAGGAATTTTTTTCAAAAAACGGCATTGCAACCGAAATCCGTCAGATCGGAAGTGTATATTATTTGATCTCTCGTGATCGGTACGAAACAACTCACCGCGGACCGGGACGCGATGCGTTAAGAAAGATCATCGAAGTTGGAAGTCAGTATAAGGCCCCCCAAGGCTATGAAACGTTTGGGCCCAAGCCCTTTCACGATGCCTACGGGATGAAAATAAAGTAAGAAATTCGTTTATTCAGGAGAATGATTCAATGTCAGTAGATCCTTCATTAAAAGTTAAAGGTGCATTGAAAAGACACCGCAATGTGTTGACCCGAGCAGAACGGATCGAGAAGCTCAAAGAAGAAGAGCGATGGAACGAAGACGATCCGATTATGGGTTTGCCCAAAGTGGCAAACCGAAAAGCGCATACTGCCAAGAAGGGCAAAGAGAAGCTGGAAGAAGCAACCGAAGAAACGACCGCTGTGCCCACCGCCGAAGAAACCGAATCGGCTTCTTCTTAACGCTTTATGTTTTTGCAAGGAACAAACCCGCAAATTCTGTCCCTATGGTTTGCGGGTTTTTCGTACCGGTATAAAGGTTAACGTTTAGCGGAGATTGCAGGATGAAAAAGATATTGGCACAGCGTGTGGATCGGATCGATGCCAGCGGGATTCGCAAGGTCTTTGCCAAGGCGGCTGCGATGGAAGATCCGGTCAACTTTTCGATCGGCCAGCCCGATTTCGATGTGCCCGAACCGCTCAAGCAAAAAGCGATCGAAGCCATTCAAAACGGCTTTAATCATTATTCCCAAACGACCGGCGACGAAGCATTATGCCGTAAAACAGCTCAGGCCATTTCACGGGATACCGGCTGGACCGATCCGGCCGTGATGGTCACCAGCGGCGTCAGCGGGGCATTGCTGCTAGCGTTTATGGCCATGATCGATCCCGGCGATGAGGTGATTATTCCCGACCCCTATTTTGTAATCTATAAGCATGTCATCCATATGCTCGGCGGCAAATGTGTTTTTGTCGATACGTATCCGGATTTCAGACTCCATGTGGACAAGATCGAATCGGCGATCAGCGACAGGACCAAACTGATTATTGCCAATTCCCCGTCGAATCCGACCGGTATGGTCTATCCCAAAGAGGAAGTCCAACAATTGGCTGAACTGGCGGCCAAAAATGATATTGTCGTAATGAGCGACGAGATCTACGACCGGTTCTGCTATGATGAGCCGTTTAACTCCGTGGCATCGTATTATGAAAATACGCTCCTGATCAAGGGTTTCAGTAAGACCTGCTCGATGACCGGCTGGCGGCTGGGTATTGCGGCCTGTCACCCGAAGCTGCGATTTTTGATCGAGGAAATGGCCAAGATCCAACAATATACCTTTGTTTGTGCACCGACGCCATTCCAGAAGGCGGCCGTCGAGGCCATCGATTACGATATTTCAGAATATATCGAATCCTATCGCAGCAAGCGGGACCTGATTTACAACGGTCTGAAAGGCCATTTTGAGATTGTCAAGCCGGCCGGTGCATTCTATGCATTTGTGAAAGCGCCGGTCCCCAGCGCAACCGAATTCGTCGAAAAGGCGATCGAAAACAATGTTCTGATCATTCCCGGCAGCGTCTTTAGCGAAAAGGATACCCATTTTCGCATCAGTTACGCCACCAGCGACGAGAAGATCAAAGAAGGTGTTGAGATTCTTTGCTCTTTGACTTGATTGGCCGGTTTTTCATTTATTTTTCATTCTATTTTGAATGTCAACCCTTGACCAAACCTCAAAAACAGGCTATATAGCCCTATATCTTAACGAAACACTAACAAAATTTTAACAATTCATTCGACGAATGAGGGTACAGGATGATTAAGGACATGGTTTTCGGGACAGTAGGGGGATTAGGGTTGTTTCTTTTCGGCATGGGGATCATGTCCGAAGGGCTCAAAAAAATTGCCAGTCAACGGGCCCGAAAATTGCTGTCCGCGTTAACACAACATCGCGTTATCGCTGTCATTGTTGGTGCACTGGTTACATGTTTGATTCAATCGAGTTCTGCGACTACCGTGATGACCGTCGGATTTGTCAATGCGGGCCTTTTGACGCTCAAACAGGCGCTTAGTGTCGTATTAGGAGCAAATATCGGTACCACCTTTACGGCATGGCTGGTTTCGGCATTAGCGGTATTCAAGATCACCAGTTATGCCCTGCCGGCGATCGGGATCGGTTTCTTTATGCAGTTGTTTTGCAAGAAACAAAAAAGGCGTGATATCGGCAGGGTCGTTTTGGGATTTGGTATTCTGTTTATTGGTATCGGATTTATGAAGGACGGCTTTGCGCCGTTGAAAGAAAGCGACCATGTTCAGCATATTTTAATTTATTTAGGACAAAACCCGATCTTTGCGGTTCTGGCGGGGGCGGTCATCACAATGCTGCTTCAAAGCAGCTCCGCGACAATTGCGATGGTTCAGATCCTGGCGTTCAACGGTGCATTTGGTACGGACTGGGATATCGCATTGCGGGTTGTTATCCCCTATATTCTGGGTGACAATATCGGCACCACAATTACAGCGGAAATCGCTTCGCTGCGAACATCCCTAAATGCACGGCGAACGGCCCGCGGACATACGTTATTCAATGTGATTGGTGTTCTGTATATGCTGCCGATCGTATGGGGCGGATGGTATGGTAATTGGGTGGAATATATAGTTCCGGGGACATTGACCCAGAATAATATTATGGTTCATATTGCTGTGGCCCATAGTTTATTTAATATCGTTAATACGCTTGTATTTATTCCGTTGATCCGTGTATTGGAGGGAATTGTTGTCAGATTTGTTAAACCCCAACCGGGGGAAGAGACTGAAAAACCGATGGTCCTCGAAGAACATTTATTGGCCACGCCGGAATTGGCGATGAATCAAGCCCGTTCTGAGATCACCCGGATGGTACTGGCCGCCCAAAAATCGACCAATTGCGCGCTGGATGGGCTGCGTACCAGCGATTCGAGAAAACTGCAAGCCGCACGGAAGCTGGAGGATGCCCTGGATGATTTTCAATATGAGATTACGTCCTATCTTTCGACCTTAAGCCGTAAAGAATTGTCTGATGAATTGTCTTCCGAATTACCGGTTCTGTTACACACGGTCAATGATCTCGAGCGGATTGGCGATCATGCGGTTAACATTGCCGAAATCGCCGAACGCAAAATCAGCCAAAATCAAGTATTCAGCGAATCCGCGAAATTGGAAATTGATCGGCTTCGCCATGAAATCAATCAGATGTTTGAAGCGATTTTTCAATCGCTGGCGCAAAACGATTCTAAAGCTGCGAAACGCTCATTATTGAACGAACAGAATCTCAATAAAATGCAGATCGATTTCCGAAAAAATCATGTTCAACGCATGACCGAAGGGATCTGTACACCCGAGACCGGCCTGATTTTTATTGATTTGGTGGACAATATCGAGAAGATCGGCGATCATCTGACCAATATTGCCCAGTCGGTAATCGGCGGCCTGCAATGGGACGGCGTGGAAGAGATACACCAGAAATTAGAAGAAAGCATGGTATAATTTTTAATCAAAGGCTTGTCAATAAGCGGTATTCTTAGTACAATCCGTGTTTATGGTAAAAGGGTATCGCAAAATCCTGATGATGCTTGGCCTGGGGTTCTTGTCCTGTTTCGCTTTTTCACAGGACAGTAATTTTTTCGAGCCGAATTTAATCGCGCCAAACATCTCTCAAACTAAAGCGGCGGTCATTGTCTGTGAAGGGATGATCGATAATGGCCTGTACCAATCCATCCGCCGCCGGACTGAAGAAGCACTCAAACAAGGGGTGACTTATCTGATCTACCAGATCGAGACCTACGGTGGCCGGGTCGATTCGGCCGACAGCATCGCCAAATATTTTATTCTCGAGGTTGCGGACCAGGCCCAGACGGTGGCTTATGTGACCACCGAGGCGATCTCCGCGGGTGCACTAATCAGTGTCTCGTGTAACGATATCCTGATGAAAGAAAATACGACGATCGGCGATTGCGCCCCGATCGTGATGGGCGACAAGCTCGAAGGGACCGAACGCGAAAAGGCGGAGAGCTTTATCCGGGCCGCGTTTCAACGGGCTGCTGAAGCCAATAAATATCCGGCCGCTTTACTGAAAGCCATGGTCACTGTTCAGATCGAGGTCTATCAGGTCAAACATCTTCAGACCGGTGAATTTGAGTATTTCGAGACGGATGAACTGCCCACAGATGCCAATGCCTACGATCTCGATAATCAAAAACGGGTGGTGGATTCCAATGAATTACTGACGCTGACGGCATCACAGGCGTATGAATATGGCATCGCTCGAAAAGTCGTTGATGATATCGATGAGGTTCTGACATTTTTCGAAGTGCGGGATAATGTTGAATTTGCAGATGAGCCGACGGTTTATCATACCAATTGGTCCGAAGAGATGGTTCGTTGGCTTAATTCGCCGGCCGTGATGGGCATTTTGGTGATGCTCGCGCTGCTGGGGGTGTATGTTGAATTCAATACACCGGGGCTGGGACTGCCGGGATTGGTGGCGGTGATCTGTTTTGTCATCATTATCGGCAGCAAATACCTGATCGGGCTGGCCAACTGGCTCGAAGTGGCGTTATTCGTTGTCGGGCTTATCCTGCTGTTGGTCGAGATATTTGTTCTGCCGGGATTTGGGGTAGCCGGAATATCCGGGATTATGCTCATCTTTGCGGGTCTTTTCGGGATGCTGGTGAAAAACCCGCCGCAGCGTGTTCCCTGGCCCCAGAGCGATGTTGACTGGCAGATCTTCAACGATGGGGCAGTTGGGTTGCTGATCGGGATGATCGGCTTCATTGTGTTGGCATGGGTGGTTTCCCGATATTTACCGAAAGTCAGTTTCCTCAGCGGCCTGATTCTCAGTCCTTCCGAGGCCAAGACCGGCAGCGAGTTCGAAGCGCATGTGAGTGCACCGCCGGATGAACGGGTTTCACAGCTTTCGATCGGGCAGATCGGTCAGACGATCACGGCGCTGCGGCCGGCCGGGAGGGTCAAATTCGAAAATGCGATTGTTGATGTTGTGGCCCAGGGAGATTTTCTTGAAAAACAAACGGAAGTGACGATAATTGCAATACATGGAAACCGGGTGGTGGTCAAGAAATCACCCATGGAAGGATAACCGGATGGATATGTGGCTGATCGTTGCGGTGCTTTTATACCTGCTGTGTGCGGCATTGCTGGTTGCGGAGGTCTTTGTGCCCAGTGGCGGGCTATTGACGATTTTGGCATTGGCCAGCCTGGGCGGGGGATTGTATTTATTTTTTCGCGAGAGTATGGCCGCCGGTTATATCGGTATTATCATCGCGGTGGTGATGATCCCGGTCGTTTTGATCCTGGCTTATAAGATATTTCCAAATACACCGTTCGGACGCCGCGTTATGCTCTCGCCGCCCGAGCGGGATGCGGGTGACGCGATTGCCGATACCGACCAGATCAAACAATTGCTCGGCAAAGAAGGTACCGTAACCAGCCCGCTGCGGCCGGTGGGGATGTGTGAATTTGACGGCAGACGCATCGAGTGCGTGGCTGAAGCCGGATACATTGAAAAAGGAAAAACAATAACCGTCATTCATGTCGAAGGAACCCAGTTGACCGTTCGACCGGTCGAACAGGCCTGACAGAAAGGAAGCGAAGATGATGAATTTAAGTGCATTATTAGCGCAGGGTGTTAATCCCGTAATGGTTGGAGTTGTCATTGTTGTTATACTCATCCTATTGGTGGGATTGCTGCTGTTTCTTAAATTTTTCAGGTTATGGCTGCAGGCATGGATGTCCAAAGCCGATGTCAAGTTTTCCGAACTGATCGGAATGTGGCTGCGCAAAGTCGATCCGCGAACGATCGTCTTGAGCAAAATCACCGCCGTTCAAGCCGGACTAAGACTGACCACACGGGAACTGGAAAGTCATTTTCTTGCCGGCGGGCGGGTGCCGAATGTGGTTCGTGCGTTGATTGCCGCTAACCGGGCCAATATCGATCTGAGTTTCAAAACCGCAACGGCCATTGACCTGGCCGGTCGCGATATTCTCGACGCCGTGACGACCAGCGTGAAACCTAAAGTAATCGATTGTCCCGATCCGAATAAGGGCAGAGATACCATCGATGCGGTGGCCCAGGATGGGATCCAGCTCAAGGCCAAAGCCCGTATTACGGTTCGGATGAATATCGACCGGCTGGTCGGCGGGGCGACCGAAGAAACAATCATCGCCCGTGTGGGTGAGGGGATCGTTACCACGATCGGAAGTTCCATCACCTATAAAGCGGTGCTGGAAAATCCGGACAATATCTCCAAAACGGTGCTGGAAAAGGGTCTCGATGCCGGAACCGCATTTGAAATCCTCTCGATCGATATTGCCGATGTCGATGTGGGCAACAATGTCGGTGCTCAGCTCCAGGCGGCGCAGGCCGAAGCCGACATGCGTCGGGCCAAAGCCGAAGCCGAGAAACGCAGGGCCATGGCGGTCGCCCGAGAACAGGAAATGCGGGCCACAGTTGTCGAAAACGAAGCCAAGATCCCGCTTGCGATGGCTGAGGCGTTCCAGAAGGGCAATCTGGGGATCATGGATTATTATCGCATGAAAAACGTGGCGGCCGACACCTCGATGCGAGAATCGATCTCGAAGCCGAAAAAATCGAAAGACAAGGACTAATCGCAGGTGATTGCGTTGGCGATCCAACACGGTTTCAATAGTATAGCGGATTCAGGTGAAAATGGCTGGATCGAACTGTTAGTCTTTGTGATCTTTGCCGTGATCTATGCGATCGGCGGCTTGATCAAGGCCAAAGGCAGTAAATTCCAGAAATCCGATGACGATGCGCTGGAACAAAAGCTGGCTGAGTACAGCCGTCGCAAGCCCCGCCCCAAACCCGAGCAAACTCAACGGCGGATGTCTCAACAGGCGCAGCGTCAGGCTCGTCAGCCGGCTGCTGTGTCGGTGGCGTCAGCGGCACAAGACCAGCGAACTCGTTCGCAAATCAAATTAGATGAAATGACGGTTGAAGCCACCCGGCCCAAAACAGATTCGATATATACGCCGCAAGCTCAGGTGGTCGAACCGGCCCAGGGCGTCAATATCATGGAAGATCTGCAGGCACTGGACGGATTGGAACGGGCGGTCCTGTTTTATGAAATTTTCGGCAAACCTGTTTCACTGCGTGAAAATCCACCAGGGTCTTTGTCATAAATGATTCATGTTTAATGAATGCCAATGAGCGCTTCGCTATTTATTGAGCAACGACGGTCATCCATAGCAGATATATTCAAACGCTATGGTATTCCATTAATCGAAGGATTGAACCATCTTCTCTGGCCGCGAGTGTGCAGCCTTTGCGGTGAGCGAATCTGTCGGGACGATAAGCATATGTGCGGCCGGTGCTGGGATCAACTGCTCAGTGCAGTTTCATCTGATTATTGCTGTCACTGCGGCCTGGATGCTTCGCCTTACGGTATCGTTCATGGACGCTGCCCGCGCTGTATCGACCAGGATTTTCATTTTGATGCGATTGCCAAAGTCGGGCACTATCAGGACAGTCTCAAGCAGATGCTGCGACGGGTAAAATTTTCCGACCGGACCGAATTGATCCCGTCGCTGGGTGCCTTGCTCGAACAGGTCCTGGCATTGAGCCCATTTAAAGATCAAATCGATTATCTGGTCGGCGTGCCGATGCATTGGAGGCGACGCGTGTTCCGCGGATATAATCATGCGCATCTATTGGCCAAAAATCTGAACCGAGGCAGATATCGAATATCGACCGATCTGGTTCGAATACGCTATACACCCACCCAGCCGCGGATGGCCAGTTTTGCACAGCGGAAAAATAATGTAGCGGGGGCGTTCGCTGTGCGGCGGGACCATCCATTCACCGACCGGTGCGTTTGCTTGGTGGATGATATTAAAACATCCGGCGCAACACTGAACGAATGTGCCGGAATTCTCAAGCAGGCCGGTGTAAGAAAGGTATTTGCGCTGGTTGTGGCAGTGGCCGCAGATAAGGCTTAAATCGCAGTGATTTATCGAAATAATATGGCTCAATCGTAATAATTCCGACGATATGACGATATACATTGCATGATGTTAATTTGGGTAGAATAATTTGACTTGAAAGGGAAGCCGAAAAATGGCATTATTTTTCAGGTAATGATAATACCCTCTATCGGGAATCAAATGAAAGGACATACGGATGATAGAGGAACTGGGGATCAAGACAATCGAATCAACCCAACATATGGGCCGTTTTGGTATTTTTTCATGGAAAAGCTTTCTGGCCAGCCTGCGAACGACCTATATGGTACGCAGCTATCCTCTGATTTGGACACAAATGGAACAGATCGGGGTTCGCAGCGTGCCGGTGATTATGATCACCGGGGCGTTTGTCGGGATGGTTCTGGCGGTCCAGGCATACGATCAGCTTGCCGGTATGGGCCTGGAAGAGCATCTGGGTGTGTTGATCAATATCTCTGTGGTCAAAGAACTGGGCCCGGTGCTGGCGGCGGTCATGCTCGCCGGGCGGGTCGGCGGCGCGTTGACCGCGGAATTGGGGACGATGAATGTGACCGAGCAGATCGATGCCGTCCGAAGCATGGGAACGGATCCCATACGCTATCTGGTTGCACCACGGGTTATGGCATGTTTGCTGCTGACGCCCGTATTAATTATTTATGCGGATTTGCTGGGCGTGCTGGGCGGTTGGTTTGTCAGTGTGATCCAGCTCGGTATTAATAATCGGGCATACTGGAATTTCAGCGCCTCGGGTGTAGAACTGTGGGATGTGATGGTTGGCGTGATCAAGGGCTTTTTCTTCGGTGGCGCGATCGCAGTGATCAGTTGCTATAAGGGATTTCACTGCAAGCAAGGGGCTCATGGTGTCGGCCAGGCCTGCACCGAGGCCTTTGTCGCCAGCTTTATTTCCATTTTGGCTATCGATTTCGCGCTGGTCGTTATCTCAAAAGCGTTATATACGATCTTTATGCCGGTGAGGAGTCTTGTTTAAAAGGAAGGGAAAAGGGGTAATCCATGATTCATCAAATCGATAAAGAAAATGAAATGTCCAAAGACGTTACCCCCCTGATTGAGTTACGCAATATCACGAGAAAGTTTGGCCGCAGAGTTGTAATCGATAATGTTTCGCTTTCCGTTGAGAAGGGCAAAACCACGGTGGTCATCGGCCCCAGTGGGTGCGGCAAAACGGTTCTGACTAAACATATGCTGGTATTGATTCGCCCCAGCGACGGCCAAGTATTCTTTAAGGGCCAGCGAATCGACGAAATGCGAGAAAAAGAATTGCAAAAAATTCGCCTCAGTTTTGGGTATTTGTTTCAGGAAGGCGCGCTGTTCGACAGCCTCAGCGTCGAGGAAAACATTATGTTTCCCATCACCCAGCATTATAAAATTCGTGACTGGGGGCAGGTCGATGAGACGGTCAAAACCAAATTAGCAATGGTCGGTCTGGATGGATATCAACGGCATTACCCGGCGAATCTCTCAGGCGGTCAGCGCAAACGCGTTGCCTTGGCGCGGGCGATCGCGTTAAACCCGGAAGTGATCATGTACGATGAGCCGACCACCGGACTGGACCCGATCCGCTCGGATATTATTAATGAATTGATTCTTAAACTGCAGCGCGAACTGCAGGTGACCAGTGTGGTTGTGACCCATGATATGAAAAGCGCATACAAAATTGCAGATCGCATTGTGATGCTGCATGAAGGCAAGATCATCGCCGACGGTGATGCCGACCATATTCGCAACCATCCCCATCCCGTGGTTCAGCAGTTTATTCACGGTGAGATCAGCGAAGAGGAATATGCGGTATTACGCGCGACCGGCGCGATGACCCAGGCCCAGTTCTCGCCGGAAGATTTTCAGGTCTAAGCCGGGTTGATCATGTTGCCCGCCGAAAATATCCAAGCCGAATTACAGCCATTGGTCGCAGGCGATGTCTATACGGATATCATCCATCGGACGGCTTACAGTGTCGATGCCAGCATCTATCAGATCATGCCGCAATGTATTGTCTGTCCGCGTGATCTGCAGGATATTGTGACAGTAGTCCGCCACGCCAACCCCAATGGCATTGCCATTGTGCCGCGCGGGGCCGGGACCGGGGTGGCGGGTGAATCGCTCTGCAGCGGGATCGTTTTCGATATGCGGTCGTACATGAATCGAATTCTTGCGATCGAAGATAACGGCCGATCAGTCGTATGCGAACCGGGCGTGGTATTGGACGAACTTAATCAGCATCTTGCGCAATGGGATCGAAAGATCGGTCCGGACCCCTCGACGGGCAATCGGGCAACCATCGGCGGATGTGTCGCTAATAATGCCACCGGTGCGCATTCGCTGCAGTACGGGTATATGAGTGAGTATGTCCGTCAGATCGAGGCGGTCCTGGCCGATGGCAGTGTGGCCGTCTTTTGTAATGATACGGAGGTGAACGGGACAGAAGAATCGTTTGCCCGACAGATCGTAACCCAGTGTCACGATCTTCTCAGGAATAATAGCGAGGTGATCAGTCAGGCCCTGCCGCGCACGCAGCGTAATCGCAGCGGCTACACGATTGCGGATATTTGTCATAATGGACGGATGGATATGGCCCGGCTGCTGGCCGGTTCGGAAGGGACGTTGGCCGTATTTACGAAAATCACATTACAGACGGTGCCGGTGCCTAAAGCCAAAGGCCTGATTCAGTTCGAATTCGATTCGCTCGAAGCGATGGGGCAGGCGGTACCGCTGATTGTCGATAGCGGTGCGGCGGCCTGTGAGTTAATGGATAAAACCCTTATGAATATCGCACGGGATGCGCTACCGCACTATAAGGATATATTGCCCGATGCGGCGCAGGCCCTGCTGCTGGTTGAGCATATCGGTGAGACCGAAGACCAGGTTCGCGAAAAGATCGATCAAACAAACACTTCGGTGGCATCTCTTGCTCGCAAGCGGTTGATTGTGCTGGATCCCACCCGACAGGATCGACTTTGGAAGATGCGTAAAGATGCGGTTCCGCTATTGGGACGAGCCAAAGGCAAAAAACACCCTGTGCCGTTTATTGAGGATATTTCCGTCGAGAACACGAAACTATGCGCGTATATCCGTGGCCTCGATACCATCGGGAGAAAATATAATATTACCATGAATTATTACGGCCATGCCGGCGACGGAGAACTTCATATCCGGCCTTATCTGGACCTGGGCCGGCCCGAGGATATCGAGAAAATGCAGCAAATGGCTAATGATGTATTTGCCCTGGCATGGTCGCTGGGCGGTTCGATCAGCGGCGAACACGGAGACGGTCTGGTTCGGGCCGCCTTCATCAAACAACAATACGGGCCGGCGTTTTATGAACTGCTTCGAAAGATCAAACACATCTTCGACCCGCAGAGCATCTTGAATCCCGGCAAAATCATCTCTGATGATGCCGATGTCATGATCACTAACCTTAAGGCCGCATTCGAAATTGATTCCAAACGACTTCAAAGCCCGTTGTTATTCGACCCACATGAACTCGAATATGAGATCGATCAGTGCAGCGGTTGCGGATTGTGTGTTTCTAACGATCAGACGCTTCGCATGTGTCCGGTGTATCGGGCGATGGGTGATGAACTTGCCTCCAGCCGGGCGAAGGTCAATCTTATTCGAGCATGGGCCAGCGGCCAGATCGATGATGAGGAATTCGAATCGAAAAATTTCAGTAAATTTCTCGATCTTTGCGTGAATTGCAAAGCATGCAGTCAGCAATGTCCTTCGGGCGTCGATATTTCCAAAATTATCACGGCCGCACGAAGCCGGTATGTGCAGAGAAAAGGGCTTGCCAAAACCAAGCGAATCCTCAGCTTGAATCGATTTATCAGTATCCTTTCATCAGGATTTGCACCGGTTTCCAATTTCTTTATGCAATTACGGCCGATTGGCTGGTTTATGGATTTGTTGCTGGGGGTGGATAAGCGGCGCAAAATGCCGGTTTTTGCAAGGGGCTCATTTCTTAAGTCAGCTAATCAATATCTCGCGGCACAAGAAACGATTGCTGAACCGATTGATAAAGTGGTATTTTTTGCGGATACCTATGTAATGTACAACGATCACGAGCTTGGTTTTGCAGTTCTGGATGTTCTATTGAAAAATAATATTGAGGTCAATGTGCCGAAACAGCGACCTGTACCGCTGCCGGCCATCTGCTACGGCGATGTTCAAACCGCTAAAACGGATCTGCAGTATGACGTCCGCCATCTTTTGCCCTGGGTTAATAAAGGGTATAAGATCATATGTTCGGAGCCCAGTGCTGCACTGGCCCTCAAAGAGGAACTACGGCACTATGTTACCGCCGATCAAGCAGAGTTGATTTCTCAAAACACATATGAGCTGATGGATTATCTGCTAGGGCAATTTGAGAGCGGGCGATTGGCCGCGAGCCATCCCGTCGATAATGCAAAAATAAAAGCAAGGTTGGGTTATAATTCGTTTTTGTATCACCACCCTTGTCATTCGATGGCATTAGATGATCGGTGTGCCTCGGTTGAACTGCTGCAAAATCTGTGCGGTATTGAAATAATCGACGTCCAGGCGGGTTGCTGCGGGATCGCCGGAACGTTCGGGATGCAGAAGAAAAATTATGAGCTTTCGGAAAAGATCGGTGATCCTTTGAAACAGGCGATCCTTTCGAGTAATATTGATATCGTGCTAAGTGAGTGCAGTACCTGTCGGATGCAGATCGAGCATCTTACCGGCAAGGTCGTATGGCATCCAGTGAAACTGTTGTTGCAGTGGTATGATACCGAAAGGAGTGGATCATGAATCATCAACAATCCAATTTGCGTGAAGCGGCCCTCTGGGATTCTGCTGACGGGGATAAGGCGCAATGTAAACTCTGTGCGCATCGCTGCTTGATTGCCAATGGTCGCGTGGGTTTTTGTCAGGTTCGCAAAAACATCGACGGTACACTCTATTCACTGAATTACGATAAAATCGTGGCCGCCAATCCGGATCCAATCGAAAAAAAACCGCTGTTTCATTTTCAGCCCGGCACCCGAAGTTTTTCAATTGCTGCGCCGGGCTGTAATTTTCGCTGCGAGTTCTGCCAGAACTGGCAGATCAGCCAGATGGCTTTGGAGCAGGCGGGGATTGACGGTCAGGCGATCAGCCCTCAAGAGATTGTCGATTCGGCTATTCGCAGCGGTTGCAAAAGTATCGCTTATACCTATACCGAACCGACGATCTTTATGGAATTGTGTGTCGATTGCGGGCGGCTCGCAAAGGAAAAAGGCCTGAGCAATGTCTTTGTCAGTAACGGATACATGACGCCCGAGGCGATCGATTTTGCCAAAGACTGGCTCGATGGGATCAATATCGATCTCAAGGCTTTCGATGAGCGCTATTACAAGAAACTGTGCAAAGCGAAACTCGAACCGGTCAAAGAGACAATCCGCTACATTGCAAAGCATACCGATATCTGGATGGAAATCACCACCTTGCTTGTTCCCGGCCAGAATACCGATGCCGAACAGGTCAAACAGATTGCCGAATTTATTGCTCGAGATGCTTCGCCGGATATTCCCTGGCATATCAGCCGCTTCTATCCCCAGTACAAATTCGACCACGCCGAGCCGACACCGATATCGGTGATGGAAAAGGCCTGCGAAATCGGCAAAGCGGCCGGGCTCAAATATATCTATCTTGGCAATGTACCCGGTTCAGATTCGGAAAACACATTTTGCTCAGGATGCGGCCAAATGCTCATCGAACGAGTCGGCTACCGCATCGGTCAAAATCTGATTGCTCAAGGGCGATGCCCAAAATGCAACGCACAAATTTCCGGATATCAATTAAGTTGAATAAAATGAGGAGATAGATGTGAAAATCGTTGCTGATGCGAATATCCCATTTGTAAAAGAATGTTTCAGTTCTGTGGGTGATGTGAAAATAGTTCCCGGGCGGCAAATGACCCCGCAAATTGTTGCGGATGCCGACGGGCTGCTTGTTCGAAGTGTTACTCCGGTTAACAGTACGCTGCTGGATAAAAGCCGGGTTCGATTTGTCGGGACCGCGACCATCGGGACCGAGCATATTGACATCGACTATCTCAATTCACAGGGGATTGGTTTTGCCTCGGCGCCCGGATCGAATGCCAATTCGGTAGCGGAATATGTGGTTGCGGCCTTGCTGAGTGTTGCACAAAAAAAGAAGATTACTCTTGAAGACAAATCCATCGGTATTATCGGTGTCGGCAATGTTGGCTCAAAGGTCGATCACAAATGCAAGGCACTGGGAATGAAGACATTCCTCAATGATCCGCCGCTGCAGCGTCAAACACAGGATGAGAAGTATCGTCCGCTGAAGGAATTGTTCGATTGCGATTTTATTACAATGCATACGCCACTGACCGGTGAAGGTCAGGATAAGACCTTTCATCTGGCTAATCGGGAATTCTTTGACAATCTCAAAAACGGCGCCGTTTTTATCAATACCTCTCGCGGCGGGGTGGTTGACACCGATGCATTGAAAGACGCGATACAAAAGGGTAAGTTGGGGGGGATCATTCTCGATGTCTGGGAGAACGAACCCAATATCGATTATGATTTGTTGCGTTGCGTGGATATATCCACGCCGCATATTGCCGGTTATTCCTTTGATGGCAAGGTTGCCGGCATGATGATGATATACGAGGCATTCTGTAAGCATTTCGATATGAACCCCAAAAAGCAACTCGACGAATTTCTGCCAGCACCAGCCGTACCTGCGATATTCCTTGAGGATGTTAAAACGGGTACCCAGAAGTACATTCACGAAATGGTTCAGCATATATATCCGATCAACCGCGATGATTTTAATATGCGCGAAATCCTAATGGTCGATGAAAATCAGCGGCCGCAATTTTTCGATGACCTTCGAAAACAATATCCAATCCGAAGAGAATTTCAAAATACAACGATTCAATGCGAAAAAAGGCAAGCCCAAAATTGTCAGCTTGTAAATATCTTAAAGGGGATCGGTTTTAAGGCCTGCGAATAAAAACCCCCGGGTTATCCGGGGGTTTAAAAAAAACGGCCTCATTATCGCCTTCTGCCAATATTTTCAATTTTCTACAGGGCGGCAATGTTATTGTGTGCGATTAATGGAAAAACTGAGGTTCGTCGGATACCCACAACCAGTAATCAGCCAAAATCGCCATATCAAAAACATCGACTTCAAGATCGTGGTTAAAGTCGGCCCGTGTATCTTCAATCTCAGCGCCACTGAGCATCCAGTTGTTTGCAAGGATAGTAAAATCCCGGAAGCTGACGTAACTGCCGATAATGTTACCCGGCGTCGATGCCGGTTCGTTGGAATCCGATTTACTGGCTTGCAGGGTGTTGCCATAAGCGCCCATATTTATTCGTGAGCCATTTGGCAAGGGCTCGAAGAAGTAAATACTGAGGGGATCGCCGGCGTCAATACAGGGGCTATGTACCGAATCTGTTTGATCGAATTTGTTGGTCTCGGGATTATATCGTCCGCCCGAAGTTGAAGATGAATAAGTTGATTTTAGATGGTAATCCTGGTGGCGCGGACTGGCGAAAAACGGATCGGTATTGATATTTCCGATCCCCGGCCAGATGATTCGATTGTTTGGATCCGCAGCCCCGTTGGGGTCATTGGGATCGATTACCTCGAAGTTTTGGATATTGCTGTATGTCACATCCAGGAACCCGTTAAAGACAGCCAATTGCCGGCCTGTATTGCCCCAGAAAATACAGTTGTGGATATAACCGTCGCCGTTGTAACATTCCATCCCGCCGACAAGCCCGTTGGTAAAAGAATAGGAGGCCACATTATTGGCGATGGTTGAACTTTCCAGTTGTAGATAACTGCCGTAATCACTGGCCAATGCACCGCTCCAGTATGCCCAACTATCGGCGATAAGGCAGTTCCAGACAAGAGTATTGGGCCAAATAAGTTCAATGACTGCGTTCGGATCATTGGGATCGGGCTCGTTGGTTTCCTCGACGAATTTTCCGCCTTCATTGTACACGCCGCTGCCGCCGCTGGCCCAGCATACATTGTCCAGCATATCACATCCGGACACGATCATTGTCGGTAATTGATAAATCCCGTTTGAGTCAAATGCACGGGTGTTGGGATCGAGGTAAAAAACAGTGGTCGCATCGTCGCTTTCCCATATTGCCCCGATCGCACCGCCCGACCACTTGGCCGTATTATCCCTGAGTGTGCAGTTCCAGATCAATGGGTAACAGTTTTTGGAAAAAACAGCGCCGCCGTGCTGATAAATAAAATCGTCGTCCGCCCAGCACTCATTGTTATTCAGCGTGCTGAAAATAATCGATCCGAAACTGTCAAAACGATTCGGATCGGCGTCGAGTGCAATCGCACCGCCGCCGCCGTCGGCCTGATTAAATGAAAGGTTGCTGAAAAAGACGGTCGGGCTGGAGCGGTAACCGTGGATCGCGCCGCCCATCTGATAAGGCTCGTTCACGTCGAAAAATCCGTAAGAATACGAGCCGGCATAGTTATAGCTTAAGTTACACCGAAGAATAATGGGATTGCTGTTGAATTCACAGGCAATCGCACCGCCGGCGTAATCGGCCGTACAGTCCTCGATGATACAATCCCGGATAAACGGACTGCTGTTATTGCAGTAGATCGCACCGCCGAATCCGCTGATATAATCGATCGTCAGTACGTTGGGATCATTTGCTTCCAGTCCGCGCGGCCAATTCGGATCCTGGGCATAGCCGTTAATGATCGTGAATCCGCGAATGACCGTTGTGGCGGTCTCATTGGAATCAATGATAAACGCCCGGCCCAGCAGATTCGGATCGATTGTACATGTCGATGGCCCGCTTTGAGATTTAATCGTAACGGCAAAACCGTTTGTGTCGATGTCGTAATTGCCCACACCCGTATAGATACCTTCACGCACAATGATTTCGACCAGCACATCATTGATATCATTAATATCGTCAATCGCTTTTTGAATGCTGTCGAAGGGGTGATTGGGTTCGCCATTTTCGTTGGGATCGCTTAATGGGCCGCCGACATTCGGGTCGGGAATACCCGGAACACCGTATAAGACATCATCCGGAGCATCGTCATCGACATATATCGTCCGTGACGGTATTGGTTCACTGAGGATCAAGCCGTAATTCTGTGCCCCGTTAACAAGATTAGTTCTTTTATGACCGATCTCAGCGATCATTTTAACCGCGTTGGGCGCCGGAATATAGATCTGTTCGACATTATCCAGGTTATTATCACCGGTTGTGGCCGGCAGATCCGGATTGCAGGGATCCAGGATATACGGGTAATAAACCGTATTTGGATTAGTTGCTTCATAGATACGCAAGTCAAGGTCATTGATCAGCATCTTTTTGGGATGGTCAAGGATATCGTTGGAGTCAACAAGATTTTCATCCACCGGATTACCTGCCGGGTCCGTCCAGCATAAGGTTGCGGTGATCGGGCTTCCATCGGAGGTAAATGCATATCGATTGCGTGTGTCAGGTGCTAGTGTCCCTTCAATAATCCATTTATTCCCGGGATTCGAAGCTTGCAGTGCAATAATGTCAACTGCCGCCTCGGTATTCATTATACCGAATCCGAATTGATAATCCGGGCCAGCATTACCCAGATCGTCAACGGTGTGCAGGATCAGGGCCTTAAGCGTGCTGGCCCGCATGCGCTCACCGAAAAAGTCGTTATAATCTTGGTGGATAAGGACTGCCGAACCGGCAACGGCCGGAGCCGCCATACTGGTTCCAGAGGAGGCATTATAATCGGCAACACCGCTGGCGATAGGAGAATAGACTTCATTGCCGTTGGCGACCAGGTCCGGTTTGATGCGGCCGTCATCGGTGGGACCCCAAGAACTATAGGAGGTCATCGTTGCAAAATTAATATCACGCACACCGCCATTAACGGCATCATCCACCGCGCCGACGACCAGAATATTCTTGGCACAGGACCCCGGCGGCATGGTATCAAAACCCCCGTTGTCCCAGCCGTCATCGAATGGATCATTGGTGTCATCATAAAGCTTGCTGACCCAGTCATCGGTATTCGGATCAATATACCAGAAAGGATCGCCATTGTTGGGCGCTGTATCCGTCCGGTCATTGCCGGCCGACTTGACCGGCAGATAATACTCCTCTAACGAACAGATCTGGTCCCAAAGCCGGGAAAAGAATGTATATCGGCCAAATTCGCGATCTTCACGTTCAGGATAAACGCCAAACCAGTAGTCTGCATCAGTTCCCAGATTCTGAAAATCGCCCACCTGCCAGCCCGCTACCAAGCCGTATGAATGATTCGATAAGTAAAGGGCATCAGGTTCCCCATCAAACTGGGCGCCGCGAGAAAGCATTTCTGAAAAATCATTAAACCAGTTATACGAATCAATCCAGACCTCCGGCGCCATCCCTTTTGCGGCCGGCTGGAATCCTTGTGCACCTATGGTGCCGGCGACATGGGTCGAATGGTCATCCGTATAAATATCAAGATCATCAAGGATCTGTACGCGGCCACCAAGATTGCCAAATTCCTGATGGGTCGTGAGAACGCCGTTAAAATCCCATATTCCAATGGTTTCCCCGCTGCCTTCCAGTAAGAAAGGCCCGGTCTGAACGACATCAGTTGCAATAGAAATGGCAGAATTAGCGTTGTTGGTCATTTTATAAACCGGATGCCCATTTCGCAGAGCAATTAATTCAAAGGAATTGCCGCCGGACTTGTTACGAATTACCCAGTTTTTTTCGAGTGCTTTTTGTACCGCGGCGGAGCGAGCGGAATAACAGATACTCTCTAAATTGTGATAATACAAATAACGGGCATTAGCATCGGTTAAATCAACTCCTTCGCCGGGACTCATGCGTTCATAGGGAAAGTTCCTTGATGAAGCTTGGGTGATAGCGAAAGTATTAATTGCGATCAAAGTGACGGTAACGAGCGATAGAAAGTAGCTTCGTTTTTGGCTCATCACAACTCCTTATCATTTTTTTGGCTCTACTTTACGTTACGTATTATAACATAGATAAAAATTTAAATCCAGCTTAATTTTTAAAAATCGTTGAAAATAAAGCTTTCAGGCTAAATTATAAAAATGGACATATGGTAGGATGTACTTTTTAACAGCCGATATAATCACATATTTTGGTGTGTACTATCGGATTTGCGGCTATGACAGGCATTTTTTCGCCGTCGTATTTTTGTAAATTGACTGGGAAAATGGGCTCTTTTTTAAAATTTGTAATAATTGCACCCGCTTGCTCACCAATTAATACTCCGGCCGCTATATCCCAAAGTTTCACATATCCCTCAATTGTCGCAATCAATCCGCCCCTGGCGACATAAGCAAGCTGAAGGGCGGCCGAACCAAAATTGCGAAATCGAGTTTGCATCATGCATTTTTGAGCCCATTGAGGGATACCTGAATCGAAATGGCTATCCAGGCCAATACTCGAAAAAGGCGTGATATCTTCGTCATTCACACTGATCTTACGTCCGTTGCATTGTGCATCGCCCTTAATAACAGCAGTGTACATTTGATCGCAGGAGGGATCAAAAATCACTGCGACAACAGGTTTTCCCTCAAAAAATGCAGCGATACTGACACAAAAGACAGGGATCTGATGTGCAAAATTGTTTGTTCCATCAATCGGATCAATCACCCACCAGATTTCGCCGCTATTTCGCGGGTTTACTTTATAAATACCGCCATTCGCTCCTTCTTCGCCAATAAAGCCGTGATCGGGGTACATTTCCTTGATTCGATCAATAATGATCTTCTGACAACGCGAATCGGCCTGTGTAACCAGTTCGGAATTATTTTTTACAGATACTTTTAGGTAATTCATTTCTTCCATAGCATGCTGTCCCGACAACCGTGCACTTACAATTGCAGTCTCGAGCATTTTATATAATTCATTGCTATTCAAAGACATATTGCACTCCTAAATATGTTGACAGTAAAATAGTAATAATATATTTTAGCTAATATACCATGCAAAACCAAAACAAAAAAAAAGTCAGGCATTTTTTTAATGCGTCAAAGAAGCAGCGTATAATATGTCTATATATTTTTATAATCGTCGCTGTTTGGTGGGGATTTTTCCAATTAGCCGGGCGTGGAATCATTCCGCTGAATCGAATTTATGGAGAGTGTGGATTAAAACAAAAATATGATTTCCCATGCCCCGGTTGTGGATTTCTTCATTCAATGACCGCATTTTCACGAGGCAGAATAAAAAGTGCTTTTTTACATCAACCTGCCGCAGCAATTTTTTCATTCATAATCACGCTTGTAGGACTTTTTGCTTTGCTTACAGCCGCTTTTGGGGTATATTTTCCTCTTTCAGGATTGTTTTCAACCCGGCTAAAAACCTTGGTTGTGATCGTCGGCATTGCTGTCATATGGATATTGGGATGGTTATGGGTTATATATCATGAAGTATGGACAAAGTAGATGAAAGCATAATCTGTGAAAGATCATAAAGCGACATACATTCATGGCCTTTTTGTGATATTCGCTGTATCAACCCTCTTTAATACCGGTTGTCAGTATGGTGGATTGGTCGGCGTCTTTGGGACGCCCGGATATCACGAAAGAGAGGTCATCGCGGAATATAACCTGGTTGAACAGCTCCAGGAGAATGAAGAATTTACAAAAAAGCTTTTAATCATTGTCGATCAGCCTGGATGGCTTGAAGCACAGGTTAATTTGCGTTCTTATATTACCAGTTCGATAATTCGGTTCTTTGTGGCGAATGCAGAAATACCTGAAGAAAACATTATCCCATACGATGATCTTGTTGATCTGCGCGCCGAACGGGAAGACTTCAGCCTGCTTAGCCCGGCTCAAATCGGCAAGGAATTGGATGCCGACTTCGTATTGATGGTGGTGGTTACCGATTACGATCTTGCCCTCATGCATGATACAAAATATCACATGGGGGATATGGCCACACAAAATGCGCTGTATGATGTTCTTTTGGATGAAAAAGTCTGGCCGCAGACCGGCAGTAAAAAAGTAAAAGTCGGATTTGAAATCGAAACACGCGGAGAAGACGTGGCGAATATTCGTCTCAGTACCGCAATGGCACACTGTGTAACACGTTATTTATATAATTGCAAGAAAAACAAGTTTCGTGTATCGGAAGATCGAACTACAATTGCATGGGAGAACTGGTAATGTTCGGAGAAAAGAATGTATAAAATTCTAATCACAGACAAACTGGCAAAAGAAGGAATCGACATTATTAATAACACAGAAGGTTTCGAGGCGGTTGTCAAAACCGGTATCAGCGAAGATGAGTTATCGCAGATCATTGGTGAACATGACGGCTTGATCATTCGAAGCGGCACCAAAGTGACTGCGAAGGTCTTGTCCAATCCGGGCAAATTAAAAGGCATCGCCCGCGCTGGTGTCGGTGTCGATAACATCGATATCCCGGAAGCGACCAAAAAGGGTGTCCTGGTGATGAACACCCCCGGCGGCAATACCCTCAGTGCCGCCGAGCATACGATGGCATTGATGTTAGCGATGAGTCGCAATGTCGTGCCCGCATGCAACAGTCTTCGGGCGGGCGCATGGGATCGCAAAAAATACATGGGCAATCAGCTCAATGGCAAGGTACTGGGGTTGATCGGTATGGGACGCATCGGCATGGCGGTTGCGGAAATGGCAATGGGTTTTCACATGAAGGTGCTCGGATACGACCCGTTCGCAGCGCCCGCCGACGCGGATAAAAAGGGGATCGAAGTCGTCGAAGACCTGGACCGTATATTCAAAGAATCGGACTACATCAGTGTTCATGTGCCGCGAAACGAGCAGACACTCAACATGATCGATACAGATCAAATCGAGATGATGAAACCGACTGTACGGCTGGTCAATTGCGCCCGTGGCGGCATCATTAATGAAGCCGCCGTCAAAGCGGCCATCGAAGCTGACCGGATCGCCGGCGCGGCACTGGATGTATTTCCCAAGGAACCGCCGGAAGAATTCTGGTTCCAGGGACTTGAAAAATGTGTGGTAACCCCGCATCTTGGCGCCAGTACCGAAGAAGCCCAGATTGAAGTCGCGGTTGAAGCAGCCGAGATCCTGATGGAAGCGATCCAGGGCGGTTCCATCCGCAATGCCCTCAATGCTCCCTCGACGACCGGTGTGTTACCGCCGATGGTTGTCCAATACGGGGAGTTAGCCAAACGCATCGGTAAAATGCTCAGTGTGATCGCGCCCGGACACATCAAGGAAATTGCCGTTCAGTATCGCGGCCAGATTGCGGAAGTGGACGTCCAGGCGGTCAGTATCGACTTTTTGATCGGTCTGCTGCAACGTCATTTTGATATGCCCCTGAATATGGTCAATGCACCGGCACTGGCCAAGGAACGCGGCATCAGTGTCGACGAGACCAAAAATGCCGACGCCAAAGACCTGGCCTCCAGTTTTTCGGCCAGAGTGGTGACCGATCAGGTTACCCGAACCGTGACCGGTACGGTCTTCGGCGGCTCGCTGCTGCGGATCATCGATATGGATGGATTTAAGGTCGAAATGACACCGCAAGGGACGGTGTTGGTTATCTTCAATGACGATAAGCCCGGTGTGATCGGAGCGGTTGGGACGGTTTGCGGCGCCAACCAGATCAACATATGCACAATGGGTGTTGGGCAGAAACTTGAGGAACAAAAAGCAACCTTGGCCGTCAGCCTGGATAAGGAACCGGATGAAAAGGCTGTCGAAGAATTACGCAAACTTGATTTTGTCAATGAATTGTATGTCTGTAAACTGGATTGATCCCGGCTCGATAGTCGAAGAACAGAACGAAAAACGAGCCCCAGGCTGCACTGACTCAAAGGATGGAGTTTAGGATATGACGGCACGGAAGGCGAAAGATAAGAACCAATTGGATTTTGGTTTCGATCGGGAAAAGAAAGCGACCGCACGATCATCTAAAGCAAAGAAGAAAACGAAAATATCTCGCACAAAAGCGTCGAACGTAAAATCCAAAAAAACCAAAAGCGATCACAAGACAACTGCAAAAAAAACGCGCAAAAAGAAGACGCCGACGAAGTCATTGAAACGAAAAACCGCTAAGACGAAACCGAAAATTGCGCGAAAAGTCAGGGGCGACGCTGCGGCAACGGCCGAATCGATGGCCGCCAAACAGCGATCGATCAGCGTCAGCGAATTTTTTGCCAAGAACCGGCACTTGCTCGGTTTCGATAATCCGCGAAAAGCATTGCTGACCACCGTCAAAGAGGCGGTGGATAATGCGCTGGATGCCTGTGAAGAAGCCCGGATCCTGCCGGATGTCAAAGTCGAGATCCGCCAGATTCCGGATACCGACAACAAATTTGTCCTTTCGGTTCGCGATAACGGACCGGGTATCGTCAAACAGCAGATCCCCAACATTTTTGCCCGCCTGCTGTATGGCAGTAAATTTCACAGTCGCAAAATGAGTCGCGGCCAGCAGGGAATCGGTATTTCCGCGGCCGGTATGTATGGGCTGTTGACGACCGGTGAACCTGTTCAGATTATTTCGCGGACCAATCCCAAAAAACCGGCATCGCATTATCACGTTCAGATCGATACCACGAAAAACAAGCCGGAAGTGGTCCTGGACGAAGAATGTGATTTTGATCTGCCGACCGGAACGCTGGTAACGATTACTCTCGAAGGCAAATATCAAAAGGGTAAGCAATCGGTTGAGGAATACATTGCTCAGACGGCGATGGCCAATCCGCATTGTACACTGACCTATATCTCACCGATGCAGGAGGTCTTTGAGTATCCGCGGCGCAGTAAGGAGCCGGCGTTTGTTCCTCGAGAGATTCAGCCGCATCCCTATGGCGTTGAGTTGGGCTTGCTTTATAAAATGGCCCGCGACAGCAGTATTAAGCAGCTTTCCGGTTTTCTGCGTCAGGAATTTTCCCGGGTCAGCCCGCGGGTTGCTTCGCAGATATGCCAGAAAGCCAAATTGCGAATGACGTTGAGGCCGTCGAAAATGACCCTCAAGGACGCTGAAGCGCTTCACAAAGCGATTAACGAGACCAGGATCATGGCCCCGTCAACCGATTGTATTGCGCCGATCGGCGATCAGGCCCTCGAAGAGGGCATCAAACGAGTGATCGAAGCGGATTTTTATACATCCTGTACGCGCAGCCCATCGGTTTATCGGGGAAACCCCTTTTTGATCGAAACGGCGCTGGCATACGGCGGCAAGGATACGGATACTAACGGTTCGGATGATCGCGAGCCGTTGATGCGGCTCGCCCGGATCGCCAATCGGGTGCCGCTGCTGTATCAGCAAAGTGCCTGTGCGATCTACAAGGCGGTGATGGATGTCAACTGGCGCAATTACGGCCTCAGTCAGAGTCGAGGCGCGCTGCCGACCGGTCCGATTACATTAATGGTGCATATGGCGTCGGTGTGGGTGCCCTTTACCTCCGAGAGTAAAGAAGCCATCGCTCATTATCCGGAGATCATCAAAGAAATCCAACTGGCGGTTCAGGACTGCGGGCGAAAACTGGGCATGTATCTGCGCAAGAAAAAACGCATCCAGCAGGAAAAAGCCAAACGCAGCTATATCGAAACATATCTGCCGTATATTGGCGAAGCCCTGCAGGAGATATTGACCTTGAACGACCGGCAGGTCAAAACGGTCGTGACCCGATTGGAAAAAGTACTGGAAAAAACCAGAAAGATGTAATGAGGCCATTATGGCACAGGATTTGATTATCAGTATCAGCGGGCTTCGGGGGCTCGTGGGTGAAAATCTGGATGACAAGATCGCGGCCGATTACGGACGGGCGTTTGGCGGTTACCTTCGTGAACGCTTTTGCGGCAATGATTCGATAAGAATATGTATCGGACGCGATACGCGACCCACCGGAGAAATGCTCTGCGAAGCGGTGACGCTTGGCCTGACGGATATGGGGATCGATGTGGTTGATCTGGGTGTGGTAACGACCCCGTGTGTCGGTATCATGGTTCGCCAACTGGGTTGTCAGGGCGGGGTTGTCGTTACCGCATCACACAATCCGCTGCCGTATAACGGGATAAAATTATTGATGGATAACGGGATCGCACCGCCGGTCGATGAGGCCGTCAAGATCAAGCAGGCTTTTTCGGAAAAAACCTTTGCCAATGAAGATGTGTCTTCGAAGGGCACGGTAACCCAAAACGAAAAAACGGACGATTTTCATCTTGAGCGGATTTATGCAATCCTGGAAAAAGATCGAATCGCTTCGAAAAAATATAAGGTTGTCATTGACCATATTAACGGTGCCGGCTGTCGAATTACCCAACGAATGCTGGCAGAACTGGGCTGCGATGTTATCGGCGTCAATAACGAACCGAGCGGTCAATTTGCCCATACGCCGGAACCGACGGCTCGGAATCTTTCGGAATTGTCAAAAATCGTGAAGGATAACCATGCCGATATCGGCTTTGCCCAGGATCCCGATGCGGACCGGTTAGCCATCGTCGACGAACACGGCCGTTATATCGGCGAGGAATATACACTGGCACTGGCCGCCAAATACATCTTTAGCCACAATAAAGGCACTGCCGCGGCGAATCTTTCCACTTCGCGGATGATCGACGATATCGCGGTTGAATACGGTTGTCAGGTTATTCGTACACCGGTCGGCGAAGCCAATGTTGCCGATGCAATGATCCAGAATCATTGTGTTATTGGCGGTGAAGGCAATGGCGGGATTATTGACCTGCGTGTCGGCCCGGTTCGTGATAGCCTGGTCGGGATTGCTTTAGTCTTGCAGTTTATGGCTGAAACCGGAAAATCGATCAGCGAGCTGGTCAGCGAAATTCCGGCTTACTGCATGATCAAAGAGAAATTTACCGCTGATAAAAACATGGCCGAACGCATTATCGAAAACGCAAAAGAAGTATTTACCGACGCAGCCATCAATACCAGTGACGGCTGTCGGTTTGATCTGACTGACAGTTGGGTCCATCTGCGGACCAGTAATACCGAGCCGGTGATGCGCGCGATTGTCGAAGCCCCGGATGAAAATACCGCAAATGAATTGATCGAAAAAATCATGGCGATTCGCGATTTTATATAAAGGTGAATCGATGCACAACGGTTTGAAACATGATGCATCGAGTATCCGCAAGGTGACCTACCTGGCGATGCTGTTTAATGTCCTGTTGTTTATTGTCAAGGTCATTGTCGGTGTTTTGAACGGCTCTATCTCTTTGATCGCTGACGGAGTTCATTCCATTTCAGACACGTCCACCGATCTTGCTGTTTTGATCGGCGCTTCCTTCGGGGCTAAAAAGGCAGACCGCAGCCATCCATACGGTCACGGCCGCATTGAGACGGTCTCTGCCGCTTTGATCTCTGTTGTGTTGATGGGGGTCGGCATGATGATGGTCTATTATGCCGCGCGGGGAATATTGAAGACCGATGAAATCGAACCGAGCATGAATGTCGGGATTGTGGCGGTGATCTCGATTCTCGTCAAGGAATTTCTGTATCAGATTACCCGAAAAGTTGCACGCCAAACTCACAGTTCGGCCGTCTATGCGAATGCCTGGCACCATCGTAGCGATGCACTTAGTTCGATTGCGGTGTTGATCGGATTTGCGGCCGTAAAATTCGGATATCCCTATGGCGATCACATTGCGGCAATCATCGTCGGGGTGATGGTGATTATGATCGGCATTCATATTTTTGCGGACTGTTTCCGCGAATTTACCGAAGTCAGTGTGGATACCGAGACCATCGAACGGATTCGCAGTATTCTTGACGCTGATGCAAGCATCCGTCATTGGCATAAGCTGCGAAGCCGAATGGTCGGGCGAGAGGTTTTTCTGGATCTGCATATTCTTGTCGAGCCGAGTCTCGATGTCGCATCGGCCCATGAGATATCCGAAAAACTCGAACAAACGATCCATAACGAGCTGCCTCGACCGGTCAATATTATTGTTCATATCGAACCGGATATCCCCGAACTGCGAAAAGAATAATTAAATCAAATCGCAGGCGTCGGGAGGCATCCAGTGAGCGTCTTTACCCTCCCATTTGACATTGCAGCCGATGGGGTTTGTTGCCGGTGCACTGATTGGTTTTCCGGCCAGATGCTCATCCAGAGCGTTCTCCAAATCGTTGACGGTCATATTTTCCGGCTCGCGGGGATTGTCGATCCCGCGGCCGGTGTAGATCAGTTTGCGATCCTTGTCGAAGACATAGAAATGCGGTGTCCGCAAGGCACCATACGCTTTGGCCACTTCCTGGGATCGGTCATACAGATAAATCCATGGAAAATGGAATTCCTCCATTCGGGCGACCATATTTTCAAAGGAGTCTTCTTCATAGGTATTGGGGCTGTTAGAATTGATCCCTACGAAGACGACGCCTTTGTCGCGGTACTTTTCAGCCGTCTTGCGGGTGATCTCATCACTGCCAATCAAAAACGGGCAATGATTACAGGTAAAAAAGATCACCAGTACATCGGCATCATCAAAATCGCTTAGCCGATAGGTTTTGCCGTCTGTGGCAGGTAATTCGAAATCGACCGCTTTTTCACCGATTTGTAATGTGAAGGCCATAACGATATCCTCCCAAAAGAGTTTGTATTAATCTTCCGATTTTTTATTGTAGCATACCTAAACAAACAGAAAAGAGAAAAGGTTGGGTTATATTTGCCATCCTTACATGAAATTAGCGCAAAAAAGGCTTTCAAAACGGACACTGATAGTGTAAGATAAGTCGCCTTTGGAACTTATGCGTTCGGAAAGGTATAATAATGAGTTTAAGACGCTTTTTTGAGCCTGATTCGGTGGCGGTCATCGGGGCCTCCGGCAAACCGGGCAAAGTCGGTCATTCCCTGCTGAAAAGCCTGATCGACGGGGGCTACGAGGGACAGCTTTATCCGGTCAATCCCGGCTCTGAGTCCATTGAAGGGCTTCAATGCTACCCGGACATCAAATCCTTGCCCGGCGTACCGGAACTGGTGATTATTATCGTACCGGCCAAGGCGGTCCCCAAAGTAATGCGCGAATGCGCATCGGCCAAGGTCAAGAACGTGATTGTGATCACAGCCGGTTTTAAGGAAGTTGGCGCGGACGGCCGACGGCTTGAGCAGGAAATTGCCAAAATCGCCAAGCAGGGCGGTATTCGCATGATCGGGCCGAATTGCTTGGGCCTGATTGCCCCGGCTCATAAGCTCAATGCCAGTTTTGGCGGCGATATGCCCCAAATCGGTTCGATCGGATATCTCTCCCAATCCGGTGCATTGCTGGCAGCCATTCTGGACATGGCCAACGCAACCGGAATCGGATTCAGCAAATTGATCAGTATCGGTAACAAGGCCGATGTGGATGAACTGGATCTGATCACCACGCTGGGGCAGGATGATGAGACCAAGGTCATAGCCGGTTATCTTGAAAGCATTACCAACGGCAATGCCTTCGTGCGCGAAGCCGAAGAAATATCGCATACCAAACCGATTTTACTGATCAAGTCCGGCGGGACCAGTGCCGGTGCCAAAGCGGCCTCGTCACATACCGGTTCGCTGGCCGGTGCCGAAACAGCCTATGAATGTGTCTTCGAGCGGGCCGGGATCGTACGGTGCAGCTCAATCAAAAAACAGTTTGATTACGCCATGATGTTCGCGAATCAACCGCTGCCGAAAGGCAATCATGTGGCGGTGATTACCAATGCCGGCGGGCCGGGCATTATGGCTGCCGATGCGATCGAACGGCAAGGATTGGGTTTTGCCAAATTGACCGAAGAAACGGTTTCCCGGCTTTCTGAGAATCTGCCGCCGGCTGCCAATGTCAATAATCCGATCGATGTACTCGGTGATGCACTTGCTGACCGTTATGAATATGCGCTCGACGCGGCCCTGGATGATCCGAATGTCTATATCGCTCTGGTTCTGTTAACGCCACAGGCAATGACCGAATGTGAAAAAACCGCCGAGGCGATTGTTAAGATCGCAAAAAAGAAAACGGACAAACCGATCCTTGCCTGTTTTTTGGGTTCGGATAAAGTACGTCAAGCCCGCCAGATACTTCGTCAACATGATATTCCCTGTTACGATTCGCCGGAAAGCGCGGTTGAGACGATTCGCGTCGTTTATGATTACGTCCGATGGCGCAACCGTCCCAAACGTGTGGTCAAGCTTTTCCCGGTGAATCGACGTAAGGTTGAAAACACGATCGATCGGTATCTGCGCCAGGGACAGCGTGAAATTTCCGAAATGGATTCCAAGGAAATCCTCGAGGCCTACGGTTTTGTTACCCCTAAAGGTTCAATTGCCACAACCGCGGAACAGGCCGCCAGTTTCGCCGAGCAGCTTGGCTATCCGGTCGTGCTGAAGATCTGGTCGCCGGATATTATTCATAAATCCGATGTTGGCGGCGTCAAAATCGGCATCAGCAGCGCACAGGAAGTGATGGACGCGTTCGATCTGATGATGTACCGGATACCGAAAAAACGCCCTGAAGCGAATATTTTAGGTGTTCTGGTCCAGGAGATGGCCAAAGGCGGCCGCGAAGTCATCCTCGGAATGAACCGGGATCCGCATTTCGGTCCATTGATGATGTTCGGGATGGGCGGCACGATGGTCGAAGTGCTCAAGGATGTGGCCTTCTATCTGGCCCCGTTGACCGCTGAGGAAGCCAAACAAATGCTTGTCAGTACGCGTACGTATCAAATGCTCAAAGGGGTCCGCGGACAGAAAGGTGTCGATATCGATGCGATTGCCGAGGGATTGCAGCGGCTCAGCCAATTAGTCACCGAATTTCCGCAAATTCAGGAAATGGACATTAATCCGTTCCTCGTCGGAACACCGGGAACCGTTCCGGTGGCCGTCGATGCACGCATGAGTGTTGAAAAGAAATAAGCGAGCGATCATCATGATGAAAGATTTTGATTGGAACCAACGATACAGCGGTAAGGTCAGTACCGCCCCGGCCGCGATCAAGTTGATCCATTCGGGTAACAGTATTTTTATTGGTACCGGTTGTGCTCAGCCGCAGCATCTGGTTCGCAGCCTGGTCGAGCATTCCGCACATATATACGATGCCCATATCGTGCATCTGTTGACCATGGGCGATGCACCGTATGTCGATGAGAAGTTCCGCGAAAAATTTAAAATGAACAGTTTTTTCATCGCCGATAACGTTCGCCATGCTCTCGAACGCGGTATCGGTGATTATACGCCCATTTTTCTTTCGGAAATCCCGATGGAATTCGAATCCGGGCGTATCCCGATCGATGTGGCATTGATCAGCGTTACTCCGCCGGATGCCAGTGGATTGTGCAGTCTGGGGGTATCGGTGGATATTGTCAAATCGGCCGCATCGAATGCCAAATATGTTATCGCGCAGGTCAATCGGAACATGCCGCGAACATTTGGTGACAGCTTTATTCATGTCAATCAGATTGATGTGCTGGTGCCGCACGATGAAGAGATGATCGAGATTCCGGTACCCGAGCCCGATGAAACGCTGCGGCAGATCGGACAGAACATCGCGCGACTGGTCGAAGACGGCAGTACCATCGAATGCGGTATCGGCCGCGTCCCCCAAGCCTTGGCCGAATTTTTGCGTGATAAAAAAGATCTTGGCATTCATACCGAAATGTTCAGCGACTGGATCATCGATCTGATTGATTGCGGAGCGATCACCTGTGCGAAAAAGAACCTTAATCACGGTAAGATCGTCGCCAGTTTCTGCATGGGTTCGAAACGCCTGTACGAATATATCGACAACAATCCGTTCTTCGAATTTTTCCCGACCGAATACGTAAACGATCCGCATTTGATCAGTCGGCATGAAAAAATGGTGGGGATCAATGTGGGCCTGGAGGTCGATCTAACCGGCCAGGTATGCGCCGATTCGCTGGGCTATCAGTTTTACAGCGGCATCGGCGGTCAAGTCGATTTTATTCGCGGTGCGGCCAGAAGCCGCGGCGGCAAAGCGATAATCGCGCTGCCGTCCACCGCCAAAGACGGGCAGATCAGCCGTATTGTGCCGACACTGACCGAAGGCGCCGGTGTCGTCACCACCCGCGGCGATGTACATTACGTTGTTACCGAATACGGCATTGCCTATCTGCACGGCAAGAGTATCCGTGAACGGGTGTTGGCGCTGATCAATATCGCCCATCCCAAATTCCGAAAGCAACTGATCCAGGCCGCCAAAAAACAGAATTATATTTATCAGGACCAGATTGAACTCGATACTGAAAAAGTGCATTACCCTCAGGAACTCGAAAAGTCAGCGACTCTCAAGGACAGTACCGAGATTTTCTTCCGTCCGGTCAAGCCGACCGACGAGCCGGCTCTGCAGGAAATGCTCTACTCGCTCAGTACCGAATCGGTTCAAAGGCGTTATATGACCCAAACAATGAAGTTTCCACATAAAGACTTGCAGCATCTGACGAATATCGATTACTACCAGGATCTGGCGATTGTGGGCGTTGTCCCGGGTGTTGGCGGCGAGGAAATTGTCGCGATCGCCCAGTATTTTCTCGATCCCAAAACGCTTGCCGCCGAAGTGGCCTTTGTGGTTCAGGATGAATGGCAGCAAAAAGGCATGGGTTCATTAATGCTCGATTATATCAGCCAGATCGCCCGCCAGCGCGGCGTGAAGCGATTCTATGCCAAGGTGCTGCCGAATAACCGCCCGATGCTGAATGTCTTTTATAATTCAGGGTATAATGTCAATACCGAATTTGACGGCGAAGCGTACAGCATATCATACAGTCTCAATAACAATGACGAATCTTAGGAGCCTCTGGTGGAATCTCCGAAAGCGGCATTTATTCATTGCAGCGAACTGGAACAATTTCCGTATCCGGCGGGTTGTCCGTTTAACACCAGCCGCGCGGGCCAGGTTTATCAAACCATCAAGTCCATGGGCATTCTTGGTGGGTCTCATGCAAAACTGGTCGAGCCAAAACCGGCCGACCGCATCGTATTGAAGACATATCATACGCCTCGATATCTGCACACGCTCAAACGTGCGGCCCGAAAAGAGAATTTCGATCCGGCGGCTTATGAAATGGGCATCGGTACACCGGATTGCCCGATCTTTAAGGGGATGTATGAGTATTCGGCATGGGCCTGCGGGGCGACCTTAAAAGGGGTCGAATTGATACTGGGTCACAAAGCCGATATTGCGTTTAATCCGTCCGGCGGATTGCATCACGCTTTTCCCGAAAGGGCGGCCGGATTTTGTTATATGAACGACGTAGCCTTAGCGTGTCTGGTGCTCGCCGACGCCGGCAGGCGGGTGTTGTATCTGGACATCGATGTGCATCACGGCGACGGCGTGGCCGCGTGTTTCTACGATCGCAGCGACGTAATGACGATATCGACCCATGAAACCGGCCGCATGTTGTTTCCCGGAACCGGATTCGAAGAGGAAATCGGTTCCGGCGAGGGCAAAGGCTATTGTGTCAATATTCCGCTGCCAGTGGGAACATACGATGATGCATTCCTCAACGTATTCAACCAAGTTATCGTGCCGTTAATCGATGCATATGAGCCGGATGTGTTCGTATTTGAACTGGGTGCGGATGGTTTGGCCCAGGATCCGCTGGCGCATCTGAAACTAACCAACAATGTCTATGCCGAGGTCATTAAATCATTGATGGGATTTGATGTCCCAATCGTAGCCACCGGCGGAGGCGGGTATAACATCGAAAATACGGTCCGGGCATGGTCGTTGGCATGGAGCCTGTTCTGCGACGGTGAAAAATATCAGGATATGAGTGTCGGAATGGGTGGGGTGATGCTCGAAAGCACCGACTGGCAGGGGGGACTCAAAGACCACCAATTACCGGTAACACAGCAGCAGAAAAAAATGGTGGATCCCGTTATCGAAAAGACGATTCACCGGATCAAATCGACGGTCTTTCCTATTCACGGTCTGACATAAAAAAAGCCCTGAATCATGCGATCCAGGGCTTAAATCTACTTCAAAACCTTATGGTGTCATGACACTTGCGGTGCCGTTTCTTCATGATGCGGCGGCTTGACAAAATTAACCATAATTGCAGCCAGGATCAGCAGCGTAATCGCACTATAGTAGGCGATATCGAAGGTTTTGTGGATGTCATACATCTTGCCGGCGACCAATGCCAGCACAAAACCACCGACACCCCATGCGGTAAAGACCAGGCCGTAATTCATTCCAAAATTCTTCAGACCGTAATAGTCCTTGGTGATCGATGGGAACAGTGAAAGATTGGCTCCGTAATTGGCACCGATCAATGCGGACATAATTGCCATGATCGGTACAGTGGCTAATGCGCTACCTTCGGTTGCCCGAGACAACAAGAAGATCAGCACTGCCTGGGTAATAAAGCAAATACACATGGTGGTTTTACGCCCGATCTTATCACTGAGCATACCGGCGATAATACGCCCTGCGCCATTGCCGATAGCCAGCATGGCCACCAGCATAAAACCTAATTCGGTGGACGCCTGAATTTTGGCAATAGCTGCTAATTTGGCAATAATCATCAAACCGGCTCCCGAGCCGCATGCATACATAAACCACAACATGTAAAATTGAACTGTTCCCAGCATTTCTTTGGGCTCAAAATTTTCTTTTCTGACTGACTGACCGGGTTGTACCGGTGTCGGTGGAACCGTACCCGCCGGTGAATACCCCTTGGGAGGCGGTTTTAATAATTGAGAAAGGACAACAACGACTATCAGAAAGGCAATCCCTAAACTCATGATTGCGGTTTTCATACCAAAGCTGGCGATCAACCATCGGCTCAGTGGTGCGGCATAAACACTGGCTAAACCAAAACCGGATACGACGATACCGGCAATCATACCGGTTTTAGCGGCATGAAACCACTTAACGGCCGGCGGGGTTGCTGAGGCGTATCCAAAGCCGATACCCGCACCCGCCAGGATACCAAAACCAATGATGTAGCCCATGGGTGATGTGGTCATACTGGCAATTATAAAACCAATACCGACGAGTACACCGCCAATCGCTGCCACGATTCGCGGCCCGATCTTGTCCTGCATTCGTCCGGCCGGTACCATCACCAGGCAAAAGATTAAGCATGCAATGGAATATGGCCATGATTTATCCGCTTCACTCCAATTCCATTCTACCGGGATAGCCTTACTGATGACACTCCATGTATAGAGGATGCCAAGAGCAAGATTAATACCCATGCCGGCAAAGGTAACGCGCCAGCCGTGATTTTCAATGGTCCCTTCCTGGGGTAATGTTTGATCGGTCATGAAAGTCCCTTTCGATTAAAAAGAGCCGGATGCACGTTAAAAGTGCATCCGGCCATCTGATATTTCAGTATTTAATTATTTACGGCCTTCGATGAGCTTTTCAACAACGCTCGGATCAGCCAGGGTCGTCACATCGCCCAGATTATCGGTGGCGTTCTCGGCAATCTTGCGAAGAATGCGACGCATGATTTTACCCGAACGGGTCTTGGGCAGCGACGGTGCGAATTGAATGGCCTCTGGTGCGGCGATCGGTCCTATCTCCTTACGCACGTGTTTAACCAGTTCCTTTTTCAGCTCATCGCTTTCTTCAACGCCGTCTTTAAGAGTTACATAGGCATACAGGCCCTGACCTTTGATCTCGTGCGGGACGGGAACCACGGCGGCCTCGGCGACCTTGTCATGGCTGACCAGGGCGCTTTCCACTTCCGCGGTACCGATCCGGTGACCGGAAACATTCACCACGTCGTCAATGCGCCCCATCAGCCAGTAATCGCCGTCCTGATCGATTCGACAGCCATCGCCGGCGAAATAGATATCATCGTACATCGTGAAATACGTATCGATGAACCGCTCGTGATCGCCCCACATGGTCCGCATCATACCGGGCCACGGTTTGCGGATACAGAGCTTGCCGCCTTCGTTGGCATCACATTCACTGCGATCATCCCGAAGAACCACCGGATCTACACCGAAGAAAGGTCGCGATGCACTGCCGGGTTTGAGCGTATGGGCGCCGGGCATCGGCGTAATCATAAAGCCGCCGGTCTCGGTCTGCCACCAGGTATCGACGATCGGGCAGCGATTGTGACCGATCTTAGTGTAATACCACATCCAGGCTTCCGGATTGATCGGCTCGCCAACGGTGCCAAGAATTCGCAGACTGTCCAGTTTGTACTTAGCGGGCCATTCGTCACCCTGTCTCATCAGTGCCCGAATCGCGGTCGGGGCGGTATAAAAGACGGTAACGCCGAATTTGTCACAGATCTGCCAGAAGCGGCCGGCATCCGGATAGGTCGGCACGCCTTCGAACATCAAACTGGTCGAGCCGTTCGCCAGCGGACCGTAAACGATATAGCTGTGACCGGTAACCCAGCCGATGTCGGCCGTACACCAGTAAATATCGTCATCGTGAATATTGAACACAATCTTGTGAGTCAGCGTGGTGTGCATCAGATAGCCGGCGGTGGTATGAACCACGCCCTTGGGCTTACCGGTCGAACCGGAGGTGTAAAGAATGAACAGCGGATCTTCGGCGTTCATTACCTCGGGTTCGCATTCTTTGTCGGCGTTGGCCATCTCATCGTGATACCACGTGTCGCGGCCGTCTTTCATTTCGCATTTTTCATCATTGACCTTGATCACGATCACGCTTTCGATCGTCGGCGTTTTTTCCAAAGCGGCATCGGCGATATCTTTGAGCCGAATATGCTTGCCCGCGCGAAGCGAAACGTTCGCGGTGATCAGCATCTTGCAGTCGGAGTCATTAACCCGGCCCTCGATCGCATCGGAGCTGAAACCGCCGAAAATAATCGAGTGGATCGCACCGATACGGGCACAGGCCAGCATCACGATCGGAAGCTCGACGACCATCGGCATATAGATCGCGACGCGGTCGCCTTTTTGAATACCCTTGGATTTAAGAACATTGGCGAATTTGCAGACCTCGACATAGAGTTCTTCGTAGGTCATCTTGATCACGGCATCTTCGGCCTCACCCTGCCAAAGGATCGCGGTCTTTTTTGCGACCGGGGTGTTGAGATGGCGGTCGAGGCAGTTGTAAGAAATATTCAATTGACCGTCGGCGAACCAGGTATGCTCGATCTTGCGGTTCTGAGTATCCCAGGTGTATTCGAGGCTCTTGGTCGGTTCCTTGAACCAGCTTAAGCTCTTGGCCTGTTCGAGCCAGAAGGTGTCGGGATCGTTAATCGATTGTTCCCACATTTTTTGATATTGATCCATGCTGTTGACATGGGCATTGGCCTGAAGCTCCGCGGGCGGTGGGAACGTCCGGCTTTCAGACATCAATGAACTGATTCCTTGCTTTTCATTTGCCATGATACACTCCTTGGTCTTTCATTTCAGGTTACCAAAAATTCCGATTACAATTTACTTTCATTGGGGGCCTGTGCGTCAGGCCTTTCAATGATAAAGACTGTTATCTTATAAGCTTTTATAAGGGGTTTCAAGCGTGAAAATCGAATTTATAAAAATAATAGTACAGAACCAAACAGCTTCGAACATTATGCGTTCATATACATTCATAAGCCGCTATGATGGAATATTTGTTTGTGAAATGTAATCATCAAAATCCTGTAAAGTATTCAGGTTTTTGATCGGTTTATCCGGTTTTAGCGGTATATCGCTTACTCGGCATCGATCAAATACTTCCCGTACGGCCCGTTTTCCTTCGGATAATGTGTTTTCAATGGCCGGGATAAGCGATTTTCGATAAACACCAAAAAGCGGTTCGGGTTCGTTGTCAGTTGTCGTGGGGATCGTAATGTCAGCCGGTGGACATCGATCTAAAAGTTTTTTAATAAATGAAGTATCAATTTCAGGAATATCGCAGGCAATGAAGAAATTAAACTGTGTATTCGATTGTTCCAGACAGCTTAGGATCGCCATCAGCGGGCCCTGGTCAGGTATTTTGTCGGCAATGACCGGCAGGTTGAGAAAGCTGTATTTTTCCGGCTTGTTGGAACTGATTGCGATTTGATGGAATAACGGTTTGAGTTGTTCGGTTATATGCTGGATCAGCGGTTTGCCGTTTATCGCCAGCAGACTCTTATCGCGGCCCATGCGTTTGCTTTGTCCACCGGCCAGAATAAATGCGGTAAAGTGCGGATCGAAGTGCCATTGATTGTTGGCGATAGAAATTCTGTTCAAATCGAAATCGTTATTTTCAGAGATGAGGATCTCATCGGCGAGATGGGCGACTTCCTGTGCCGATTGTTTGAGCGATTGGCTGGGATTATTTTTGACCATAACAAATGCGGCCGGACGGACTGCCTGTCGCATCGAATTCGATTCGCAGATGATCAGGTGATCTTTTTCGATCGTTTTCAGCAGGGCATCGCGTGCCGGGCGAAGATGCGATTGCAGGCATCTCAGCCAGAAGACTTTTTTTGCGCCTGCCCGCAGCAACCGCGCGGTATCCTTATCGGTTTCAGAGTCTGTTTCTTCGCGTATGTCGAAATTACCCTCAAGGGATGAGCAGACACCGCAACCCTCGCCGCCGCGCGGGCATTGGCCGTCTTTTTCCTTGATCGTCGTGACCTTGAACGCGGTGATCGGGTGACGGTTGGCGAATTTCCGGATTATCGCACATGCCAGTTCAGTCTTGCCGACATTCGATCCGGCCGAGCCGATCATCAGCATCGA
>CAZFDE010000001.1:0-65105 GCA_964517795.1 uncultured Pirellulales bacterium | reverse complement strand
GGCCCGAATTCATCGACGATGACCAGAGCGGCATTCTGTGTATCGGTTAGGGATAATGCTTTTTCCGCAAACGAAAAACCGGCGGAAGTAAACGAAAAGCCGCCACCGGTTTTGTTTCGATCGAGCAAATGCAAGCGCTCACCGCTTTGGATGTCCAGGCCGTCAAAACCGGTCAGGACATCATTTTCATAAATCGACAATGACAGCAGGCCGGCAACGGTGATATCGGTCGCTTCAACTTTTTCGATAAGCCGTTGGGCGGCTGTGGTTTTGCCGCTGTGCTTGGGCCCGCACCAGAATATCAGCCGAGGCAAATCTGTCATGAGACATCAATGCGGCCCGACAAAATACATGACCAATGCAAACAGCCATATCGCCAGTGCGGCCGGAATGCCGAACGGGGCCAAGCGGGCCATATCGGGCCATTTTTTTGATTCGATATGGTTACACAAAAAAACCCATATTGCCGCAATCGATCCGGCAATCGCGGCCGTTATAGTGCCGGATACAAAAATATGGCGCAGCACTTTGGGTATCCCCGCCGAGACCCAGTGCTCATAGCGAAAGCCGTAAGTGATGAGCAATGCAAACGATGCGTAGGCCGCATAAGTGCTCAGGATCAAAGCCAGCGGGCGGTTTTTGATCTTCAACACGCTGAAAACGGAATCGAAACTGATCCCGATACACAGAATTGCCAGTGAATGGCATAGAAACAGCGGTGTATTAAAAAATTTGTACAGCAGGGCCAGCGCGGCGATTAGGGTTGCGCTATAGACCTGCGGCAGATAATTTTTCGCTAAGGTCAGGATCAGCAGAGCGATTGTGGTCAGATAAACTGAGGCGTATGCAATATCATTGGTATAGAGCCACTGGCCGAATACCGCCTCGCTAAAGCCCCATAGTCCGCTAAACAGTAGGATTAGTATCACTGACTTTTTATTCATGTTATTCCCCTGATCATATTTTCATGCACAGTTTAAATCTTTTTGGCCGTTTGGCCAGTTTTTTTTCGCAAAACCAGAAAGCCGGCGAGCATAAGCGCCACGGTGGCCGGTTCGGGCACGACAAAACTGTCATTCGACAGGGTGATCATCTGGTAGTAATCCCATGTATCGTTGGTATACTGCTCCAACAGTCCGCTGATACTTTCAAAATGCTTACCGATTTTGGACAGTTCGTGATAATACCCTTCAGCGTCAACATTCATATAATCGGCCGCCCAGTAATCACCGTTAGTGTTATGCAGATTATAATTATCGCCGGCTTTTCCCAAATCCCGCTGGGTGATCGTCACATCATTGAGTTGGACCATCATCGCCTCATACTGCTCTGAAAATTGTGCATCGCCGACAATGATGGGTTCGGGGACACTGCCGCTGCCGATAATGCCAAAGGTTGAATTGCTGTCATAGGCCAACTGCGTCATGCCGCGAAATTCTTCGACCAGCGAATTGCCGATATTGACCCAATCGCCGACATCGACCGATGCAAAGGCATCGCTGCCGGTAAAATCCTTCACCACCAGCCCTCCGAAGCCGGTTGAGTAGGCCGGATCGTAGAGAAATAGTCGGGTGCGAAAGCCCTCGAATTTCTGAATGACAATCCCGCCGCTGCAGTCCACCGTACTGCCCGCATGAGGGCTGACGCCATTGGCGTCCGTTGTGTACTGTATGTCATAGATTGACAGTTGAGCGCCTTGAACTGAAAGCCCTAAAACCGTGAACACCATTGCCATGACTAAACTGCTTCTTTTCATCCTTCGTTCTCCTTTTCAAAATCATTCATTTTGTTTGAGCCAGTGTTGGCTGAATATATCCAGGTCGAACCCATCGACCGTATCATCATGATCCATATCCGCATGGCCGCACCAGTCATTGTCTTGGCAGGGGCCGTCCGCCAGCCAGTGATATGCTAAAACACAGTAATCGCGAAAATCGAAATCGCAGTCATCGTCCATATCCCAAAGCAGAAAATCACTCGTCCCCGTGGTAACCAGTTGATAGTAATCCCAGCCGTAATCGGGCCGCTGATAATGTTCGAGAATACCGGTGATACTGCAAAACTGTCGCCCGATTTCTACATAAGGATGATAATCGCCAATGGTATCTGTGTTCATATAATCGGCCGCCCAGAACGAATGGTTCGCATCATTGGGTTGATGGATATCCTGCAGGATATAGTTATCTCCGGCCTTGCCGTAATTGACATCGATCACGAAATTTCGCTGCACGGTCAGACACATGTGTTCGTATTGTTCAGCCCGATGGTCAATCACCCAGTAATCGCCGTATGAATCCCGCACCGGTGCCGGTATCTGGTTGGCGTCGATCACCAGCGGCTCGGGCAGGGGATTATTCGAACTGATGACCGTTAAATCCGGGTTATTCGACCCCCAGCATTGCAGCGTGGTTCCGCCGCCGTAGTATTCCTCGACATAGACATTGGACAGCGTCACCCAATCGCCGACTTGGGCCTTGTTATAGAATGGGTAGCCGGTAAGCCAGTCCTTGACCTGGATTGCGCCCCAGCCATCGGGGAAATTGGGATTCTGAATCGTCAGCTTGGGGCGAAAGCCGCCGAATTTATGGGTGACGATCCCGCCGCTGCAATCGATTACCTCACCGGCCAGCGGGCTGTAGCCATTCGGATCGGTGGTGTACTGAATTTCGTAAATGGAATAGGTCTGTGCGCCGGCTGTCATAGCGAATGCACAAAACCATATTGTCAGGATTGCGTTTTTCATCACCCTTTGTTTCAATACGGATACCAGTTCTTATCCTCCCGTGGCGGTACTTCCAGATCACCGGGCCAGTCGTCTTTCCAGACACGCTCCCGCCAACTCACATGATAATCGCAAAAGAGGATCATCCCGCCGAGTGTCGAATTGCCTTTGGCGTGGCGGGCGGCGAAGCTTTTCGGATAACTGCCGCAGTGCTTGCCTGCATCGCGATAGAGCATTTGTCCGTCGTAACCTTTTCTCGGATCCAGCAATTGATCAAACAGCAGAATCACTTGCGAGGGATTTTCGATTTTTGTTGTTTTGAGAAAACTCGGCATTGGCCAGGCGGTGTCGTCAGGGTGGTGCCAGCAGTTCGAATCCAATTCCAGGCAGGAATTCATGGCATAGGAAAAATAGCCGTTTCGCCGCGGCCGATACGAATACATATTCTCCGGGGCCGGTTTGGCCTGAGGACATTGAAAGATCGTTTTGCCGTGGGGGAATTGCCCTCGCTCGTGCTCGCGCCACGGCTTTTCGCCGAAATAGGGCGGAAGGACATCAACCCATCCATACTGGTAATCGGCGATATCTTCCGGCCGCGGACTGGGATTGGGACAGCGGTCCCGCCCGTCAATATGCGGGAAATAACCTTGGTTATTATTAGCGTACATCTCGAAAGCCATCGCCCATTGGCGAAGGTGATTTTGACAAAGGGTTTGGCCCGCGATGCCGCGAACCCGCTGCAAGGAGGGCACCAGTATCCCCAGCAGCATGGCAATGATAGAAATTGCTACTAATACTTCGATCAGTGTAAAGGCCTTGCACCGGGTGACCTTGCCGATATGCTTTTTGAATGAACGAGTCATTTCCTGTTCGATGTCGGCGCGGAATTGTTCATAGGCGGCCAGCCATCTCTCGCCGTCAGCGGTCAGTTTTGCACCGCCGCCGGTACTGCCGCCGCGTTGTTTTTCAACGAGCTTGACGCCGAGCTGGTCCTGTGCTTTTTGCAGATCGCCCCATGCCTTGCGATAACTGATATGCAGGGCTCTGGCAGCCTGCTGAAGCGAACCGTACTGCTCGATCGCCCGCAGCAGACGGTATTTGCCGTCCCCGAACACGCCCTGAGCGGTCCCGGAATTGAGCCATAACTTGAATTTCGGTTCGATTGCTCTCATTTACGCAAAACAGCCCAACTGACACTTACAGATTTTAATATTGTTCTGGTTGCAGATCGTTCCGATCCGTGCCGGCGGTACGTTAAACTGCTTCGCTAATGCAAACGCCTCTACGCACATCAGTTTCTTGCGGCCATCTGGTTTTTGGGCCTTCTGCAAACAGGCCGCGACCAGTTTGTTTTCGTTATCCATCATTTTCTCCATTATTAATGGTTATGCACCACGCGACATATCGCTGTATGATATCATGTTTTTTTTGATTTTCAATTGTTATTCCTTATTCACTGGTTTTTGTGACCGCGGCAGCGCAGACCTTGAATTCGGGAATCTTGGCGATGGGGTCGAGTTTGTCGTTGGTGAGCATATTGGCCGGACCTTCGGCGAAGTGAAACGGCATAAAGATCCAGCCCTTTTCGATTCCATTGGTCACTTTCGCCAGTGTCGTCACCTCGCCGCGGCGGGTTTTGACCTGAACCGGATCGCCGTCATTGATGTTCAGCGCGGCCGCATCGTCGGTATGGATTTCCACGTATCCGGTCGGTGAGACCTGGTTGATGGCCGCGGATTTTCGGGTCATCGTACCGGTGTGAAACTGGTATAACTGGCGGCCGGTCGAGAGGATAAACGGATACTCATCGCTGGGCGATTCATCAGCCGGGATGTATTCGACTTTGTGGAATTTGCCTTTGCCGCGTTTGAATTCGCCTTTGTGCAGGTAGGGCGTGCCGGGGTGCGATTTGTCCGGGCAGGGCCACTGCAGGCCAATCGAATCGATTCGCTCGAAACTGATTCCGCCATAGATCGGCGAAATCGTTGCGATCTCGTCCATGATCTGTGCGGCGTTTTCGTAATGCATCGGATAGCCCATGCGGCCCGACAGATCACAGATGATCCGCCAGTCGTCCCGCGATTGGCCGGGGCCGTCAACGGCCTTTCGGACCCGCTGGACGCGGCGCTCGGTATTGGTGAAGGTTCCGTTTTTCTCGGCGAAACAGGTACTCGGCAAAACGACATCGGCCTTCTCGGCGGTCTCGGAGAGAAATATGTCCTGCACGACAAGGAACTCGACGTCGTCAAGCGCCTTCCGCGTGTGGTTGAGGTTCGGGTCCGAGAGGGCGGGATTTTCACCCATAAAATACATCGCCTTGATCTTGCCCTGATCGACACCGTGGATGATCTCGACAACGGTCAGGCCGGTCTTATCCGAGAGTTTAGCATTCCACGCCTTTTCGAATTTGGCATTGATTTCGGCATTCTCCACCGACTGATAGCCCGGATAGACATTCGGCAATGCCCCCAGATCGCAGGCTCCCTGGACATTGTTCTGGCCCCGCAGTGGATTAACGCCGGTTGATTCGCGGCCGATCTGACCGGTCAGCATCGACAGATTCGCCAGACTGAGTACATTGTCCGTTCCGGTGGTATGCTGAGTGATCCCCATGCTGTAAACAATGCTCGCGGATTTGGCACTGGCGAACGTGCGGGCGGCCTGCCGGATTTTCTCGGCGGGCACTTTGGTAATATTCTCAACGCTTTCGGGCGTATATTTTTTGATTGTTTCGACCAACTCGTCAAAGCCCTCACATCGCTGAACGATGAAATCCTTATCGCAGAGATTCTCCTGGAGGATGACATTCATCATGGCGTTAATAAGGGCGACATCGGTGCCGGGCTGCTGGGACATATGAAGCGATGCAAACCGCACCAGGTCGATCTGCCGCGGGTCGGCGACGATCAGTTTGGCATTATTTTTGACGACGGCTTCTTTAATAAACAGGCCGATCACCGGATGGGCCTCGGTGGTATTGGAGCCGATCACGAAAATGCACTCGGCGTTCTTGAATTCGGCGATCGAATTGGTCATGGCGCCGGACCCGAACGCCCGCGCCAGGCCCGCTACCGTCGAGGCGTGGCAAAGCCGGGCACAATGATCGACGTTGTTGGTGCCAATCGCGGCCCGGATGAATTTCTGGAAGACATAATTGTCTTCATTCGTACACTTGGCCGAAGACAACCCTGCAATACTATCGGGGCCGTGCTTGGCCTTGATCTCGTTGAGCTTTGTCGCGACAAGATCCAGTGCCTCGTTCCATGTGGATTGCTCGAACTGGCCGTTTCGCTTGATCAGCGGCGTTGTCAGCCGTTGCGGTGATTGTACGAACTCCATCCCGAACCGGCCCTTAACACAAAGATTGCCGTTGTTGGGGATCACACCGGTCGGGCTGGTCACGCGCACCAACTCATTCTTTTTCGGATTGACGTTCAGATCAATCTGGCAGCCCACCCCGCAATACGGACACGTCGTCCGCGTTCGCACCAGGTCTTTGCACTGGCCTTTGCCGATGGCAAACCTTTCATACAGCGCACTGGTCGGACAGGTTGAAATGCACTGGCCGCACAGTTCGCACGTCGAATCGTTCAGTGGCATATCGAATGCCGTCGAGACCTCGACATCGGCAGCCCGCTTCTTGAACGTCAGGGCCGTATCCATCTGCACCTCGTCACATATCCGGATGCACCGCCCGCACCGGATGCACTTGTCCACATCGTACTGGATGGCCGCATTGCCGGTGGTATAGTTGGGTTTTTCGCGGGGTGACTCGCTCGGCCGTTGGACTTTTTCGTCGATCTGGTATTCATAGGCGTACTGCTGGAGTTTGCATTCGCCGTTATCGTCGCAGGTGGTGCAGCTTCCACGATGTTCGTAGAACAATAATTCGAGTACTGTCTTTCGGATCTTACGAATTTTTTCAGTGTTTGTCTCGATTGTCATGCCGTCGGTGATCTGGTACGTGCAGGCTGTCACTGGTTTGGGTATGCCGAGCACCTCCACCACGCACATCCGGCACGAGCCGGTCGGCACAAGCCGCGGATCGTGACAGAGATTGGGGATCTCGATCCCGTTGGCAAGGGCCGCCTCGAGGATCGTCTGACCCGGTTCGGCGGCGACCGCTCTGCCGTTGATCTTAATGGTAACCGATTGTTTATCGTCTGACGGCATCGAATTTACACACCTTATAACACATTCCGCATTTGATACAGATATGCTGCTCGATCACATGGCGTTCCTTACGTTCGCCGATGATCGCATTGACCGGACACGCCCGCAGGCATGCCCCGCAGCCCACACATTTATCGGTGATTTCGTAGCTGAGTAAGTCTTTGCACACGCCGGCGCGGCACTTTCGCTGATGAATATGCTCGATATACTCCTCGCGAAAATTCTTGATCGTGCTCAATACCGGATTCGGCGCTGTCTGGCCAAGTCCGCACAGCGAGGCCGTCTGGATATTCTCGGCCAGATGCTCCAAGCGGTGCAGATCGCCGGTCTGGGCATTGCCTTTGCAGATGTTATTGAGAATGTCGAGCATCTCGCGCGTCCCGATCCGACACGGCGTGCACTTACCGCATGATTCATCCTGCACGAAATCCAGAAAATACCGCGCGACATCGACCATGCAGGTGTCTTCGTCCATGACGATCAGGCCGCCCGAGCCCATGATTGCCCCGATAAGCTGCACGCTGTCGTAATCGATCTGCTGATCGAGATATTGTTCGGGAATACAGCCGCCGGAGGGACCGCCGATCTGGGCGGCCTTGAATTTCTTGCCGTCGGGTATTCCGCCGCCGATATCGTAAACAATCTCGCGCAGCGTCGTGCCCATCGGCACCTCGACCAGACCGGTATAATTGACCTTGCCCGCCAGTGCGAATATCTTGGTCCCTTTGCTCTTTTCGGTGCCGATGCTGCTGTACTTCTGCCAGCCCTTTTGCATGACCACCGGCACATTGGCAAACGTCTCGACATTATTGATATTGGTCGGGTGGCCTTTGTAGCCGCTTTGAGCCGGGAAGGGCGGCCGCGGATTCGGCATCCCGCGTTCGCCTTCAAGCGATTCGATCAGTGCCGTCTCTTCGCCGCAGACAAACGCGCCCGCACCCATGCGGACCATGATATCGAAATCGAACCTGCTGCCGGCGATATTCTCGCCCAGCAGGCCGAACTCGCGTGCCTGCTCTAATGCGATATGGATATGCTCGACGGCAATCGGGTACTCGGCCCGTACATAGATAAAGCCCTGTGTCGCGCCGATGGCGTAAGCGGCAATGATCATTCCCTCGATGATTCGGTGCGGGTCGCCTTCCAAAAGCGCCCGATCCATAAACGCGCCCGGATCGCCCTCATCGGCGTTGCAGATCAGATATTTTTCCTTGCCGGGCGAATTGCGGCAGTATTTCCACTTTACCCCGGCCGGGAATCCCGCACCCCCGCGGCCGCGAAGACCCGACTGGATCATCTCGTCGATGACCGTTTCCGGCGTCTTTTGCATGATGGTGTTGACCGCGGCCTGATACGCACCGTGTTCGATGGCATCTTCGATTCGCTTGGGATCGATGCGGCCGCAGTTCTGCAATACAAGCCGCTTCTGTTTTTGATAGAAGCCAACCTCGTCGATTGCGGCTTTGTCTTGGCCGTTTTCCTTGACGATCAGCCGCTCAATTGGTTTGCCGTTGACCAGTGTTTGCTGTACGATTTCGTCTGCATCGGTTGCTTTGACATGGCCGTAGAGAAAACCCTGCGGCTCAATCAGCACCAGCGGCGCGATCGCACACATGCCGATGCAGCCGGTCTCGACGACCTTGATCTCATCGTCCAGTTTCTGCTCGGCGAGTTTCACCTGCACTGCCCTGGAAACATCCTGCGCTCCCAATGCCCGGCAGCCGGTCATGCAGATCAGGACTTTGGCCTTGATGTGACTGTTCTGCTCGGCCAACTTTTGGCTGAGCTGCTGCAAATCATCAATAGATTTTATCTTTGTCGCGGCCATTCATCTTATTCGTATTTATCGAGGATTCCTTTGAGTATATCGACGGTCAGATGCCCGTAATAGTCGTTATCGATCATGATTACCGGCGCTAGAAAACATGTCCCCAGGCACGCGACCGTCTCGAATGTGAATTTCATGTCCTCGGTCGTGCCGCCGGCCTTGACTTCCAGCAGTTTCTCCAATGCGGCGATAATCTCCGGCCCGCCGCGGACATGACAGGCCGTCCCGCGGCAGCATCTGATCGTATGTCGGCCGCGCGGCTCCAGGTGAAACTGCTCATAAAACGTCGCCACGCCATATACTCGGGAAACCGGGATATTGGTCCGCTCGCTGACCGCAAGCAGGACCGCTTCGGGCAGATAACCGTGGATTTGCTGGATGTGCTGCAGGATGGGGATTAAACGGTCGGCCGGCGTCTGTTTATCCAGCGACGCCAGCAGCTTCTGGCTTTCTTTTGATTGTAATATGTTATCCACGACCATCAATCCGTGATTCTTCAACAAGGCGGATAAAATGCAATGCGCTTGAAGGGATTCGAACCCCTAACCTTCGGTTCCGTAGACCGATGCTCTATCCAATTGAGCCACAAGCGCATACGCCCAAAGTGCTATATTACCTGAATTGTACAGCTTTTCAAGTACAATTTCATCCGCCGCCGCAGAATTTCTCGACACAGATTCGCACTTGCCTCGCCCTGCAAAGACATGGCGGGCTGAATTTTCGCGAATTTTATGATACAATGCAGACGGCATTTACTTAGAAACGAATTTTGAGGTGAGCTATGGGCTTACGAAGGGGTTGGTACATTGCGTTTGTTTGGTTGGTTTTGGCTGCCAGTATATCGACGGCCTCGGTGCAGGGCGAATTGAAGGTTTGGCACAAGGTAACGGTGGTGGTGGACGGGCCCCAAACCGCAGAGCAGGCCACGCCGAATCCGTTTACAGACTATCGGCTGAATGTAACGTTTACAGGCCCGCAGGGGCAGAACTATATTGTGCCGGGATATTATGCCGCCGATGGTAATGCCGCCGATACCGGCGCCGACTGCGGCAATCAATGGCATGCGCACTTGGCGCCGGACGCGGCGGGCCGATGGGCTTGGCGCGTATCGTTTCGGGCGGGCGAAAATATCGCCGTTTCGGACGATCCCGCGGCGGGCCGGCCGGTCGAAGGCCCCGAGGGCCGGACGGGCACATTCACCGTTGCCCCGACCGACAAAACCGGGCGCGATTTTCGCGGCCGGGGAATGCTTCGCTATGTCCGCAAACATCACTTACAGTTTGCCGGCACGAAGGCGTATTTCCTCAAATGCGGGGCCGATGCGCCGGAGAACCTGCTGGCGTACGCGGATTTTGACGGGAATTTCAAGACCGACGGCATCAAAGACGATCTTGTCAAAACATGGCAGCCGCATATCAGGGACTGGCGGCCGGGCGACCCGACCTGGCGCGACGGCAAAGGCAAGGGTCTGATCGGTGCCCTGAACTATCTTGCATCGAAAGGACTAAACGCATTTTCCTTTCTGCCGATGAATATCGAAGGCGACGACCGAAACGTATTCATGTACACTGATTACAATGAGCGGCTGCGATTGGATGTCTCGCGGCTGGCGCAGTGGGAGATCGTTTTCGAGCACGCCGACACGCTGGGCCTGCACCTGCATTTTAAGACGCAGGAGACCGAAAACGAACTGCTCTTGGACGGCGGCAACCTCGGCCTTCAGCGAAAACTCTATTACCGCGAGCTGATCGCGCGGTTCGCGCATCATTTGGCGCTGAACTGGAATCTCGGCGAGGAGATTAATGACGCAACCACCGCGCAGAAAAAGGCCTGGGCCGCGTATTTCTGGGAGCATGATCCGTATCGCCACCCGATCGTGATCCACAACGGCGCCAACCATCATGACCTCCTGGGCGATCCGCCGGCCGGTTCACATCTGACCGGCTTTTCGCTGCAAACCGGCAGTCCCGAGTTTGTCAATGTCCATCAACGTACGCTCGACTATATCAAGCGCTCGGCAGCGGCCGGCAGGCCCTGGGTGGTGGCCTGTGACGAGCCGGGCGATGCAACCCATTCACTTGTCCCGGACACCGATACTCCCGAGCACGATCCCGGCCGCAATAATGCCCGCCAAAATGCGCTGTGGGGCGCCGTCATGGCTGGCGGGGCGGGCGTGGAATGGTATTTCGGGTATCAGCACGATCACAGCGACCTGACCTGCCAGGATTTCCGCAGCCGCGATGCGTTCTGGGACCAGTGCCGCTATATGCTGGCATTTTTCGCGGACAACGAAATTCCGTTTTGGGAAATGGTCAATGACAATGCGCTCTTGACAGGAGCCGAAGGCTGCTGCCTCAAAAAAGACGGGCAGCTCTATGTTGTTTTCCTCAAGACCGCGGTCGGCGCCAAACTGACACTGCCGCAGCAGGACTATTCGCTGCGGTGGTACGATCCGAGAAACGGCCGCATGCAGACTACCCCGGCCAAAACCATCCACGGCGGCCGGGCCATTCCATTCGGCAATCCGCCCCAAGGCCCCCAAAAAGACTGGGTCGTACTATTGACGAGAAAATAGGTTTACCTGCTTTCTTTGTATAGCCAAATAAATCCTCCATAAAGAGTTACGAGGTACAAATCACTATTTCCTTGACAGTCGGTAAATGCGTGTTATAAATGGCACGGTTTTTTTGATAATATTAAGAATGGAGGACCCCTGCTATGAAAGTCAGTCAACGTGCACAGGCCGTGCCGACCTCGGCGACGTTAGCGATCACCTCGAAGGCCAAGGCGCTCAAGGCAGAAGGCGTCGATGTCGTCAGCTACGGTGCGGGCGAACCCGATTTCGATACGCCTGAATTCATCAAGGAAGCGGCGATTAAGGCCCTCAAGGAAGGCAAGACCAAATATACACCCGCGGCCGGGATCCCGGAACTGAAAAAAGCGATCGCCGAGAAGCTCGCTCGTGAAAACGGCCTGCACTACACGCCTGACCAGGTGATTGTCAATATCGGCGGCAAGCACTCGGTCTATGAGGCGATGCAGGCGGTCCTCGATCCCGGCGACGAGGTGATCCTGCCGCTGCCGTACTGGGTCACGTATCCGGAAACAATCAAGCTGGCCGAGGCGAAAACGGTCTTCGTCGAGACGGACAAGGCCAACAGCTACAAGATGACGGCCGAGCAGCTCAAGGCGGCCCTGACCGACAAGACGGCTATGCTCGTTCTCAATTCGCCGAACAATCCTGGTGGATTTACTTACAGTGAGGCCGAGCTTCGCGAACTGGCCGCGGTCCTTGAAGGCACAAACGTAACGGTGCTCTCCGATGAGATGTACGAGAAGCTGGTCTATGGCGATACGAAATTCATCAGCTTCGCCGCGTTGAGCGAGGATGCCTTTAACCGCACTCTGACGCTCAACGGCCTGAGCAAGGCCTTCTCGATGACCGGCTGGCGGCTGGGATATGCGGCCGGACCGCTGGATGTGATCAAGGCGATGGGGCGCCTCCAGTCCCACTCGACCAGTAATCCGGTCTCCTTCGCCCAGTATGCCGCGGTCGAGGCATTCAGCGAGCAGGGCAACCGGGCCATCGAGATGATGCGGACGGCATTTGAGAAACGGGCAAAACTCATGGCTGACCGACTCAACAGCATCGAGGGCATCACCTGTGCCGAACCGACCGGCGCGTTTTACTGCTTCCCGGACGTTTCCGCGCATTTCGGCCGCACGATTGGCGGCGAAAAGATCGCCGGCAGCATGGAATTTGCCAAAGCGCTGCTCGAGCAGGCCAATGTCGCCGTCGTGCCCGGCAAAGCCTTCGGATGCGATGCCAATGTCAGGATGAGCTTCGCATGCTCCGAAGCGCAGATCGAAAAAGGCATTGACCGACTCGAAAAGTGGCTTCAATCCTGAAATAAAACGATCCAATCGAACATTGAACCTGATTTCCAGTAAATAATCAGACTGGAAATCAGGTTTTTTTATCGGCGGCGGTGTCCCGAAAACCCATTCTTGACGATAGTATCATAAGTCATTATGATTATTCGTTTAATGATGAGATGTCGGTGTATGGGATTTTTCTTAAGTTAGGGAGAAACGATGACAGAAGAACCGGATTCACTGCTCAACAGCGAACCCCAAAAGCGGTTCAAGGCCATTGATATCTATATGCTCGTCCTGGGCTGGATCGCAATGCTGCTGTTTGCGTTTCATTCCAGCACACATATGGTCGGCGCGGGCGATACATGGGTGGCAATGGCCTGCGGGCGGCACTTTATCAATCACGGCGTCGATACGGTCGAGCCGTTCAGTGCCAATTCGCATAAGGCCGGACCTACCGAAGAAGAGATCGAAAACTGGCCCGGCTGGGCACGGACCATAACGGATATTGTCGGCATCGATACCGTTCGTTACTGGCACCCAACCGGCTGGGTAAACCAGAACTGGCTGACCCATGTGATCTTTTACTGGTTGACGCATATGTCCCCGGTGGCGGATGCGACCGACGATTATACCTATGAAAGCCCGCCCGGGATGATTTCGTTTAATTCGTTGGTGTATTGGAAGATTGCGCTGTATGTGTTGACCATCATCTGTGTCTATTATTCCGGCCGACTACTCGGGGCCCATCCGGCCTTGTGTGCGACCTTTGCATGTTTTGCGGTGTTTGCCGGTCGGTCGTTTTACGATATTCGCCCGGCGGGCTTTTCCAACCTGTTGGTCGCCGTATATTTATTAATTCTGCTATTGGCAACATATCGCCATATCCTGTTTATCTGGTTGTTAGTACCGGCGGTCGTGTTCTGGTGTAATGTGCACGGCGGCTATATTTATGCATTCATCATGCTGGCGCCGTTTTTCGGACTGCACTTGCTGACTTATTTTTTACCAAAGAAATGGGGATTTATCACTATTGGCAAAAAAGGACTGATCCATACGGCCGCAGCCGGCTTTGCCGCCTTTATCGCATCGATTATATTAAATCCATTTCACCTGACGAATATGACCCATACCTTTATCATCAGTCTCAGTGAACACGCCGAGATGTGGCGCACCGTCAACGAATGGCATCCGGCCTTTGCCTGGGACAATCCGGTGGGTACCGGCTTTCCCTATTTGATTTTGTTCGTAATGAGTTTCGGTTTGTTGGTTCTGTGGTTTATCAGTAAACGACTTAAGCCGTCTGACATAAAACTCGCAGCCGATGAGTATAACTATCAGCAGCGCATTTTTGGTATTCTGTCCACATTATTTGCATGGGTTCTTGCGGTTGCTGCGATATGGACGGTGTTTTTGAGTTTATCCTTTTTAAGTCTGGAACCGAACAGCTTCTTTGCCTGCATGTTCTTTATCATTATTATCCTGCTGGCGGTTCAGGTGAACATCCATTTCATCTGGTTAAGTATTATATTCACGGCCATGGCCATGATCGGCGCCGAACAAAATGCCGCGCGCGGCGGTTATATTTACGCATTCATGCTGATCCCCACATATGTATTGACCTGGCTGATCGCTTCGGCGGTATCGGCCAAAGTGCGGTATCGACCGATCAATATTGTGTTTGTGGTCGCTGCGGCGGTCGTCTCCATGTTGATCGTGTTTTATCACAAACCGTTCGCATTCTCTCAGGGAGATCACTGGCTGCCAAGTCTCAATGAACTGTGGAATCTCAAACGCCCCTGGCGGCCCGTTTATGAAAAGAATATTGAATCCAGCTATGATTGGCTTTATTCATGGTTATTCAAAGCGATATACATCCTTAATATCGTGCTTGCGGGGCTTTGGGTTGCAGTGCCGAAACTCAAATCAATGATCCAAAACCGTTTCAAGGAAGAATCGCCCTGTGATGATGAAACCGTATATCAACGCCCCCCAATCGATTTGTCTGCGATTATAATCGCTTTGTTGACGATGTATATGGCTTATCGATCACGGCGGTTTATTACGATCGCGGCGATCGCGATGTGTCCGATCGTTGCAATGTTGATCGATCGCATCGTTCGTCAGATATCGGCTTCACGAAACTTCTTCCGGCACAAAAAATATTGTGTCGGCGGATTTACCCTCAAATGGAAGCTCTTTTTTTCTGGGATCGCGACAATTGTCGTACTGGGATTAGGCATCTGGTGGGGAATTAAATTCAAATGGGTCTATTTGGATCCATGGCCGACCGACAATAAGCTGACATCCGTGTTTATGCGAATGACGGCATCCGATGCCAAACCGTTTTGGGCGATGAAATTTATTCGAGACAATAAAATTTCCGGAAAAATGTTCAACCACTGGACCGAAGGCGGATTCATCGCCTGGGGACAGGTCCCCGATCCCAATACCGGCAAAACGCCGTTGCAGTTATTTATGGACGGCCGGGCGCAGGCTGCATATGATCCGTCGGCCTTTACCCGATGGAGCAGTATCATGCGCGGCGGCCCCGTCGGTGATTCCGCAATGATACGCCGGCGGAAATTGAATGCGTCAGATTATGTAAAGATCGGCAATTGGCTCAGTCAGGAATTCAGACGCAACGGCGTGGATATCGTCATGATGCCCGCCAAAGAATGGAACAATCCCGTCGTTAAAGGCCTCGAACACAACCTGCAGTGGCCGATCGTCTTTATGAATAACAAACAAAAAATATTTGCCGACCTCGAATCCCCACAGGGCAAACGGTTGTTCCAGGGGATGATGACCGGTGAAACCAAATATCCCAATGATTATTCAAAATACATATCCATTGCCCGCAACATTCATATTTATACCAAACAAGAGGATAGCCCGCGAAAAGCACTTCAGGTAGCCCTGAAAGCGATCAATACCTACCCATCCCAGATCGGTATGTTTGAGATTTTGATGTTATCACGATATCCGGGTATGAATGCACCGGTGGCCGAAGTATGCAAACAGGTCTTGGAGCAATACGAACAGAAACATCAGCAATGGTCACAAAAATCGGGCTATTATCATCCCCTGACTGCGGCCATCCTCTCAACCAACTATCTATTGCAAACGGCCCAGCAGAACAAAGATGCCGCAACCGTGGCCCAGCTTAAACAAACCTACGATGAACTCACCGCTGAACGCAGTAGAACGATCCAATGGAAGCGATGGTGATGACCATGATAAATGGCTGCGAACCGGTATCGATCAGCGTCTTTTTCCCGTGCTATAACGAACAGGAAAATGTCAGCCATACGGTTGAAAAAGCCCTGGTTGTACTGGACAGGATAAAAGCCGATTATGAATTGATCATTGTCAATGACGGCAGTGCCGACAAAACCGGCGAGATCGCGGATCGACTGGCCGAACATAATCCGCGGATCAAGGCGATCCATCATCCCCGGAACCAGGGATATGGCGCTGCGCTGCAGTCCGGATTCAAAGCGGCAACCAAACCGCTGGTTTTTTATACCGATGGTGATGGCCAATTCGACATGCAGGAAATGCCGCCGCTGTTAAAATTGATCGACGATTATGACATCGTAACATGTTATCGCATCAACCGCCGCGACAATATGATCCGAAAGCTCAATGCATGGTGCTGGACGAAACTGGTCTGCTTCTTGTTTAAGCTCAGATTGAAAGATATTGATTGTGCCTTCAAACTGTTCAAGCGTGAGATTTTCGATCATATCACCATGAAAAGCACGGGTGCCCTGATCGACACGGAGATCCTCGCTCGAGCAGCCCGTAAAGGCTATACGATGACCCAAGCAGGGGTTCATCATTATCCGCGGCTGGCAGGTCGGCAGACCGGTGCGAATATCAAGGTCATCATCCGCGCTTTTCGAGAATTATTCAAATTGCATCGGCAAATCCTTCAGGAATCGCAAACCGAACGAACATCGCAATCCCACGCAGAAAATGACTGAACACAAAGTCAATCTATTCGTTTACGGTTCTTTGCGTGACCCCCGCATATTCAAATCGGTCAGCGGTTACGCCTTTACCCGAAAAGCCTCCGCAACCGACAGCGAAACGTTACTCGCGGAGTTGGCATTGCTATCCGAGTATCGCCGCGTCAGCCCGGACAATGTCTATCACTATGCCGTCAAAGATTCCCGTTCACGCATCGAAGGGCTGGTGATTTACGACTTGCCGCTTTCGGCGATGGACGAAATCGACCGTTATGAAGGAAAGCGTTACAAGCGTGAAACGGTCGAAATCAGCACCGCAAAGGGATCCGTTAAGGCATTGGCTTACCTGGCATCCAAAGAATCCATGCAAAAGCATTTCGGCGACCGTTTCCACGTCAACCTGATCCACGAACTCTGGCTTCGCAAGCGCATTGACCGGTTTATGAAAAAGCACACCCGGCCGGGCGAAACATCCGCCGACGCCGAGTTGGAGCGTCAAGCCGATCGTGAACTATTAGGCACGACCGAACGCGATCTGGTCATTACACATTATCGCAGTGATGCCGTGAGCGATTATTATCTAAAACATGAACTCGATCGCCCACGCCCGTCGATTCGCCATCTTTATGATACCAAACAAGCCAAGCCCTACATTCACAATTATCTGGTACTGGTGATCAAACAAGTCCTGCTCAATCAGCTCGATGAAAAAATCCAGAACGAATATCGATACGAACTGGAACATATTCGTACATCGGAACGGTATTTCAAACGATCGATCAGCTTGTTGATCGCGTTGGAAATCCTCAACGCCAATCAGCAGAGCGTTCACCAGATCATCGAACGTTGTTTTGAAACCAAGCAGTTTGCCCAAAACGATCTGATCGATTACATCAAATATGCGGTGCGGGCCGCCCGCAGTTTTTTTGACAAACGCGTCGCCTCGTTTTATCTGGATCGTATCCGCGCGAATTTCTTTCCGGGACTGGTGCCGCTGGGGGCGGAATTGGAACTGAGCAACCTGGGATTTCGCGCGATCGACCAGACCCGGCAATTACAGGGACCCCAGGATGCGGCCTATGACGGTTTCAAATTTTTCAACGATTTCAGCCTCGATGTCTTGTTCTGGAAACTGGGTGGATATATCGACGACCATTCCGGTTCGCCCGAAAAGCCCGGACGAAAGGGCTTCCTCGAATTGGCGCCCGGTCGGCTTAATATCGAAGGCGAGATCTCGCGTCCGGCCACCGCGGATCCGTGGCTGCTCAATCAGTTGATCCACGGGATCATTCGATTTTATGATGTTGAGCCGCACAGCCTGCACCTGTCGTATCAATTACTCAAACACCAGATCGGCAAACAGAAAACTCTGCCGCTGGGTTATGTCAAATGTCTGTTCGTTTTGGGCGGGGGGATCGAGCAGACCGATTCCGGCCGCTTGTGGGTTTCGCGAATGGCCCATGACGAGATCAAGCAGCATACCGTCGGCGAGGAATTGGTTTTCGCTCGCACCAGCAAACGCAAATGGTACATGGGAGACAATCAGATCGGTGACAAAACACCCAAGCAGGCGATCACCTATATCCAACAGTACAAGTTTATCCGCCTCGATGCCCGTGCGAATTACGAACCGCTGATCATGTGTCTCAAAGGTCTGCAGCTCGGCTATAATCCCGGCGACTATCTCAGTATCCGCCAATTGCAAACGAATAAAAAATTACGCAACGATTACGAAGCGCTCAAAGAGTGGTCGTCATCGCCGACCCCGATCAGCCCCCAGACTATAAGGAAATTTCTCGATACGGTACACGAAGGACTCATGAACGAATCGCATCGCCGCCCGGCGCATAAACTGCACTATATCGACTGGGTGCTCAGTGCGATCGATGTGCAGTTACGGATGTTCAATCAGCAGCTTCAGAAAAGCCCCTCGCAATAACGCCTACCGATTGCGGACGTGTTCGCGATAGCGCCGGGTTCGCTTGAACCGACCGATTGCAAAGCAAGCGATCTCGTGATGATCGAATGCCATATGCTCGGGTAACTGATCGATATCGAACCAGCGCGCCGCAGCCGCATCGTCGCCGCCCTGGACCTTGGTGTTATTCTTTTCAGCGATCCCCCAGTAAACCGTTGTAATCTGACGACCCCGCGGGTCCCGCCCGATCGTGCCGAACGTATGCAGTTGTTGGAGTGTGACACCGCGCAGGCCGGTTTCTTCGGCCAGCTCGCGAACGGCCGCATCCGCCAGTTCCTCGTCCATGTCAACAAATCCGCCCGGCAAAGCCCATTGACCCTTAAACGGGGGCCTGCCGCGCTGGATCAGCAGCAGTTTCGCCTTGCCGCGGGAAAAACAGAAAACCGCCGCATCGGTCGTCACCATCGGCCGCGGCCAATCGTAAACATATTTACCTTTTTGGTTCGCCATATCGCCGAACAGCTTAATACAAATTGCCCTCACCGGCAAGAACCATTTGCAGCTTTGTTTCGTTTCATTTAGAATAATGCCGATGCCGGATACGTTTAATAATATCTTGATCATCAAACCCAGCGCCCTGGGCGATATCGCCCTGACGCTGCCTGCCGTGCGTGCATTGCAAAAAGCCTTTCCGCAGGCCCGCATGACATGGCTGATCCGCCCGGAATACGCTGACCTGGTGCGAAACCACCCGGCGCTCGATAAGGTGATCCTGTTCGATCGCAAACGCCTGGCCAACAGCCATCGCAGCAGGGCGGCATGGTCCGGCCTGCGGGCACTGTTCAGGGAATTGAGAAATGCTGATTTTGATGCGGTCTTTGATTTCCAGGGCCTCTTTCGTACCGCCTTTATGGCACGGTTCACCGGCGCCAAATACCGTTTCGGCATGGCCAATGCCCGTGAACTGGCGCCGCTGTTTTATACCCACCGCATCAAGCCCGATCCGGACAGCATCCACGTGATCGATCATTATATGCAAATGGTTAAGGCGGCCGGGGCTGAGGACCTGTCGGTCGAATTTCATATCGCCCCCGATGAATCAGCCGCAAAAAGTGTTAAGCACTTTCTGGATAATAAAGCGGTCGATTCCAATAATTATGCCATTCTGATCCCCGGTTCGGCTCACGCCGATAAATGCTGGCCCGCGGAGAATTTCGCTGCCGTTACCGAGAAGCTCGCAGGCAAATATCAGTTCGACATCATCGCCTGCGGCACAAAACCTGAGCAGCGGATCATCGATGAGATTTCATCAAAGACCGATACCACGATTGTCAGTGCGGCCGGACAAACCGAACTTCGCGAACTGATCGAGTTGCTGCGAAACGCTAAACTGGTGATTAGCAACGATACCGGCCCGGGCCATATCGCCGTCGCACTGAATAAACCGCTGGTGATGCTCTTTGGCTGGTCCAACCCGGCCCGGATTTATCCGTATCAACGGCCGGAAACGATTGCCGCCATCGAACCGTTTGATCGCGGCACCAGAATCGTCAGTCGCGACCCCAAACACGCCGTCACCCATATCACCGTCGATACCATCTGGCAAAAAATCCAGGAACAACTCGATTGTTAACCGTTAGTTGCTGCATAAACGACTTCCGCGCAGCGTTCGCACAGGTCCGGATGATCTTCAATTTGCCCGACTTGCGGGCGGAAGTTTCAGCATCGCTGGCATTTGGGATACGTACACGTGCCCGCCTCGATCCGCAGCGTATTCGAATCTTCTGCCAGATTGACCTCGCTGACAATACACAGCGTTGCAAAGCTGTCCAGTCCGAAATCCTTTAAGCGGTCGGTTGTTGCCTGATTGCTGCTGTGGATCGTGATGGATGCTTGCTGATTGCTGTTGATGAGAAATTATCCTGCCGTGTGAGAATTATTGGTGGGCACGCCTCACCCTACAGTTTATCCGCCTAAGAAAAGAAACGTCATATACCCGATATAGATGGCCAGGAGGATGACGCCGTCGAATCGGCTGATGCGTTTGCCGACGGCCGCGAGGGTGATAAAGACGATACTGACGGCGATCATGGCGTAGTAATCGTTCCCGATGAGGCGTTGTGAGATGGTGATCGGTTTGACGAGTGCGGCGGCGGCGGGGACGAGCAGGGTGTTGAAGATATTGGAGCCGACGAGGTTGCCGATCGAGATATCGTGATGACCCTTAACGGAGGCGACGATACAGGTCATCAGTTCGGGCAGCGAGGTGCCGACGGCGATGATGGTCAGACCGATGACGGCGTCGGAGAGGCCGACCTTCTGGCCGATGAAGACCGCGCCGCGGACGGTGATCTCGGCGCCGAGTGCAAGGCCCGCCAAGCCGCCGAGGACCATCAGGACCAGCAGAGGGACCGATTTGGCGCCGATTGCGACCGCGGTGACTTCGTCGATGACCTCGAATTTTTTGCGATCGCCGTTTGCCTTGCGCGCGATGGCGATCATCAGGGCGATAAATGCGGTGAAAATCACCAGCAGAATCACGCCTTCCGACCGCGAGATGCCCAGATTATGCAGAATCGGCCACAGCAGCAGGACGACCGCAAGCATGATCGGCATTTCGCGTTTGAGCGTCGAGAGTTGGACGATGGTGGGGCGAATCAGGGCCGCCACGCCGCCGACCAGCGCGAGGTTGGCGATATTGGAGCCATAGACGTTGCCCAGCGCGATATCGCCGGTGCCGCGGACGGTCGCGGCGATACTGGCCGCCACTTCCGGGGCGGAGGTGCCCATCGCGACGACCGTCAGGCCGACGACGAGCGGGCTGACGCCGAGATGCTCGGCGATGCCGACTGCGCCGGCGACGAGGATGTCGGCGCTTTTCCAGAGCAGGGTCAACCCGCCCAAGAGAAAAACGACCGCCCACAATATGTTCATTTCAAATACCATTGCTAAATTTTATTTCCAGCGGATATCCGCGGTTTCGTTTTTGAGATCGACCGTGACGTCGGCGTGCGCGAATTGGCGGGTATAAACCCAGCCGTCGCGCGTGGCTTTGCCCTTCGGCTCGCCTAAGGGCTTTTCGAATTGCGGATACCATTCGAACCAGCCGTCGGTGTCACCCCAGCCCCAGTTGTAGGCGAAGTAGGCGTATTTTTCGGCAGCGACCAAATAAGCGGCCAGCGAGAAATCGAGATGCTCTTTGGCGTAGGCGCGTTTTTTGTGGATGTCCCATTTCATGAATTCGGGATCGAGGAAATGTTTCGAGCCGGGCCAGCCCTTGACCAGGACGATCTTACCCATTTCGCCGGCTTTTTGGATCAGCTCGATTTCACGGGCCATGTCCTCGGGTATGAGTTTGCCGTTTTTGTCGCGGCTGCGGAACGCGCCGAAATGTTCGACCATCGCGCCGGTGGCGTGCTTGAGCCAACCGATGCCGCCGTCGTCGAGGCCGGGCATGTTGGCAAACAGGCCGTTATTGATGACGATCGCATCGTCGGGCAGCCACTGCTGGGTTTTCTGCAGGAGCGCGTCGGTGGCGGCGGCCATCGCTTCATATTTTTCCCGGCCCCATTTTTTGGCTTTGTCCTCGGGAAAATAGACGATCTGGATCAGGGCGTCGATGAAGATGCCGTCGATGGCCGGGTGGGCCAGGGCACTTTGGATGCTGTATTTCCACCATTGAAGCATGCCGGGCCGCGTGATATCGAATGTCCGCAGTTTATTACCGCTGCGGTGTTTGTAGATGATCTCGCCGTCGTCGTCGCGCAGCAGCCACTGTGGGGATTCGCCGTATTCGTTTCGCCAGCTCGTGGGGACGTTATCGACGAATGCGTTGAAATAGAACAGAACTTTGCATTTGGGGTTAATCGCTTTGATGCGGCGGGCGTCGTGGAAGATCGCGGTTTCGACTTGGCCGCCGTAATCGAGCGTTTCGAGGCCGTGCATCTTCTCGAAAACTGCCAGTTGGCAGTGCTCGGCGATAAAATCGATCTGGTCCTGCGCGTAAGTGGTATTCCAACGGGCGGTGTGGTTGAACAGCGGGACGGTGTCCCACGAGAATTCGGGATAGCCGGATTTGGGGCATTTCTCGGCCGCCGCGGCGGTGCAGATCGGTGTGATTAATGCGATCACTGTCAGAATCGTGTTTTTCATTTGCATTCGATTGTCTCCTGTTTTATGGATATCGGCGGTTTATCTTAACGGTAAGCGGCGTGTTTTGAAAGCAAAAATGCTTGAAAAAACGCGGGAAATCGGTTATGATGAAGATTCGTTATATTTAGTAAATTTTAAGAAATGGAGATTATGATATGGATCGTCGCGCGTTTTTGAAGACATCGGCACTGGCCGTAGGTTTAACCGCATCGGGCAAGGTTTCGGCGAAGGACACGGCATCGGCTCAGCCGGCAGCCGCCCGTATTCAGGCGAAATGGGGCGAAAATCCGAACGTACTATTCATCCTGTCCGATCAGCATAACGCCAAGGTGATGGGCCACCAGGGTCATCCGGATGTCAAGACGCCGAATTTCGACCGCTTAGTCAAGCAGAGTGTGCGGTTCGATGCGTGCACGACGGCGAATCCGATTTGTACGCCGAGCCGGGTAAGTCATCTGTCCGGGCAATATTGTCATAATCACGGCTACTATGGTCTGAGCGGTCCGAATCCCGGCGGGCTGCCAACGGTGCTGGGGCATTTTCGGCGGTCCGGCTATCGCACCGCGGCGCTCGGCAAGATCCATTGTCCTGCGTACTGGGTAGAGCAGGACAGCGATGTGTTCCACGATACCTGCGGTACGAGTGTCGGCGGGACAAGCAAGGAATATGCCGAGTATCTGGCCGAGCGGAATCTGACCGAGCTGGAGGATCACGGGGTGTTGCGGGAATTCGGCAAGAGGGGCCGACAGACGGTGGAGGGGCGGCCATCGACGATCTCGTATCGCGATGGACAGGAAGGCTGGTGCGTGACCAAGGGGATCGAATTTATGAAAGAATGTGCGGACACGCAAAAGCCGTTCTTTCTGCATGTCAGTTTGCCCAAGCCGCATCAGTGCTATACGCCGGCGCCGGAGTTCTGGAACCTGTACGATCAATCCAAGCTGACACTGCCGCCGAATACCGATTATGATATGAGTCTTAAGGCGCCGCATGTGCGTGCTGTATCGAAAAGCTGGCAGAGTGGGCACTGGACGCTGTTTGAGCCGAAGACATTTGAGGCCGGGCGGCTGCGAAAGCTGCAGGGTTATCTGGGCAATGTCAGTCACGTCGATCATGCAGTCGGCGAGTTGATGGATTTTCTCAAGCAAAGCGGCCTCGAGGACAATACAATCCTGGTGTATTGCAGCGATCACGGCGATTATGCCTGCGAGCATAATATCATGGAAAAGGCGCCGGGGATCAGTTCCGATGCGATTACGCGGGTGCCGCTTATCTGGCAGTGGCCGGGCAAGTTTAAGGCCGGGCACATCGTTAAGGAAGTGGTGGAAACGATCGATATCGCGCCGACGTTGAGTGTTCTGGCGGGGCTGGAGCCGCTGCAAACAGCCGATGGGCAGGATCTTTCGACGATGCTCACGGGCGGCAAAGGTGATTCCGAACGGCTCGGCCTGACGCAGTTCGCCTGGAGCAAGAGCATCCGCAAAGGCCCGTGGCGGCTGGTAACGTTCCCGAAGGAAATGTTCGAGGATGAGTATCCCGACGGTTTCGGCGAGCTGTATAATGTCGAGAAGGATCCCTATGAGATGAAGAATCTGTACTTCGAGAAGAAGTATGCTGATGTGGTGCGACAACTCGAACGCGAACTGCTGGAGATGCTGATCACGAAAACGCGGCCGACAATTATTCACGGCTCGGTGGTGGATGAGCCGAGCGGCCCGCAGACCAAGACGGTGTATCACCATACGGTCAATCAGGACAACAAAATCCATTACAAACGCGTTGCGGCTGCGGCCAAACACAACGGCTACCGAAATTACCAGTAGGCCTTTCTTCTACCCTAAAACTTTCGCCGTCACCTGGTTGGCCATTGCTCGCGGAGGGCCGCAGGAAAGGCTATCGTGGTTTCGATTTGAGGCCGGCATTATCGGGTGTTATCGAGTTTGGCGAGTTGTTTTTGAGCGTCCGGGTGGCCGGTGTTGGCGGCCTGGGTGTACCAGTAGATCGCCTTTTCAATATCCTGCCGGATGCCGGCGCCGCTTTCGAACAGGACGCCGAGCTGGTACATCGCCTGAGGATCCCCGCCTCGGGCCGCCTTGATGAACCAGAGCATTGCCTTTCGCACGTCGCGCTGCAGGCCGATGCCGCTGTGGTAAAAAACGGCCAGGTTGTACATCGCCTTGAGATCACCGTGCTGAGCCGACCGGGTATAGTAAGCCGCGGCTTTGGCGAAGTCTTTCGGGACGACGTCGCCGATGTAGTGCATCTGAGCGAGCTGATTCATTGCCTGGGGCAGTCCGATCGCAGCCGCCTTTTCGTACCATTGTATGGCCTTCAGTCCGTCCAACGTCACGCCGGTACCTTCGTGGTACATCCGGGCGACATTGTACATCGCAAGAGCATGGCCGGCCTGGGCCGCCTGCTGAAAGTATTCGAATGCTTTTGTGTTATCACGGGCCGCCTCGTCGCCGGCATAATACTGCATGCCTTGATCAAAAAGCGCCTGACCATTCTCCCCCCCAAGCGGATCGGTCGCCACAGCAACGGTCTCGGTCAGGCCGGCTGATTCGCTCTGCTGCTCAGCCGGCTCCTCGATGGTTGGTTCAGTAAGCGAATCGGATTCTGCTTGTGTGGTCAACGGTGGCGTTTGGACCGGCAGAGGTGTCGATTCTGAGGTAATCGGAGCCGATACTGCTGGCGGTGTCGGCTGGATATCCTGCTTTGGCTCGATCACCGGTTCGCTTTTCACCGGAACAGCAGCGATGACCTTGGCCGGCTCGGCTGTTTTCGACGGAGCCGGATCGGGGTGTTCGCGGACATCCTTTATTTCCTGTGAAGCCCCGATGTGTTCTTTTAGTTGCGGCTCGAGCGGCTCGACCACCGGTTCGGCTTTGGGTGTTGTTTGCTGCGACAACGGTTGCGAGGCCTGCTGCGGCGGAGCGGTATAAGATTTTTTATAGATCAAAAATGCGTAGCCCGCTGCGATACCGGCGGCGACACCGAGGACAAAGATCAGAAAGATCGCCGGTGCTTTCAATCGCGATTTCGGTTTTGCTGCCTGTTTCTTGAGCTGCTGAATTTCCTGAAGCAGGGCATTGAATTTGCGTTCGACCTCGACCAGGGCCGCATCGAACTGGGCCTGCTGCTCGTCGATCGTCGCTTGAAGCGCGGCGATGATTTGCTTTTGATCGGTCTGCTGTTTCTCGGCCTTGAGCCGGGCCTGAAAATGCGTTTCGAGCTTTTGCTGGATATCTTCGAGTGATGCGTTGAACTCGGTTTGCTGCGAGGTGAGCTTTTCCTGAAGGTCGTTGATCGTCTGCTCGTAGCCGGCGATTTGCTGTTCGAGCTGGAGCCTGGATTCGGTTTGTGCGTGTTGATCTTCGAGTTGCGACTGTAATTGATCGATGGTCTGCTGATATTCGGCCGTTTGGCGGTCGGCGTTTTGCTTTTCAGTCGTCAGGTCTGCAATCCTGCGGCCAAGCTGCTCGGTTTGTTGGGAAAATTCGGCTTGCCGATGATCGAATTCGGTTTTGAGCTGCTGAATTTTTGTTTCATATTCTTGGCAAATTTCTTCTTTGGCATTTTCAAGCTCCTCCAAGGTGACGGCCGGGAGTGTATCGCGGTCCACCGGTTCGGCAAAATCGGTAAGGGCCTGAATGCTTTGGGGGCAAGAGTCATACACGCAGTACATGACGTCACCGCTGGTATCGAAGGCCTTGAGGGCGTCTGTGCTCAGATGAAAAAACGAGGCGGCCGACTCAGGGGCCGATTTGAACGAGTCGATCTGTTCGGGTGTCAATGTGGCCGAGCGAGGCAATGCCCGGATCAGCACCTCGGTGCTGTCGAATGCATCCTCGGCCTTGTAGGTGCACCCGGATTCACTTGCGACAAGCAGTTCTTCGATGATGTACCGCATGCCCAGGACCTGGCCGCAGCTGCTGCCCATCAGCATCGGTATGCCGCAGACGGGATGTTGGCGCAGCATCGGTTCGCCGCAATTGCTGCATTGAACGGCGCTGTCTTCATTTTCAAATTGGCATGACAAGCACAAACTCAAAATTATTTGGCCCTTTCGCAATTATTCAAAGTTCATACGTTCGGCGCACGCCTTGTATATATAAAAATATCATTAAATAAGTGTTAGATAAGTGTTAGATTCGTGTAAGTTCGGCGAGCGGCTTTATAGCGAAAGACCAAAACGGCACGAACTCGAAAATCGCGATTTAGAAAACGCACTGTTAGAAAATTATTCTTATTCTAATATTCAATTAACGAATCCCTAACAGAAAAACCTTACAAGAATTTCTGATTTATGAAATCGCGTCCCTCGTATGGGTATCGTTCAATGGGATTTCTGGAGTATGGGCGGATGAATGGAAATGACTGGTATCGCAATGTATCCAGTCTCACGGATGGCGGGTATCTGACAGGGTCATTAAGAGTATGATGGCCGCGCTTCTTCCATACTTCGGTAAATGTCACGAATAATAAGATTTGGGTAATGCCATAAGTGCATTTACAAAAGGGCGTTAACAAAAGGATGCACCCCACGGGGACGGAGTGCGTCCAAAGCTCCCAGTTTAATAAAACGTTCGAAAATTTCATAAAATAACAAATTTAGGGACACCGGCATAATTTATTATTATTTTAATATTTGCCTAATCACTTTCTAATACAAATGCTTAGAATTCCGCAGAACGAAACTATTTTCGCACATGGTTATGAGGAGGTATCAAGACAGACAATGGAATGTACGGATAACTTCTTGATAGGAGCGAAAGGGTAATTCCTGCGTTAAGCCAAATACAATAGCGTTCATTCGTAAAACGCTTTTATAAGGGCACTTGAGTAAACCGAAAATGACAACACTTAAACAACGAAAGGAAAGGAGGTGCGGCGGAGAAAAACACGGAACGTATGAAGTACATCAAGTGATGAAAAAGGTTTATGAAGTGTGAGGAGTAGTATACGAAAATTTTTGATTGAATTTGATTGAATAAGAAAGGGTTTATACCATGAAGAAAACATTAGCTTTATTAATTGTTCTGCTGGTTATTGGCGCCGTCAATGCCGGTACGGACGTAAGCACGGATATCGAAACCAGTACACACTGGACCAAAGCCGGTCATCCGTATCACCTGAAAGACCTCATTTACGTTCGTCCGGGCGCGACCCTGACGATCGATCCGGGTGTTGTGGTTGCCAGTTATGCCCCGGATCAGGGCAGTCTGGCCGTGTGTGCCGGCGCCCGTATCTATGTCAATGGGACGCAGGACGAACCGGTCATCATGACCTCCGCACAGGATGTCGATACCTGGACCGGCAGTGTTGTGACCAAAGCCGGTAGTATTGTAATTGACATTAACACCCTCGGCGATCCCAAGACCGGTACTTGGAGACCCAGTTGCCTGGAATGGGGTAACCTGACCATTATGGGTAACGCCTATATTTCCGCTTCGCACTATGATGACAAAGTCGTCCGTTACGACTACGATCCGGATGGTGACGGCGTTGGCGATCCGAACAGCCTGATCACCAATACGGCCTATCCCAGTGCACTGAACAAAAAGCGGATGGAAGGTCTGGAAGCCGACTATGCCGGTGACCCGCGCGTGCTCTACGGCGGCGGAGATGACAATGACAACAGTGGTTCGATCAGCCACCTGTCGATTCGTTACGGCGGCAAGGTGATTGTCGATACTGACGAGCTCAACGGTCTTTCCCTGGGTGCGATCGGTCGCGGCACCGACATCAGCTACGTTGAAATTATGAACAACGTCGATGACGGTATCGAAATCTGGGGCGGTACGGTCCAGCTCGACCATGTCAGCATCTGGAACGTTGGTGATGACAGCTTTGACGTTGACGAAGGTTGGCGCGGCAGTGCCCAGTACGGCCTGATCGTTCAGGGTTACAGCGCGATTGATAAGCAGGGCTCCGGTGTCGGTGATAACGTATTCGAAATTGATGGCGCCGAAGACGCCAATGCGCAGCCGCGCACGACAGCCAGGATCAGCAACTTCACCGCAGTCGGCCAGCCCGGCGATACCAATGCCGGCGGCGACGGTGGAACGACCTGGCGTGATAACGCTCGTGTCCAGTATGATAGCTGTATCTGGATGGACCTTGATGATCACCTGGTCAAGTTTGACTGCCAGGACGGCGACGGTGCCGATGGTTACGATGGCGATGCCAACGATAACACGAAACTGCGAACCGTTGCTTTAGACGGTACGATGAGCTGGGTCGATCACTGGGAAACCAGCTACAATGAGTGGATTGCTTCGGCGAACGCGTTGACCAACATCAACGATGCCAACCTGCTGTCCTCGCTCTATGCGCAGTATATCACGACCGATCTGGATGCCCCGCTGTGCCAGATCACCAACAGCGTAACATACGAAGTAAAGAAGACGTCAGAAGCCAACGATCTGGGTGTCTGGGATGCCGGCAAGAACAATGTGAAAAATGCCGCCTCGATGCCCATTCAGGGCCTGACCCGTGATTCAGAAGTGATCATTGCAGCTTCAGGTTCGAAATGGAGCATGCTGCCGGTGACCAGCATCAATCCGTGTGCCGCCAATGACGCACTGAATGATGACGGCACCTATGCCGGCGGTTTCAGCGGTTGTTACAACTGGCTGGCCGGCTGGACGGCTGCCGATGCTTACGGCATGACCGATACATCCATGAATGCCATCCAGGGTGATAACAACTGTGACGGCGGCGTTGATTTACTCGATATGGGAATCGTCGCCAATGATTGGCTTTACGGTAAATAATTCTCGCTCTGAAAATTTCAAGTCGTATCGATAGAATGACGACCTGGTGGCAGCGATTGGGCTGCCATCAGGTCCTTTTTGGAAAGCACTCTTATGCATACCTTATTTTCAATGATCAAACAATATTCGCTGTATGCCTGTATCGTCATGGCATTTGCTGTTTTAGGCTGCAGCGAAAAGCAAGATGTCCAGGAACAACAGAAAGAATTAATCGACGAGCCACTGGCCCTGTATCAGGGGCAGTTGCTGGATATGGCCATGGATGTCGCCACAGCTATACCAGTGCAGCCGCATATCAAAGATCGCTCCAAAGCACAGGAAGCGGTGATCGAAGCGTGTCTGGAACTGGATCAGCCCAAACGGGCGTTAGCCTACATTGAAAAGATTGAAAACTGGCGGCGGAATTTGTGTTATGCGAATCTGGCGTACTATTGTGCGCGTCACGGCTGCCCGGATGATGCGAAGGCATATCTGGACATCGCCGGCCAATATCCCAAAGAAAAACAGGAGTGGCGGATCAACCGGATCAAGACCCAGATTGCCAAGACACGGACTGTTTTAGGGCAAAACAAGCAGGCCCGGCAGATCCGAAAGGACCTGGCCGATTCGCCGGAAGATGAAAAAGCACAGGCCCAAGGCCAGATCGGCGGGGATAAATCATTCGAGGACCAGCTCAAGGCATTGGATGCTTTGGTGAAAGTGGGCGGTTTCGATCCGCTGCAGGTTGCGGTGCGGGCATATGCTCAATTATTCAACCGTTATTATGATGATACCGCCAAGCGAGATCGAATCGAAGAAAAACTCAAGATCGCATGGAAGCAATTACCAGTTGCGATCCGAATGGAAGTCATAATAGAGTTAGCGGAATTTGCATTAAACCATCGCGATGCAGAAAAAGCCCTGAAACTGGTTGATGAAGGACAGGCATTCATCGACGGCAGTGAATGGCCCTTGGAATATCACGTTGCTTTTATGGGTCAACTGATTGAATTACGTTTTCGGGCCGGCGATATGGAACAGGCCAAAGCCGATGCCGCAGAGGCACTGGCATTGTTCAATAAAAAACGAAAAGGGATCGTCGATATCTATCGGGCCGCGGCGCTGCGACCACTGGCCCAGGCATATCACGTGATTGGTGATACCAATGCAGCACTTGATGTTTATAAGCAGGTTGTCGAAGAGGGGATGGGCAACCCCAATTCGCGTCCGCGTGCCGAGGACTTATCGGCGACATGCAGTTCCATGGCGTTATATAACGTGGAGCCGGATGAAAGCCTCTGGGCTCGGATCAAAGAGATTCGCGATGGATTAAGCGATCCGTGGTAGTTGTCGAATTGATTCCCTAAACGACAATGGGTTTTGATTATCGGATGAGTATATCTCATCGGGCAACACGATTTTTTTTAAGCGCATACTGCGAGATTTGATCATTCATTTACACAAATATACCATCTTTTTGTTTGTCCTGATTTTGGCATTATCGGGCGTAGCCCGGGAACAAGCGGGCGGAATTCGCGGCGTGGTCTATGATGCCGATTTTGAGGTGCCGCTGGCGGCCGGCAAGGTAATGATCGCCGAGACCGGCCAGACGGTTCAAACGACCGAGGAAGGCAATTATGTCTTCGGTGAAGTCGAGCCGGGGACCTATACCCTTGTTTTTTCCAAAGAGGGCTATACCCGTCAGGTCAAGGCCGATGTCGTCGTTTCGCCCGGACAGATGACCGAAGTGGGAACTTCGCTTTCCGGGGAATTCACCGAGATGGAAGAATTCATCGTTCAGGATGTTCAGATCGGCACCGGCACCGAAGAGGCCTTATTGGAGCTGCGTATGGAAAGCCCGTCACTCATCGATTCGATCAGTGCGGACCTGATGAGCCAGGCCGGTGCCAGTGATGCGGCCGGCGCACTGAAACTGGTGGCCGGTGCGACCGTCCAGGATGGCAAATATGCCGTCGTTCGCGGCCTGCCGGACCGCTATGTCAACTCCCAGATGAACGGGGTACGCTTGCCGACTGCCGATGCCGATAAACGGGCGGTTCAGCTCGATCAGTTCCCTTCGGCGATTATCGAAAGCATCCAGGTCACCAAGACCTTTACGCCCGATCAGCAAGGTGACGCCTCCGGTGGAGCGGTGAATGTGGTGCTTAAAGGCATCCCCAACGAACGGGTCTTTAAGATCGGCGCTTCCACCGGGTATAATACGAATGTTAAAGACGCCGGCGATAAGTTCCTGACCTATGACGGCGGCGGGGTCAGTACCTGGGGCAGGGATGACGGGGGACGTGATATTCAATACGATAAGATCATTCCTCCTCCACCGGGTTTCCCGGATTTCCAGCTTGGCTCCCCCTGGGACGGGGCGGTTGGTGTGTCGTATGATGATCCCCCGACCGATTATAAGTGGTCATTGGCCGGCGGCGATAAATTCGAGATTGATGAAGGCATTTATGCCGGCGGGTTCGGTAGTTTCTTCTACGAACGCGATAGCGGTTACTATGAAGATAAAATTGACGACAAATATCGATTCAAAAACGGTGAAATTGAACCGTATTATACGCAGGGAACACCGGGTGACGACCGGGGCTTTTATACATCGCTGCTGGATGTGGATCAGGGCCAGCAATTTGTCCAGTGGGGCGGGCTGGGAACGCTCGGCCTGGAGATCGAAGACCATACTGAGTTTTCAGTATTATATCTTTACACCCGCGATGCCGAGGATAAAGCGACCTTGGCCGAAGATACGCGGGGTAAAGCGAACTTAAGCACCTTTTGGCCGGAATTATACCCCCCGGAACAATGGGGTAACTACGACCCGTATGACCCGACCCATCCGGGCAACCAGGCAGACGGGACAGTTCAGGCGCAATATACGCGCAATGAAACCCTGGAATACACGGAACGGTCCACGCAGAGCTGGCAATTTAAGCTGCGCCATACATTGATCGGACTTGAACTAAGCCCGACCAGATATTTTAGTGTTTTTGATCCTGAAATAGACGCAGGATATTCTATGAATAAATCCACATTATACCAGCCGGATAATCGCTTGTTCTCAACAAGCTGGAATCCGGCCAACGGGGGCACGCATTATCAATTCAAGCCCGCCGAAGTGGCGACCTTGGGCAATTTCCAGCGAATATGGAAAGATATCGAAGAGCAAAGCGATCAATACTATATCAATCTCAAAGTCCCGTTCGAACAGTGGAACGGCGATGAAGGGTATATGAAATTCGGGTATTTTAATGATGATACCCAACGGCAATTTAATCAGGATTCCTTTGGCAATACCGGATCGCCATGGAATCCACAGCCCAGTTTTTGGGATGGCCCGTGGGAAGCATTTTGGAGCCGGGTATTAGCGCAGGATCCGGCTAACCTGATTGTGCCCAACGACATTGATGTGGATTATGAAGGGGAGCAAAAGATATCGGCGTGGTACTGGATGATCGATATGCCGTTGAATTCATATTTTAATATTATTGGCGGCGCTCGTTATGAAAAAACCGAATTGAGTATCACCAACGATCCGGAAGAAGATGTATCCTGGTATCCTTCGGACTTCGGCGGTTCGGTCAAACTTGATCCGGGTGATGCGGATGTGGATTATGAGCAGTATGATGTCCTGCCGTCAGTTGGATTCGAATTTGAGCCGTATGAAACGATCACCATCCGTGGTTCCTATACCCGCACGGTTGCACGCCAGACCTTTAAGGAGCTTACTCCGATTCAGCAGCAGGAATATCTTGGGGGTGATGTATTTATCGGTAATCCCGGACTGAAGATGAGTGCACTGGAAAATTATGATCTGCGATTCGATTACCGGCCGTACGAAGGCGGATTGATCTCTCTGTCATGGTTCCTTAAAAAAGTGACCGATCCGATCGAATATGTTCAGCGGGTAGGGGCCGGATTTGATTTTACCAAGCCGGTAAATTACCCCAAGGGACGATTGAGCGGTTACGAGATCGAAATACGGCAGGACCTTGGCCATTTCTTCAAAAGCTTCAAAGGCGCTTCGGTCGGCGCCAATGCGACGTTTATTGATTCGGAAGTTTCGATTTCCGGGTTGGAGATACAGGAATTGAAAAATGAAGCCGGCGTCGATCTGACACGGCGGCATATGTCGCATGCCCCTGAACATCTCTACAATTTCTTTTTAACCTATGATATGGCTGAACTTGGACTGGAAGGGACCCAGTTTAGCATATTCTATACGGTCCGTGGCGATACCTTGATCAAAGGCCCTGTTGCCACCAATGACCAATTCGTTCCCGCTGTCTATGAAACGCAGTTCGGTACCCTGAATATGAGTCTCTCGCATCAGCTCAATGAAACCTGGAAACTGAAGTTCTCGGCCAAAAACCTACTCGATCCGGATATCGAGACGGTCTATCGCTCCAAATTCATCGGCGATGATGTCGTCAAAACTTCCTACCGCAAGGGCAGAGAATTCTCACTGGGCGTAACCGCCAGCTTTTAATCGTCTTCGTGAGCATTTGCCTGTCTCAACAATCTCCTGAGCTCCATTTCTTTTTCATGCCTGATTTTTGATGATATTCACAAGGCCGACGGCCCGCTTGCTTTTTGAGGGGTATTTTGGTATCATCAATTCTATTTGGGAAAATAAACATTTGTTGATAATTCGGAGTTGCTGCCATCCAGACCAACGATATAAAAACACTGTTGGAACAGGTCAAGGCCGGTGAGCTGAGTATCGATCAGGCGTACGACAAGTTGAGAGTGCTGCCGTTTGAGCAGATGGATTTCGCCTGCATCGATCATCACCGCCAGATGCGTCGGGGATTCGCCGAGGTAATCTACTGTCCGGGTAAAACGCCCGAACAGGTGGCAAAGATATTTACGGTAATGGCCGCCAAAGGCCATAATGTACTGGCGACCCGTGCAGACAAGGCGGCTTATGAGGCCGTAGCCGAGGCGATCGAATCGCCCAAGCCGCGATATGACACCCTGGCCCGAACGATCATGTTGGAACAGAAACCCGCGCCGCGGCTCAAATCCGTATTGCCGATCGTAACCGCCGGCACGGCCGATCTGGCGGTAGCGATCGAGGCGAAAGTAACCGCCGAGCTGTTTGGCCAGCCGACTGATTTGATCTGCGATGTCGGCGTGGCGGGATTGCATCGGCTCTTAGGTCGTGTCGAAGAACTCCAGAAAGCCAATGTCCTGATCGTTGTGGCGGGAATGGAAGGGGCGCTGGCCAGCGTTATCGGCGGGATGGTCAGTTGTCCGGTCATCGCGGTACCGACCAGTGTCGGATACGGGGCGAACTTCGGCGGCATTTCAGCATTGCTGACGATGCTGAACAGTTGTGCCTCGGGCGTTTCGGTGGTGAATATCGATAATGGCTTTTCGGCTGCAGTTTCCGCATTTCTGATTAATCGTAAAATTGAACAGGCGAAATGATCATGACGCTTGACGAGAAATATACTGCCGTTAAAGAACATCTGCAATCGTTGGGGAAAGTCTTGGTGGCCTATTCCGGCGGTGTGGACAGCACCTTTCTGTTGAAAGCTGCGATCGACGAATTGGGCAGCGATCATTGCATTGCCGCATTGGAGACCGGCCCATTATTGCCGCAAAATCAACGCGAAAGAGCCGTTTCGATCGCAAAAAAACTCGGTGCAAAACTCATAGAATTTGAGTCTGCTGAATTGGATCATCCGGAATTTTCAGCCAATAAACCAAGCCGGTGTTTTGTTTGCAAGAGTGCCTTGCTGATGGAGCTTAAGGCAATCGCAGCCCGGCAGGGATGTGAACATATTCTCTTTGGAAGCAATTTCGACGATCTGAGCGATTACCGTCCCGGCAATAAAGCGATCGAAAAATTCGGTGCGATCATCCCATTGGCACAGGCCCAATTAACGAAAGATGAAATCCGACAACTGAGCGAACAGCTCGGATTGCCCACGGCCCGCCAGCCCGCTTCGCCGTGTCTGGCCTCGCGGATCCCTTATAACCAACCGATCACCGCTGAAAAGCTGCGACAAATCGAAGCGGGCGAACAGTTTCTCCATGAACACGGATTTGCCGAGTGTCGTGTTCGCCATCATGGCGAGCTGGCTCGGATCGAAGTGGCGGCCGACCGTGTCGGAGAATTAACCACAGAACCCTTAAGACCACAAACGATGAAAAAATTTAAGCAGCTTGGATTCTCATATGTGACAGTGGATATCCAGGGTTTTCGAAGCGGTTCACTCAATGAGATCATTTAGGCCACTCCAGGGATAGATGTAATTTCGTAATACGATTTTTTATTCTTCCTTGGTAATACTACGTCTGTAAGGGCATAGATGGAAGTAGCCGACAACATCGGACAAACTTTAGTTCGGCCGAAAAACACTATATCCGTAAGGGTGTGGTAGTTTGCTGCAAGTTGAAATCAAAATAAAACGAGCCAAGAACTAACAAAAGGCGGAGAATATCTGGGTGGATCCAGTGTCGAGTTTGACGATCAGGCCGTGTTTGGGATCGACCCCAATGCAATGGCCGTGGTAGTCTCTGCCGTGGTGATGCAGGCTGATTCGCTGATGATACTGACTGCATAATTCTAAAAAACGGGATGTAATTCGGTCGGCGTCTATTTCGGCAATATCAAGCCAATGTTCAATACTGGTCAATAATCGGCGGGCCAAAGTAACCCGGTCGGTCTTTCGTTTCTTTTCGAGGTCAAGACTGGTTGCCGTGTTTGAAATTTCGTCGGGAAAGACTTTCTGATGGCAATTAATACCGAGACCGATGATTCTTATGGTATGATCTTTCACTTGCTTTGATTCGAGCAGGATGCCGGCGATCTTTTTGCCGGCCAGAAGAATATCATTGGGCCATTTGATCTGTGCATGGTCAGAGATCGCTTCGGCTGTGGCAATTGCCGATGCCAAGCTCAATCGTTCCGGTTCGATTTGACATTGGGTCAATAATACCGAGCACAATACGCTTTCGTATTTGGGGCTGATCCACGTATTTTTTCCGCGGCCGCGACCTTGCGTCTGGACTTCGGCAAAAACCGCCAGGCCGTGATTGGCCGTGTCGTTCGCATATGCTTTGGCGACATCATTGGTGCTGGCGGTGCTGTCATAAATCAGGATGTTTGAGCCGATGTAACGGGTCTTGAGGCCCTGACTGATCTTGTCGCTGTCCAATGGCGCATACGAAGTCATTTTATCTGTCCAGACCGATATCGACCGCATTCGCCGAATGGGTAATCGCGCCCACCGCGATCCGGTCGATCCCACATTGCGCGATGGCGGAAACCGTATGCAGGGTGATATTGCCGGATGCCTCCAGCAGCGGTTTTTTGCCTTTGCCGCACATCGCGTTTCGCATATCGACGGCGTGCTTAAGCTGCCATTGGCCCATATTATCCAAAAGTACAATATCGATGCCCGGTATCTTCAGGACATGATTGAGCTGATCGTCCACGTGATCGACCTCAACAGCAACGAATTTTACATGTTTGACCTTGCGGGCCTGCTCGATGATTTTTTTGAGCTTCGGATAGAAATTGCGGCCGAGCTGGGCCAGATGATTGTCCTTGACCAGAATGCCGTCATAAAGACCAAGCCGATGATTGTGACCGCCGCCGCAGCGGACCGCATATTTTTCGAGAATGCGCCAACCGGGGGTGGTTTTGCGGGTATCGTATATCTTTGCCCGTGTCCCCTGGATCGCCCGTACGTATTTTTGAGTGGTCGTTGCGATGCCGCACAACCGCTGCAGGAAATTCAGGACAACCCGTTCGGCGCTGAGCATCGCACATAACGGGCCGGTGATTGTGGCAATCTTACCGCCAATATGAGCCGGCTGGCCGTCTTTGATATGCACCCGAAGTAAAAGCTTGGGGTCGTATTTTTTCAAAATATCACGAATCACATCGACGCCGCAAACAATGATCTCTTCCCGTGAGACGATATGGGCTTTGGTAATCGTTTCGTCTTTGACGAACAGCTCACTGGTCATATCGCCGCCGCCCAGGTCTTCGCGGATCGCCAGTTCGATAATCGGTTCGATTTTTTTAAGGTTGATTTTTTTCATATTTTGCCGATCTTTTTCGTTTTGCCTTACTTTTCTTTTTCTTCGAATCGAGGATCACCAATTCAGGCAATTCCTTCAATTCACGCAACTGGTCCCGTAAATATGCCGCCCGCTCAAAATCCAGTTGCTCGGCGGCCTCGAACATTTCATTTTGAATCTGTGTGGCCAGTTCGGTTTTATCGTACTCGTTTTCACCTAAATGCACCGCTTCGCGCGCTCTCTGGCGGGCTTTGATCTGTTCGGTCAGGCCGCGCCGGATCTCTTTGCGAATGGTCTGCGGTGTAATATTGTGCCGACGATTATAATCCAGTTGAATTGTACGCCTTCGTTCGGTTTCGTCAATCGCTTTCTGTATCGAATCGGTCATCTTGTCGGCGTAGAGATAAACGGTCGCATTGACATTTCGTGCGGTTCGCCCGATGGTCTGGATCAGGGATGTCTGGCTGCGTAAAAATCCTTCCTTGTCGGCATCGAGGATCGCTACCAGCGAAACCTCCGGCAAATCAAGTCCTTCGCGCAGCAGATTGACGCCGACCAAGACATCGAAATTGCCGTGCCGCAGGTCACGCAGGATCTCGATTCGCTCCAGGGTGTCGATCTCGCTGTGTAAGTATTTGCATTTATAGCCCTTATGGCTGATAAACGTGGAGAGATCTTCAGCTAATCGCTTGGTCAGGGTCGTGGCCAATACGCGCTCTTTGGCCCGAACCCGATTTTCGATCTCGCCGAGCAGGTGCTGTACCTGGTTTCGGGCCGGATGAACATAGATTTCCGGATCGACCAGGCCGGTGGGACGAATGATCTGTTCCACGACTTCGTGATCGCAGTGTTCCATCTCGAACGGTCCCGGCGTCGCGGATACAAAAATAAGCTGGTTCCAACTTTTCTGGAATTCCTCGAAGCGTAACGGGCGGTTATCCAGCGCACTGGGTAATCGGAATCCGTGATCGACCAGCACCTGCTTTCGGCTGCGGTCGCCGGCCCACATCGCCCGAAGTTGTGGGATCGTCACATGCGATTCGTCGATAAAGATTAGAAAATCATCCGGAAAATAATCAATCAGCGTGTACGGACGGGCACCCGGCTTAAGACCCGCCAGGTGCCGGGCGTAGTTTTCGATCCCGCTGCAGTAGCCGACTTCCTGCAGCATTTCGATATCGTATCGCGTGCGTGCTTCGAGCCGTTGGGCCTCCAGCAGTTTGCCCTCCTGACGCAGTTCCTTAAGCCGGTGCTGCAATTCCGCTTGTATCCCCTCGATCCCGTTTTGGATTTTTTCCTGCGGCATGACATAATGCTGGGCCGGATAGACAAAGACCTGTGTCTCCTCAGCCAGGATGTCACCGCTGACCGGATTGATATACACCAGCCGTTCGATATCGTCACCAAAAAACTCGATCCGTATCGCATAGGATTCGTACGATGGAAACAGTTCGACCGTGTCGCCGCGGACCCGGAACGTTCCCCGCTGAAATTCGATGTCGTTGCGTGTATATTGCAGATCGGCTAATCGCCCCAGCAGATCGTTACGCTCGATATTGTCACCGACCCGGATGCCGACGACACTGGCCTGGTAATCCTCCGGGCTGCCCAAACCGAAAATGCACGACACGGAAGCGACAATCACACAATCGCGGCGGGTCGAAAGACTGGTTGTCGTCGAAAGCCGCAGCCGGTCCAGATCGTCGTTTCGCGAGGCATCCTTTTCGATATAGATATCCCGCTGGGGGATATAGGCCTCGGGCTGATAGTAATCGTAATAGCTGACAAAATATTCGACTGCGTTTTCGGGAAACAATTCCTTGAACTCTTCATAGAGCTGAGCCGCGAGCGTTTTATTGTGTGAGATGACCAGGGTAGGGCGGTTGACTTGCGCGATGACATTGGCCATGGTAAAGGTCTTGCCGCTTCCGGTGACGCCCATCAGCGTCTGGAATTTCCGTTCGTTTTCCAGCTCGGTCACGAGTTTCTCGATCGCCTGCGGTTGGTCGCCCGAAGGCGGATACGGACTTTTCAGCTTAAATTGCGACATATCGATCATTCAAAAAATATATTTTAAGAAAATTGTACTCCCAGGACACTCATTATGCAAGCGCATCCTTGTTTTCAGGCCAAAAGCAAAGATTTTAGGGCATGTTTAAAAAAGTAAGTTTCCCCAGTGATTAAGAGCGAGAAGATCGGCTCGTAAGGGGGCAATTGTATAGAGCCGGAAGAGCCTGGAGAAACTTACGTTTAGACTATTTAATTTTGTACATATTATCTAAAAGAGTGGCTATTTTGTCAATCATCCAATCCCTTATTTTACCTTTCGATAAACCTTATTCTGCCCACAGGCCGATTATTTGTCACTCTTTTTCTTTTTGGCCTGTTCAAATAATTGGGCAAGCTGCGCCGGTGTCACGATAACGTAATCCGAATCCAGCTCGTCAACGAAATATTTCTTCAAATCCGCCATATTCCCAAATGTCCACGCATGAACCATCACATTGACAAAAGCGGGGCGGACATCGCCGATGCGGCCTTGAACCTCGGCTAAATACCCCTTTTGGCCGCCGCCCCATCCGCAAATCGACCGAAAAACGGGCATCTCTTCCAGACTGTAGGTGTGTTCATGATAATCCTTTGCCCCGGAAGGGTGACCCATATCGGCGAAAACCGAATGCATAAACCCTAATTTCTCGATGTACCGCTTAAGGTACTCGTCCCCGCCGGAAACGGTTCGGACCGTCTCCATGTCCATTTTTCGCATATAGTTTCCGGTCCAGTCCAGAAATCCGTCGAAAACTTCCTTTTTATCACGGAATCGAACGCCATAACTATCCGGCCGCATATACCCGATCCCCGAGACATCGCAAATATATTCTGTCATCGCATCCGCATTTTCATAGTACCACTGGGCGACCGCCGGCTGAAGGTCGATAATCGTCGGCCCCATGCCAAACGACACCGGAAAATCACCGTACAGCGGATCGTCCAGAAAACGCTTAAAAAAGACCCGCCAGACATTCTGATTGTCCCCGTCGGAATACGTCAGCGCGATATATACCTTGTCGTCCTCCAGCGCCGGGGCGGCAGGGGGCTTCTTCTGAATCAGTGCATCCATCTGAATCCCGCTGGTGACACAGGTATTCGACAAACTGTCGGTCGGGATCAGGTTCTTGCCGTAAGCTCCGGCGAACCGCGTCCCGCCGACCTCGCCCAGGCCGTTCCCCTCGCCGCCGCTGGTGAACCCGAGCATCGCGATATTCGGCGGCATCTCGCTAAAGATCTCGGCCATGATCGTGGTCTCGGCCACCGGATCGGCACCCGGCTTGGCGCTGTCCACCGGCCCGGATATCCAGAACACGATCCCGCGATGCTGAATATCGTACGCGAAAGCGGTACTCGACAGCCACCGCGGGAAAATAATATCGCAAAGATGATGATTGAGCCGGTCTTTATACTGCTGCCAGACCCATCGCATCCCCTCGGCATACGTCTCGAACCGCCCGCGCAAATCGATCCGGATCGGGATATTCAGTTCCTCGGCCAGTTTCGGCGTCACAATGATCAAATCCTCGCACGCCGCAACATTACACGCCAGCAGTTCGCCGCAGTAAAGGTTCGGGTCGTACACGATCCCGCCGCGGTAATCATCCTTGAACCGCTCGAAAATTTCCCGGTAATCCCCCACGATCTGGTAATCGCGGATGTATCCTTTCTGCTTGTGCCAGTCGAGCCAGAATTGATCGCTCTCGCCGAAATTCAGCCAAAGCGCCGGCACATCACGGCTGGTAAGCCCTTGCAAGCACCCCATCGCAATCCGTTCGGTGTTCGAAAGTTTGGTCATATCCACCACTAGCAGCGTCTCGGCCGGTGGATTCGATTTCGGCAAAAACGTATCGCCCCACGGCCGCGGCGTCGTAACCGGCTCGATGTTCCTGGCCAGTGCCGGCGGCTTCTCGACCGCATCGAGCTTCCGCTTCAACTGCCGGTAGGCCGAATCGCTCATCTTGCCCTTGGCGTTGAGAAAATAGCCGGCCCCGCGAACCAGAACCTGCGTCAGATAATACTGGTCCACCTGCTCCAGACTCGATGCGTATTGCCCCAGCCACATCGTCATGGCCCCGTCGAACTGCAGGCAGTGGTGCTTGATAATCGCAACCGTCGGCTCGAACCCGCCGTCACTGGTCCGCGTATCGACGATGCTCAAAACCTCGTCCTCCTTGGGGAACGAATCCGGATTGAGCCACTGCAGGTGCTCGTCCGTACGCGGCAGGATATCCTCCGGCAGGTCCAGCGGATCGGCTTCGCTGAGCTTCTGCAGCGGTTTGAGCGTCGCCGGCGGATTGCGGAAATTGCCCGTCCCGATCCCTCTCTCATCGTGATGAAGATATTCGATATGCCCCTGATCGTGCCAGTGCCCGTCCCTGAGCTCGATCGGGTGGCAAAACGCGATCCCGTTGACGATCAGACAGCCCCCGTCCTTGTGAAACTGCCGCATATTCTCGTAGGCGGGCAGCGGAAACGAATTACCGCTCGGCAGCACCAGCACCGTATAGCGTTTTGCATTGAAAAGGTTCGCATCGGCCAGCTCGGCCGCACTGAGCTCGTCGGCCGCGATCCCCCATCCCTCGAGGATCGGCTTGACTTTCGGCGGCTGCATCGCTAACTGCACCGAAAAAATCGGCATCTCCGGCTCGATCAGGACCGCAACCCGCGCTTGATCGGTGGTCGATTTTGGTTGCATGATTTGACATCCTGTAAATAGAAAAGAAAATAGCAAAATGAACGCAACAGAACGTTTTTTGAGAATTTCCAAAATTTTACCCTTTCAAAAATCAGCCCGTTTTGACGATGGTATTATTATACCGTACGATTGATACGCGGCGTATTATAAGCCGGTTTGCCGGTTTCGCAACAAAAAACGCGATTCCGCGGCCTGTTTTCGGAGTTCGATTCGATTATCTGTCATTCCCGCGAATGCGGGAATCCAGAGCAGCGTTTTCGGACGCGAATTTTAAATATTCGTATTTCGGATTTTAATTTTTTATGAAGTTATTGAAATTACCATTATATCTGTTATCGCTGGCGGCCGTCGGATTGGTCGTTTATGTCGGCGCATTGACCTTCAAAGACAAGCTGACGATCCAGAAGCTGGTCACCGAAAACAAACAGCTCCAGCAGGCGATTACCAACCTGACCACGGAGAACCAGATCGGCTATGCCAAGGTCATCGACCAGCAGATTCGCGACGGGCGAATGCAGACCACCCTGAAATTCGTCGAGACTGCGTTCGACAAACCCACCGAAAAAATCCTTGAGAAGAAGTTCACGATCGAAGGCGACATCATCCATTTCGACGCCCTGATCGTCAAGTTCGACGAGCAGCTTGTCCTCGACGGCAAGGCCCGCGCCCTGTACCTGTGGCGGCGGGTCTATGGCGAGAAGATGGCCCCGCAGGACGGCTTCGCGATCGAACAAGCCGGCGCCGAGCCCGCCCGATACAAGGGCCTCTTGAAAGCGCTGCCTATCGACCAGCGGCAGTTGTTCTGGGAGGAGATCTGGGACCTTGCGAATAATCCCGACAAGCTCAAACCGATCGGCATCACCGCCGTCTATGGCAACGCGGTCTATACCCGCCTGCGGCCGGGCCTGATCTATGTCTTCAAGATCAACGCCTCCGGACAGGTCTATCCCGAAATCATTCCCGACATTTAACCGCGCATGGCACGGATAGCCAAGGCACAAGTTGGCACAGATTTCTTTTTCCTATTTTAACGAAGGTGCTCAAGATGCTCATTGATCGTCGCTCGGTGCTTGTGACTCGTGGTTCGTCGTTCGGGCCTCGGTTCTCGTGACTCGTAAATTATCCATCTTAACGAAGGGGTCCAGCTTGCGCCCCTTATGAGCACCTTGATGAGCACCTTCGACTTTCAGCCCAAAATCGAGGGCCGAATCACCAGCGACCAGTCGGGTGCGTCCAAGGACGACAACCGCCAACCGCAACCGATACGCGCCGCGCAACCAAAACCGCTTTACGCAGTTCTACTTTCTATTTTCTACTCACTGCGGCCACCGGCCGCCGGCGCCCTTGCTTGGCCCCTTACGTTAACCAAGAATGGTTCTAAAATAGGCCGGGCATCTTTGGTTCAATGCACATTGGCAGCTAAGCCGTATAGTCCTTACCTGCGTAAGCATATGGACATTGCCTTAAGACTGGACTATTTAAAGAAAGATGATTATAAAATAGTGTATGGTAAAGCCAGGGAAATTGAAAGAATGCTGACGAGTCTTATGCAAAAGCTGAATTCAAAATAACTTTGCACCTTTGACCCTATGCCTCTTTGTTCCTTTGTATAATGATAGCAGAAAAACAGAATATGGATTTATGCAATAAAACGTTGTTGATGGGCGTTCTCAATATCACTGCCGATTCGTTCAGTGACGGCGGGCAATTTCTGGATACCGGCAAAGCGGTCGATCATGCAGTCCGCATGGTCGCCGCCGGTGCCGCAATTATTGATGTGGGGGCCGAATCCACACGCCCCGGTGCATTCCCGGTCGATGCCCAAACGCAGATCAAGCGGATTGTCCCTGTGGTCGAGGCAATTGCGGCAAAGATCCAAATTCCCATCAGTATCGACACTTATGATGCAGATGTTGCCAAAGCGGCACTGGATGCGGGCGCGTCGATCGTGAACGATATTACCGCACTGGCCGATGACCGGATGGGCGAACTGGCGGCTGAGCGAAGGGTACCTGTGGTTTTAATGCATATGCAGGGCACCCCCCAGACCATGCAGAAAAATCCCCAATACCATGATGTCGTATCCGAGGTGCGGACATTCCTTCTGGATCGAGCGAAAAAAGCACAGGCTTTTGGGATTGAAAAGGATAATATTGTGATCGATCCGGGCATTGGTTTCGGCAAGACGATCGAGCACAACCTGACATTACTCAAACACATCGATCAGTTTGTCAATACCGGCTACCGCGTGCTGATCGGCACCAGCCGCAAGAGGTTTATCGGTGAAATAACGGGTGTCGAAAAGCCGGCTGATCGTGTCTTTGGTACGGCCGCAACTGTTGGCTGGTGTGCCCAAAAGGGCGTCTCGATCCTGCGCGTTCATGATGTTGAACCCATGAATGAAGTCCTGGAAATCATTCAGGCGATCCAAAAAGCGGATTGAAAAATTACAATTCTAAAGCGATTTTCTGGGCCTGCTGGGTGTTTTTGACGAACTGGAATTTCAGTCCTTTTTTAGCTTCAGTGGGGATTTCCGGAATATCCTTTTTATTTCGTGTCGGCAGGATCACCGTTTTAATGCCGGCCTGCTTGGCAGCCAGAACCTTTTCTTTAAGCCCGCCGATCGGCAGCACCAGTCCGCGAAGTGTTATTTCCCCGGTCATGGCGATATCCGGCCGCACCGGTTTTTTCAACAGCAGCGATACCAGCGACAGATACATCGCCAGACCCGCACTGGGGCCGTCCTTCGGGATCGCCCCGGCAGGCACATGAATGTGGAAATCGTTCTTGTTAAATTCTTCCGGATCGATCTTGAGCCTGCGCGTATTGGCTTTGACGATCGAAAAGGCGGCCTCGGCTGATTCTTTCATGACATCACCGATCTGACCGGTCAATTGCAGGTTACCCTTGCCGGGCATCTGGGCCGATTCGATAAACAATAGTTCACCGCCTACCGGCGTATAGGCCAGTGCGGTAGCAACCCCCGCGATCCCGGTTCGAAGGGCCAGTTCGGATTCGAATTCGGCAGGGCCAAGAATTTTGCCGAGGTCTTTCCTGGCGATGGTTGCACGGCGCTTTTGACTTTTGGCGATCTGGGTGGCGATATAACGGCAGATCGAGGCAATATGTCGTTCGAGATTGCGAACGCCGGCCTCACGAGTGTATCCTTGGATGATTGCCAATAATGTTTCATCTTTAATGGTCAGTTGTGTTTTCTTAAGGCCGTTTTCCTTTAACTGTCGCTTGACCAGATATTTCTTGGCGATCTGCAGCTTATCATGCTCTGTATAACCGGGTAGTTCGATTACTTCCATTCGGTCGTGTAATGCCGGCGGGATCGGTTCGGCGTAATTGGCCGTGCCGATGAACATCACCGGTGACAGATCGAACGGCTGGTCAAGATAATGATCGGTAAAACTGTTATTTTGTTCGGGGTCGAGCACCTCCAGCAAGGCACTGGCCGGATCGCCGCGGAAATCACTGCCGATCTTATCGAGTTCGTCCAGCATAAAAACCGGATTTTTGCTGCCGCATTTGCGAAGTTCCTGTAGGATTCGCCCCGGCAGGGCGCCGATATATGTTCGCCGATGACCGCGAATGTCGGCCTCGTCACGAATTCCGCCTAATGAAATCCGAACGAATTTGCGACCCATCGACCGTGCGATCGAACGGCCCAGCGAGGTCTTACCCACACCGGGCGGGCCGATAAAGCAAAGGATTGGACTTTTGCCTTTCGGGTTGAGTTTGCGCACTGCAAGAAATTCGAGGATACGTTTTTTCACCTTCTGCAGATTATAGTGATCCTGGTTCAGAATACGTTCGGCCCGGTTGATATCCATCTGGTCATCGGTTCGCAGCGACCACGGCAATTCGCACACCCAATCCAAGTAGGTACGGATCACGCTGTATTCCGGTGAGGCCGGCGGGATTTTTTCCAGTCGATCCAGTTCGCGCAGGGCTTCGGCCTCGACGGATTTGGGCATTTTGGCTTTGCGAATATTTTCCTCGATTTCCTGCAGTTCTTCGGTATAGCGGTCTTCCTTGTCTAATTCGGTCTGGATGGCCTTAAGCTGCTCCTGCAAAAAATATTCACGCTGATTCTTGTTGACCGATTCACGCACGCGGCCCTGGATTTTATGCGACAGTTCAAGCACTTCAAGCTGATTGGCTAATTCCTGGGAGATCAGCCTCAGGCGTTTGCCCGCATCCGGTTCTTCCAGTAGTTTTTGCTTAACAGGTACATCGACATTCAGATTGGCGGCCAGAAAATCTGCCAGCGCGGACGGGCTTTCAATATTTTCCAGTAAAACCGAGGCCTCTTCGGGAACATTGGGCATCAGCGAGATCACCCGGTTGGCGGTTTGGCGGACGCTGACCATCAATGCCTGCAGTTTTTTGGTCATTTTAAACTGGACCGGTACCGGCTCAATATTGGCCTTGAGATACGGCTGTGTGGCTACCGGTTTGACAATCTGAAAACGCCCGATACAGTGAACGACGATATGTACCGATCCCTGCGGCATCTTGATCACTTTCAGGACCGTGGCAGCCGTACCGATTGTATAAAGGTCTTTGAATCCCGGCGTGTCCGTTTTGGGGGATTTCTGGGTTACCAACCCAATTATCGTTTCATTCGGGGTAATATCCTCCAGCAGTGCCTTGCTGCGGTCACGCCCGATGGCCAATGGGGAGACGGTGCCGGGGAAAGAAACCGCGTTTCGGATCGGCAGAATCGCAATCGTTTCCGGAAGATCTAATTCCGTATCGCCCGTCTGAAGGATGTCGTTTTCATTCTGCAGGTATCGTTCGATGTCTACCGGTTCATCCTGCGGCTCGTCCATCAGCCAGTAACTGCCCATTGTAATGATGTCTTTGGTATTTTCACTCATGCGATTTATTATAACAGAAAAAGGGGGATTTTACTGTATCGAAAACGGTATCGAAAGTGAAAAAATGGTTCAGTGGTAGAATTATGATCATTTATTTTGATTTTGAGTATTTTGTGTTTCTGCGAAATACGAACTTCGGGCAAACGGTGCACTGATGACCCAGTCAAATCCGATCTGATAGGCCTTCTGCCGCCAGTATTCGAATTTATCCGGATGGACATATTCGACCACGTCGAGGGCATCTTTTGAGGACTTGAGGTACTGGCCAATCGTGATGCGGCCGCAGCCAACACCCCTGAGATCCTTCAACACTTGCTCGATTTGGTCATCAGTTTCACCTAAGCCGAGCATCAAAGAGGATTTGGTGGGCATATCGCCGAGGATTTTCTTGGCTTTTTCCAGTAACCCCAGCGATAAGGTATAATCGCCTCCCTGGCGAGCTTTCGGATAAAGCGAGGGCACCGTTTCGACATTATGGGCAAAGACGAATGGCAGGGCGTCTTTAAGGATGGACAAGGCCCGGTCCTGGCAGTTACGAAAATCACCGGTCAATATCTCGAATTTCATCTCAGGGCACTGCCGACGCACAGTCTGGATACAATCGTGAAAATGGCTTGCGCCCCCATCTGGCAGGTCATCCCGATCAACACTGGTAATCACGAGATAATGGAGGTTGAGCTTTTGGGCCATTTGGGCAAGTTTTTCCGGCTCAGTCGGATCGGGCGGCAGGGGTTTGCCCTTGGCAACAGAGCAGAATTTACATCCGCGTGTGCAGATATTACCCAGGATCAGGACCGTCGCCGTGCCGCGCTGCCAGCATTCTCCGCGGTTGGGGCAGTTCGCATGGCTGCAGATCGTATTGAGGTTCAAATCGCTCAGGATCGCCTTGGTATGGGCAAATGGTTCGTCCGCCGGCAACGGTCGTCGCAGCCAGTCAGGTAATTTACGACTTGTATGTTTATTCGATAACGTCATTTTTGTAAGAAATCACGAATTATGTCGATGGTATGCTTTTTTACTTGTTCCATTGGAATTTGTTTGCCGGTTTCTTTCAGAATGCTGGTCATTTCAACATCGTTCAGGCCGCAGGGCACCATATTGTCAAAAATACCCAGATCATTAGCAATATTGATTGCCATACCATGGTACGTAACCCCCTTTGAAACCCGAACGCCGATCGAAGCGATCTTACGGGATTTGACCCACAACCCCGGATAACCCTTACGAGTTGACGCATCAACATCGAATGCCTGCAATATCTCGATACCAATTGCTTCGAGCATTCGGACATATTCGTTGATGCCCAGATTTCGCCTGTGAATATTGACGATCGGATAGATCACCAGTTGTCCGGGATTGTGAGCAGTGGTGCCGCCGCCGCGACGCGTTTCGAAAATCTCGATCCCGTCGGCGATAATCTCATCTTTGTTTTTAGTCAGGATATTGGCCGAGTCGCGGGCACCCAAGGTAATCACAGCCGGGTGTTCGAGCATCAATACTGTATCTTTGATTTGATCCTCGCGTCGCTTGGCAACGATATCTTTTTGCAAATCGAGGGCTTTTTGATAACCGATCAGGCCGCAATCGCGAATGGTCAGGGCACAGGAATTTTCGGTTGTATTATTCATTGTATTGTGCCCATGCACAGTATCGATTTATGCCTTAGGCGGATTATGCAGGCTGATCCCGAATGCATCCTCAATCGATTCCTTTAGGACCTCTGAAACGGTCGGGTGAGCAAAGCTGATGTGCTCGATATTTTCGGTGCTGCCGATCAAGGCGCGTCCGGCCGCAATCAGTTCGGTAACAATTGCCCCGACCATGGTAATGCCGATGATCTTGTTGGTTTTCTTATCGGTAATCGTGCGAATCTCGCCGGTGTTCTCGTTATGAGCGATGCTGCGACCGTTGGCCTTGAAAAAGGAGCGGCCAATCACGGTCTCAATGCCTTGCTGCTGGGCTTTGGTTTCATTAAGACCCACCGAAGCCACTTCCGGGAAGGTGTAAACCGCCCTTGGAACCATCGCATAGTCACCCATCTGGACATCACCGCCGGTGGCGTTGATGGCCGCCACGTCGGCCTCGGCAAACGCGCCATGAGCCAGATAGGTGGTTCCGACCGCATCGCCAATGGCATAGACATTCGGCACATTGGTTTGCATTTTTGAATCGATCTTAACAACCTTGCCGGCCATTTCGAGATTGAGATTCTCTGCGGTTTGCGGATCGATCTTTGCACGGCGACCGACCGATACCAGCACCTTCTCGGCATCGATAGTCGTGCCGGACTCAAGCTGAACGTTGGCAGTGCCGCCGGATGTATCGACACCGGTCACTTTCTGGCTGGTCATACACTCGATCCCCAGTTTTTTGAATTCCTTCTCTAAAAGCTGACCAACCCAGGCATCTTCCATCGGCACCAGCGTTGACAGGGCCTCGACAATCGTTACCTTGCACCCGAGACTTGCATACACACAAGCCATCTCACAGCCGATCACGCCGCCGCCGATAATGACCATCGAGGAAGGAATGGCATCCAGTGAGAGGGCCTCTTTGCTGCTGATAATGGTCTGTCCGTCGAATGGGAACGCCGGGATCTGGATCGGTTCGGAGCCGGTCGCCAAAATAATCTTTTCCGCCTTGATTTCGCTGTTGCCGCCTTCGCCTTCGATGGTGATTGTACCGGGTGCTGTTACGATCGCTGTACCGGAAAAAATCTTGACTTTATTGCCCTGCAGCAGTCCGGTCAGGCCTTTGCGAAAGCCTTGGATAATCGCATTTTTGCGGGCCTGCATCTTGGCCCAGTTCGGGCTGACTTCACCGGCGACATTGATGCCCATCAGATTGGCATTCTTAAAGGATAATAACGTATGGGCGGAAGCCAAAAGGGTTTTCGAGGGGATACAGCCCCAATTGAGACATGTACCTCCGATAAATGCTTTTTCTGCGATGGCGACGGTGGTACCGCGCTGGGCAGCCCGAATTGCGGCCGCATAACCGCCCGGGCCGGCTCCGATCACTGCTACCTGAAATTCTTCTGACATAATGTTCCTTTCTGTACGATTTCCTGCATTTTTAGTTCCAACTTTGTACCGACTGCCTTCTGACTGTCTGACTATATATAGATTATACCCTTTTCAAAACAAGTTGAAAACCATTGCTTTGTATTTCAGTACAGAAACGTACACAATCGAACTTAATAAGCAATTGGCCTCATTCATTCGTAAATTGAAAAAATAATCGATTCTCAAAATTCCGTAATTGCCACAGGATAAAAAAACACAAATGGCTTTAATGCTTAATATTAGGCTTAAAAAAGCGTATTTGCTTATAAATCGTATTTTTTCAGGTACTCAAAAAATCGTTAAATGGCCAAATTAACTGATAAATTCACGCTTTCAACTGGTCGAAATAAGAAAAGATAAAAAAAGTGAGAGGAATGATGATTCCGAGATATTTAACGACAAATTGTGATTCAGCCCAAGTGGATTCGCCTATTTCAAAAGCACTATTGGGCTCAGTTGAAAAGCCCGAAAAAAAGACGATGAGCAGGGCCAAACGGCGTCCATTAATGTGCTTATTGATTCTGGCCAATCTCATTGTTTTTAATGCGGCCTACGGCCTGTATGCGGCCGAAGAAGGAACGCCGATTTGGAAAGTCGTTTTACGTGATAATGTTGTTTGTACGGTCTGGCAAATGTGCCCTGTATCGGGATTGAACAATTCAAAAGGAGTTGTGACCGGCATTCTCTGCAATGACAATAACCCGACGGTGTTGATCGATAATGAATTAGTACACGAAGGGGAGTTTATTCACGGTGTTGAAGTTGTCCGAGTCGAACCAAGACAGGTACACTTTCGAAAAAATGATGTCGAATGGACTCAGCAGGTCGGCGGCAACCCACATCGTATGTGGTGATCGTCAATGTCAACCAAAGAAAATGTTGACCGTTTTTTCTTCTGAATTATCTCATTGTTTGCCGGAAAGGGCTATTCACTGCCGAGCCAGTTCGGGCCTATGGCTATATCGACTTTCAGCGGGGCATCAAGTTTGATAGCCGTAGTCATTTCGTGAGTGATCCATTTTTGGTGTTCGGCGGTCTGGGATTTGGGCATCTCAAAGACCAGTTCATCGTGAATCTGCAGGATCAGTTTGACCGGCAGGTTTTTAGCATCGATTTTCTGCTGGATGCGGATCATGGCGACCTTAATCAAATCGGCCGCTGAGCCCTGGATCGTGGTATTGATCACGAACCGTTCGGCCTGGTTGCGTTTGTTGGCGTTCTTGCTGTTAAGGTTCGGTATCTTTCGCCGACGCCCGAGGATCGTCTCGGCATAGCCGCTTTGGCGGGCTTTCTTGAGGCAATCATCCATATACTGGCGGATTGCGGCATACCGTTTGAAATAATCGTCGATGAATTTCCGGGCTTTTGTCTGGGTCATGCCGGTCGATTGCGCCAGTCCGAACGCACCCTGCCCGTAGATGATTCCGAAATTGACTGCCTTGCAATGTGAACGCATCTCATCGGTGACCTCGCTTATGGGTACATCATAGATCTGAGAAGCGACAAAGCGGTGAATATCCCGATCCTCGGCGAAGGCACTGAGTAATGCTTTGTCTTTGGACAGATGGGCCAGTAATCGCAGTTCGATCTGAGAATAGTCGGCGCTGAGGATAGATTTCGATGCATCCTGACCAATGAATGCGGCCCGGATCTTTTTGCCTAATTCGGTGCGGATCGGAATGTTCTGGAGGTTTGGATTGCTGGAGCTGAGCCGGCCGGTGGCGGTAATCGTCTGGTTAAATGAAGCGTGCAGACGGTTTGTGCGGGGGTTGATCATCGCAGCGAGTTTATCGGTATAGGTGTTCTTGAGCTTGCTGAGTGTGCGGTATTCGAGTATCAGCGGGATGATCTCGTGTTCGTTTTTCAGTTGTTCGAGGACACCGGCATCGGTACTGCGGCCGGACTTGCCACTGCGCACGGATTTGAGCCCTAATTCGTCGAACAGGACCTCGGCTAATTGCTTTGGCGAATCGATATTGAATGGTCGGGCGCTGTATTCGAAAACCTTTTCCTGAATCTTCTCCAGCGATTCGGCCAGTTCCGAAGACATTTTGCGTAAGAGATGTGTGTCGAGTGAAACGCCGTTGTATTCCATTTGAGCCAGGACCGCCACCAGCGGCATTTCGACCGTCTCGAACAGCTTTCGAAGCTGAGGTTCCGTCTCAAGTTGTTTGTCGAAATACCGGTAGAGCTGCAGGGTAATATCGGCATCTTCGGCCGCATATTCGCCAGCCGTCTGGGTATCGACCATGTCAAACGTCAGTTGGTTTTTGCCCTTGCCGATCAGGGCCGATAGCGGAACGCATTTGTAATTGAGAAAATCCTCGGCCATCGCATCCATCGAATGGCTGCGACGAAGCGGATCAAGGCAGTACGAAGCGACCATCGTATCAAAATATACGCCCGCCAACGGCATTTCGGCATTGCGAAGAATGAGCATATCATACTTGATATTCTGACCGATTTTTTTGATTTTTTCATCAGTGAGAATACCGGCGAGTTTTTGCCGCACTTCTTTAATATCGAGGTGTTTTTGGCCCATTGGCGTTTTGATCGCCAGATACCACGCCCGGTGCGGCTCGAAAGCGAAACTCAGACCCACCAGCTCGGCCCGCATTGGATCGGTGGCAGTGGTTTCGGTATCGATCGCGAAGATTTTTTGTTTTTTGAGTTGCTTGACAAAATTGTCCAGTTGGCTGGATGTCTCGATCAATGTATAGTCATGTTTGACCGTGTCGATGGACTGGATACCATTTCGTTCGTGAGTAGATTCGGCCGACTTTTCGCCGGTGGTTTCTGTCGGCGTTAAGCCCATCTGAGTCATCAGCCGGGTAAAGCCCAGTTCGGTAAACAACGCGGACAGGCGATCCGTATCCGGTTCTGTCAAGGCAAAGACTTTTTCGTCCACCGCAACCGGCGCATCACAGTCGATGGTGACCAATTCACGACTTAACATGAGCTGTTCAACCGAGTTTCTCAAGCTTTCGCCGCGTTTGCCGCCGATCTCGTCCTGGTGTTTGAGCAGGTTATTGATCGAGCCGTATTTATTGATCCAGTCCAGAGCGGTCTTCGGTCCGACATCCGGCACCCCGGGGATATTATCGGCGGTATCGCCTTGCAGGGCCAACACATCGATAAACTGTGCCGGCGTGACACCGGTTTTGGCTTTCATGGTCTTTGAATCGGTGACTTCGCCGGTTTTCATGTCAAAGACGGATATATGCCCGTCGAGTAATTGAAGCATATCCTTGTCTTTGGAGCAGATATAGGCGTCAATTCCTTTTTCAGCGGCCTTTTTGGCCAGCGTCCCGATCAGGTCATCGGCCTCATAGCCACCCACCCGAAGCATCGGAATATTCAGGGCTTCGAGGATCGATTCGATGCGGATGATTTGCTGCGGCATGTCATCGGGCATCGGCGGGCGGTGGGCCTTGTATTCGGGATAGATTTTCGTGCGAAAGCTCGGGATTTTGCTGTCCATGGCGACGACCAGCATATCGGGTCGAGTGTTTTTGATCAGGCCGAGGACCGCATTGGTAAAAATATAGGTTGCCTTAGTCGGTTCGCCGCTGGGACTGGCCAGCTTCTGACGCATCGGAGCGAAATAAGCCGCATAGATGTGGGAATGGCCGTCAATAATATATAAATTTTTGCCCATGATGCTGTACTGTAGGGTGTTTATGAAGATTTGTCAATTATCTGTCGTTGTGTTCGGATCCGATGCCGATTCAGGTTCCTTGGCGATTGCTTGTTGACACATTTCAATCAATTCCTGATGATTCAGTTTAATCGCGATCTCAAGGGCCTTGTTGTATGCTTGGCGGGCTGAATCGGTTTGACCGGCCGAGGCATAACATTCACCCAGCATGGCCAAAAAATATGGATTTTGATGGTTGGTTAAGCGGCATGCTTTGAGGGCATGTTCAATCGCTTTATCCAATCGCCCCTGGTCACGATATATCTCGGCCAGTTTAATATGAGGATTCGGGTTGGATGGACTCAGGGTTAAGACCTTATTCATCATCTCAATTGCCTGATCGGTTTTGCCGGATAACCCGTAAACCAGACCCAGGTTGTAGTATGCCGATACTTGGTTACGTGAAAGCTCGATTGCTTTTTTTAGATAGTGTTCGGCACGATCATATTTGGCCTGCTGCAGCAGCACAACGCCAAGATTGGCATAGGGATCGACGAATTGAGGCCTGAGCTGAATTGCTTTTTCAAAGGCCTGTTGCGCCTTTTCGTATTGTTTTAACTGTAAATAGGCCACGCCCAGATCGTTGCTGATTTCCGGCGAATCCGGGGCCAGGGCGGCTGCTTTTTGAAGATGGCCCAATGACGATTCATGGTTACCCAATTGGAACAGCATGTTGCCGTAATTATGATGAACCTCCGGCATATTCGGAGATAATTTCAACGCAGTTTGGTAATGATTTTCAGCTCGTTTTAAATATCCCAATCGACTGTATGCCAAACCAAGGTTCGCGTGAAGCATCGGCTCCTCGGGCGCAAATTGCAGCGCATTTTCAAAATATTGAGCGGCACTGGCAAAATCACCTTTTTGGGCATAGAGAACGCCTGCCGAATAAATAATATTCGGACTGTTCGGCTGGGCCTGTAAAAATTTTTGGTAATACGTCAATGCCTGATCGATATTACCGGCCATCGTATGGACTTCAGCAATATTCGCATATATCCGGGTCATGGACGGTTCATTTTGCAGTGTGATATGAAAATGCTTGAGTGCTTTTTGAAACTGGCCGGTTTGGCGATATGCGATTGCCAGATTAACGTGAGCCTGATAGCATTTGGGCTCGATCTCGATAGCACGAAGCAAATAGGGGATCGCTTCGGCGGGTTGGCCTTTTTGCAGCAGGGCGTAGCCCATCCCGTTTTGACCTTTGAGATAATCTTCTTTGATCTCGATCGCCCGGCGGGTGTGTTCAATCGCCTCGTCGATTCTTCCCTCCTCGATCAACGGATCGGCCAGGCAAAAATGACATTCGTAATTACCCTCGGTAACGGCGATCGCATGTTCAAGCAGGGTGAAATTATTTTCCCAGAAACCGACCTGTCGATACGTCAAACCGGCCAAGGCAACCATCGCGATACCGGTCGCTGCTGTAATATATGGTTTTGCGGCCGAAACCCGTTTACGCAGTTCACCCAGCCCCCACGCAACCATGATAAACAATCCGATCAGCGGAATATAGGTATATCGATCGGCGATTTCCTGCTCGCCAACCTGAACCAGGCCGATCACCGGAATCAGTGTACCCAGATACCAGAACCATCCGACCGCCCAGAACCGCTGTTTGCGAATGAACCATACCACCGCAACAGTGATCGAGATTAAAAGGATCATCGAGACGATCACAAAAGGAATCGATAATGACTGCGGATACGGATAGAAATTCGCCAGGCGGACGGGATAGAACATTTTGATAATATATTTGATATAGGCACTGAACGTATTCAGCAGACGTGTGCTGAACGAGAGCACTTCGATATCTTCCACAGCACCCCATCGGCGCTGAACGATAAACGTGATGATACTGGAAAAGACGGTGAGAATAAAAAACGGTATTTTGTCAAGCAAACATATTTTTAGAGAATGTACAGAGCCCGGTTTTTTGTTTTGGGTATCTTTACCGAGACTAAATCGTTTCAGCGGCCAGTAATCCATCAGCAGTAATACACAGGGCAGTGTCACCAGCATGGCCTTGGCGGTTAAGCCGATCGCAAAAGCTATCACGGCAGCGATATACCATTTTTTCGAGCCGTTTCGCTGAACGTAACAGGCATAGAACAGCATGGTCAGCATCCAGAACAGGCTGCTGAGGACATCTTTACGTTCCGATACCCACGCAACCGATTCGACATGCAATGGATGCAACGCGAACAAACCTGCTACCAGCCCGCTTCGCCACACAGCCCCGGTCATTTTATAAAATACTGCAAACAGCAGCAGCGTATTAGCGATGTGTAAGATGATGTTGGTGATATGATGTCCGCCGGGATTATCCAGCCCATAGATCTCGATATCCAGCATGTGGCTGAGCCATGTCAAGGGGTGCCAGTTGGCCGCATATCCACGGAGCCGAAAGGCCCAGCGAACGGTTTCGCCGGTCAGTCCCTTTTTCACCATCTCGTTATTATAAATATAGTCGCCGTCATCGAAGTTCACGAATTCGAACTGATAGACCTGAACGTAAACAGCCGTTGTCGCCACTAATAAAAGCAACCCAACCAGCATGATGGCCTTCTTATTTGATTGTTTTAATGATTCGTTAGTCATTATTCTATAGATTATTCATCATTTGTCGAATTTGGGTTTTCAGGTTACTCTGCCCTGTCAGGTCGGCAACATCCATCATTCGCTCGGCCGTTTGAAAGGCCATATCTTTTTGATCGGCCATTGAGTAGCATTTCATCAAGGTATCCAGAAAATTAATATTCAAATATCCGGTTGCATAACATGCCTTGCGGGCGTGTTCGATCGCCTGCGGATAATCCTGTATGTTCATTGCCAGAAGATACGCCAGATTGTTATTCGCCTGCGGCCAGTTCGGCCGTATCTCCAACGCCTGTCCGAAATACTGACGGGCATTGGCATAATCCTGCTTGATCATATAAGCACTGGCAAGTGTATAACACGCCTCATAATCTTTACTGTTGGATTCCAGATATTGTTCGAAATCGGCGATCAATGAATCGAGATTTCCCTGTGCTGAAACCGTCGCTAAGTCTTTTCTGTAAAATATTTTATCGCTTTTGGCCCAAAAGCCGGCAAAGACGGCCACTGCCAATATAGCCATCCAGCCGCAAAGCAGGGCGTTGAGCAGGCTTGCGGCTTTAAATCGTTTGAGCAACTGAATTACAGTGCCGAAACCTTCAATGCTCAACAGCACGATACACATTAATGCGAACAAGGCATAAAAACTTTTGGCCTGAGCGTATGAGGCGATATTGAGGTTCATGTAGATCAGCCCGTAAATGCCCATAGCAAGGACCAGCAGTATGAAAAGCCAGCGTAGATCTGCTTTACTGCATATTGTGTGAATGGCTTTAAAAAGACCGATCATCATAAAAAGCATTACGGGGATCGCCAGAACCGGAATGATGCCGATGATCGAATAATGCCATGCCGGTGCGGCCGTAAAGACCGCCGAGCCGCTGAGCAGCCCGTCCGTCCAAAAGGTTCCGTATAAGCTGTCCCAAAATGAATGAAAGCCGGTGAAATACGGTCGGGTCAACGCGGTTGAAAATCGGCTAAAAAATGAAATGGAGCGAAAACCCGGATCCTGCCACCATTGCATACCCGGCAGGTCGGACCAGTTGCCGGCCAAGACGGTGCCAAATGAAACGACATTACGAATGTAAAACCAGCCGGCAAGCAAGGCCGCAACACCTAAAAAACCGATGGTATATTGAGTAACCTGTTTTTGGGGGATCCTGGATATCACCCATTGAATGATCAACACCAAAAGGATCGGCGGCAATAATAGCAGGGCGGTGAATTTGGTTAAAAGCGCCAACCCCCAAATAAGCCCGATCCAAAGTCCGTTCTTTAACCTCAATTGTTGCCGGTGGATATGATATAAAAACAGGATGATCACGCCGGCCATGAGCATTGCATTAAGCGGTTCGTTGCTCACATAGCCGCTCAGGTATAAATTGACCGGGATCAAAGAAGTGAGCACAAGGGCGAGGGTTTGTTTTGATCGATCCTGCGGCCAGAATAGTTTTGCCGCATAAAAGCCGACAATGATCTGCCCGAGTCCCGATAAAAACCCGATGAATCGTAAACTCATATTGATCGCCGTTTGCGAATCCAACGATTTGCCAATTGACAGCAGCGCCGTCGAAAGTACATAGTACAATGGCGGTTGATATCCCTGCCATAACTGCTCAGCCGTCGGCAGTTGCCCCTGGGTCATGAGGTAATCGATATAATCCAGGTGTGCCTGTCCGTCGAAGCCGGTGGCAAGCGGGATATGACGGGCATTATGCCAGAAGACAATCGCCCAGATGATTAGTACGACAATCAGAATAGTTCGAGATACTTTAGGCACCGTCAGGAATTGTTTTTTGGATGCAATAATCATTATCCCTGCGGCAAGACCAAAAACGCCGATCCATAATAGCAGATGCTTGTGCATGCTTTCGATCGGACCGGGGGGAATTTTACTTAACGGATGCGATTGAGTGTCATCTGCAATACGCGCATCTGTTTTTGGCCCATGATGTAAAGATACGTGCCATGTGCGATCGGTTGGAATTTCCTCTGACAGTCCTTCGCTGTATAATTGCAGCATTGGATTGCCCTTATGCGCAATCACCTCGGCAGAAATGACGTTATGACCGTCCTTCAATATATCGGTCACATCAATACAAACGGATTGTTTGGGTGTGTTGTTTTGGCGATAAATTTTCCGGCCGTTGAGATAGACAACTGCTGTACGAAAGGGTTTGATATGGAATTTTACGGCTGAGGGTACTTCGTTCAGGGTAAACTCTTTTTCAAAATTTGCCTTAAGATCGACCATCGCACCCGATCGGCCGATACTATCCATCGCCAGTGGATACTGAATCCAGGGGGACTGAGAAGACGTATTGACAAAATCGCTATTTGAATCAATACAGGCCGTATATCCCAAGTGCAAAAGACATGCGATGATAATAAAGAGCAAAGATCCGGATAGTAGAAATCGCTGCCTGCGTAGATTCTTGTCCATATTTCAAATTCAACTTTATTGCGATAGCCGATTAAACAGTTTTTCCTTGGCTCGTGCGGTTCCTCAGGTTGCCGGGAACAGTTTGTTTTTCGTTAAGTGCCATTTGGCCAGTCGGAATTTTAAAGCCGTATTCAAACAACCGAAACCATATTTCACACTGCGCCGAAAGTTGATCGAAGAGGCCTCTGTAAAGTACTTGGTCGGACAACTGACTTCGGCAATCGTATGGCCAAACCACAAAACCTGGGCCAGCATCTGATTGTCGAAAACAAAATCATTGCTGTTGACTTCCAGTGGGAGTTGTTCGAGCAGTTCCCGCGAAAATGCCCGATAGCCGGTGTGATATTCCGAAAGCTTCGCCCCCAAAAGGACGTTTTCGCTGAAGGTCAAAAAACGGTTGGCGATATATTTCCAGTACGGCATGCCGCCTTTGAGGGCATAACCGCCGAGAATACGCGACGCCAAAACGCAGTGATATAACCCGTTGCCGATCATCGAGGCCATCGCTGGAATCAGCATCGGCGTATATTGGTAATCCGGATGGACCATAATGATAATATCTGCATCGTTTTCGAGGGCCAGTTTGTAACAGGTTTTCTGGTTACCGCCGTATCCGCGATTGGATGGATGAGTATGTACCAGGGTCTGCGGCAAGGCTTGGGCGATCGCGGTGGTTTCGTCGGCGCTGGCGTCATCGACGATGATCACCAGATCGACGATGCCCTGGGCCATCACCTCATCGTAGGTTTTCTTCAGCGTTTGCGCGGCATTATAGGCCGGCATAATCACAGTTACTTTTTTGTCATTGAACATAATGCGGTATTATAGCAAACACGGGACATAACGAAAATAAAAAATCATCGGTTATTGGACTTTGGTAATCGTTCGAGTACCGTAACGAAAAAGTCACTTTGCCGCTGAACGCGTTGGAGAGTTGAGCCCCAGTAACTTTTGTGAGGCTGACCGGGGTATATCTCCACTAACCCCACCACACGGTAACGCGTATTGTATGACTGAAACCAGTCGATCAGCAGTGTTTGGGATTTTTCCAGAAACAGCCAGGATGTCGGCGTCCAGACGAATACCATATACTTGGGTTGATACGCTTCGATATGGGATATGAATTCTGTTTGCATTTTCAATGCAAAGGGGTGTTCCTCCATCAGCGAATACATATAAATATAGGGACTGACGGATCGGCGTTTGGCATAAAAGAAAAGCTGCGGCTCGGATCCCACCACCGCGATGCGTTCATCCGGATCGGTATGGGCCTGAAGATATTCGGCAATCTCAAGTGATTCGACAAAGGGGTTACCGTAATAAATTGACCGTGTGACTTCAGCCGGGCTTTGACGAAATAGATAATCCCGTTGTTTGTAGATCGTTTCGAAAAATGCACCGCAGGCAATCATAATTGTGGCGATGATACATATTTTCTTTCGCAAATTGAATTGAAACAACAATTGCATGCCGATGGCGATAAAGATCGAAATCGCAGGTGTCAATAAAATAAAATAATGCAGTCGAAAATAAAAGCCGGGGCAGATCGACAGAAAACTAAAAAATAAAAAGCTCAATAAAAATGTTTTTTTCTTAAAATTATTTAATCTTCCCAATACGCAGATGATACCCACGGGAACCAACAGCCATAACAGCAAAGCATTTTGGCTTAAAAACTTAATTCGGTGAATCAGCAGTTTCAGGCCGACCGGCAGCGGTCGATAAGAGATATATTCCCGCGCGTAGCTGAACGTCCAAAACCAGAACTGATCGAAAACCCCGCATAAAAACAGGATCAGACATGTCAGTGCAAAAGGGGCTGCCATGCCGGCACCTAAAATGAGCAGTGAAATCAGGCTTTTTTTCAGATGAAATGGTTTTTGGCGAAAAAGAGTGATCGCATAATAAACAAAGCCCAGTAAGACAAATGCTGCTCCATGCTGCTTGATAATAAAACTGGTTCCCATGGACAATCCCGCGCCCATCAGCCACCAACGATTCTTCTTGTCGATGGCATTGATCAGCATCCACAATCCAGCAATTGCGGGTAACAGCACGAAATGTTCGGCATTGGCGTATATTCCCTGCATGGACGAACTGAGCGTCAGTATCATGAAAATCGCAGCCGACAAAACGGCACCGACATTGTTCAATAAGCGACGCACCAAAAGAAAGACAAAAGCAATCGTAGCTGTGTTTACGATTAAAAGCCCGAAATGAATGGCCTGGCGGGTTTGGCCAAAGACGGCTAAAATAGCCGCATACACAGCATATATCCCCGGCAGTTTCATATTATACACTTCTTCGTATGGCGGAGTGCCCTGAAGGATCAGTTGCCCGGCGTAGGCATATTCGCCTTCGTCACGTTCGAGCGGAGCCGACAATAAACGCAGACGAACTGCGGTATTGAAAATGAGCACGCCCGTAAGAATAAGCCATATCCATGAGGGAACGGAACGATGATGATCTCTTAATTGTTCTGAGGTATTTTCCATTTTTTAGCCAAACACCTGTTTATTTTCTTACGGCATGATAGCGATTATATCCCACAAAGCAATATAAAACCAGCCTTTAGCTTATCCGGGTAAATCGCGGCTATAGGATATAAACACCCCAGATATTGTACCAGGTAGCAAAAAGATAGCCCGCACTGGCGATCAAAAAGATTGCAACAGCAAACCGTTGATAGGTAAAGGTGATCCAAAAACATCCGACTGCCTTGAAAACCGCGCCAAGAATCGGTCCGGCAATAATCCCAAATTGAACTGACAGCAGGGCGACCAGGGGATGAAACTCCGATTCGGCACCGAGATGACGCATGAAAATTGAGGTGCTGATGGTATCGGCGATCAAAGTCAAAAGGTAAAAAAGAATAAATAGATGATAACGCGACACATACGTTAAAAGGGTGGGTTTCACCTTGAAAAATAGTATTGAGAATCCATCGTCTGAATTAGGACTCAGGTTTTTACGCTGTTCCATTGTTTCTGCCAATTGGTCTGTTCCTGAACATGTTACTTTTCTTAACTACTTATTTTAATCATATCATCAGCAGTCAACAGGCAATTATACTACAGCACAGGGTTCAAAACCAAGTGTTTTTTGGCAAATCCCTTGAACTGATATGGCTTATAGCATTTTACAATGCCGGCGGTTGAAAAAAAAAGAAATGAGCCGCATCCATATCTTGACTGAAATCCTGATTTTCGCTGTTTTAATACAACCTACGGGCATATTTAATCTTCATTTAACAGAAAATTTAAGCAACCTAAATGAAATCTTAACACGAAATTTTTACATATAACTTTTGTAATTTACGGCGAACACATAATTTTCGTGAGCAACATTGAATAATGTACTTTTATGGCAGCAAAAGAACGCATATTGATTGTCGATGACGAAGAAGATATTCAGGTATTGCTGAATGTGAACTTGTCGCGCGAACATTATGCGGTCATTACGGCAGATACCGGCGAGAAGGCAATCCAGTTAGCGATATCCGAAAATCCCGATTTAATCCTTTTAGATCTGTTGCTGCCGGGCATGGACGGCCTGGAGGTCTGCAAGATCCTTAAGCGGAATCCGCAGACGGAAAATATTCCTATTATTATGCTGACGGCCAAGACGGATGAGGCAGATGTGGTAACCGGGCTGGAGCTTGGGGCCGATGATTATATCTCAAAACCGTTTAGCCCGAAGATCTTGTTGGCCCGTATTCGGCGGATACTCAAGAAAAAAGTCGAAAAAACGCTCAACCGAAATACGATCAAAATTCATGATATCACGATCGATCCGGCCCGCTATGAGATACGGATCAAGGATAAACCCGAAAAATTCACCTTCACTGAATTTAATATTCTGTACACGCTGGCCAAAAAGCCGGGTATTGTGTTTACCCGATACCAGATCGTCGATGCGATCCACGGTGGCGATTATATCATCAGTGACCGGGCCATTGACGTTCAGATCGCCTATTTGCGTAAAAAACTCGGTCCCTATGCCAAATATATCGAGACGGTCCGAGGCGTCGGGTACCGGCTGCGTGATCATTAAGTCGTCAACATTTGTTTCATTTTCATTTTTATGTCATTTTATCCCGCATTTTAAGCTTACATTTGCTATAATAGAATTATGGCTAAATACCCCATATATCTTGAACTGGAGAATAAACGCGTTGTGATCGTCGGCGGCGGCCGGGTGGCCCTGAGAAAGGCCGAGGCACTGCTGCAAACCCATGCTCGCCTGGTCGTCATTGCTGCACAGACCGGGGAAATGATGATGTCATTGTGTAAAAGTCACAGAGCGGAATTGATTCGGGCAAAATATTCGAAACAATTTCTGACCGGAGCGTTGCTGGTCATTGCGGCCACCAACGATCCCAAACTCAACCAAACGATCTATCGCGACGCTCAGCAACTGGAAATCCTCTGTAATGTGGTCGATCAACCCGATTTATGTGATTTTTATGTGCCCGCTGTTATCAAACGCAACAATCTGCAAATTGCGATCTGTACCGACGGTAAATGTCCGGCTTATGCCGGTCATCTCAAAAAGCAACTGGAGAAGATCATCACCGATCAAAACGGTGAATTTTTGGCAGAACTTGAAAATCAGCGATCCAGGATTATCGACCAGATCGACGAACAGGCGGATCGCAAGGCCGTACTGGGGCAACTGGTAAGGGATGATTCGTATGAATTCTTTATTAAAAACGGCCCTGACGCATGGCGTGACAGAGCCGGGAAAATCATACATGAATATCAAGCCGCCGGCTAAGCTTCGATCTTATCGATAGTAACCTGAAGATATTGCTGGCGATGTCCGATACGGCATTTGCTGTTCTTTCTGCGGCGTCGATACATCGGATACAGTTTTTTGCCCTTGATCACTGCATCGCCGGCAGTTGTCATAAATGAGGCAATGACTTTGGCTCCATCAACGTACGGCGAGCCGACCTGAACCGTCTGACCATCACTGACAAAAAGGACCTTGTCTAATTCGACGGTCTTGGCGTCATCGGCAATATCCATCAGTTCAATATCGATCCGATCGCCTTCGGCGACCTTATATTGTTTCGCACCCTGCTCAATGATTGCGTACATGGTTCAAACTCCTTGTTAACGTTTTACTTGAATCGTCAGCAAAACGTGGTATTTTATGGAGTTGGTTACCGGTTGTAAAGCAAAAATATGTAAGAATTTCATATTTTCCGGTTATTTATGGGTTTACGGCATAGAAGGAGCGTTAACGATGCAGGAATTGGCCATGGTGGGCACCAAAATGATCCCTCTGGAACAGTTAGACCCGATCTATCTGGATCGCGGCACGTTCTTTGGTGATGGTGTGTATGAAGTTGTCCGCAGCTATAATGGCCGGATTTTTGCGATCGATAAGCACCTGCAGCGGTTTGCGAACAGTCTCGAAGCCATCGAGATCAGTGGTGTCGATATGGACGACATCAAGAATCGTGTTCAAAAGGCATTTGAAAAAACGCAGATCCCCAACGCCAAGATATATTTCCATATCACCCGCGGCCAGGGGCCCCGAAATCATATCTGGGCACAGGATATCCAATGGAATTTCTTTATGACCATCAACGAATTGCACGATGATGCCCAAGCTAAAAAAGAAGGGATTGCAGTGACCACCCACCCGGACTGGCGTTGGAAACGTTGTGATATCAAATCGCTGAATTTACTTGCGAATGTCCTTGCCCGGCGCGATGCCGAAAAAAAGGGCGCCGAAGAGGCGATTCTTGTCGATGAATCCGGCCTGATCACCGAGGGATCTGGCTCGGCGTTTTTTGCGATCATTGAAGGGGCGTTATATACAACCGCCTTGTCGGAAAATATTCTGCCGTCGATCACCCGGAACTATGTGATCCATGCCGCCGAGAGTATCAACCTGCCCATTTGCCAGACATCCGTTAAGCCTGGTCAGGCTGGCGGCGCCGATGAGCTTTTTATTGCGGTCACCACACGCGATATCGTTCCGGTTGTCAAGTTTGATGATCATGTCATCGGTTCCGGCCAACCCGGCCCGATCACCCAAAAGCTTATTGCTGCGTTTGCAAAATTCACATAAAGCAGATTGAACTCAGTTGCACTTATGAGTTGAATCCGCCTTTTATAGAAATCGCTAATTTCGCCTAAAATCCCAATAATTTAAATGGGCGATATAGGATTCGAACCTATGACCCGCTGATTAAGAGTC